>CAMCWB010000040.1 GCA_945882315.1 Bauldia litoralis | reverse complement strand
TCGGTATCAGGCTGAACGGCTTCGGGCTTCGTGGTAGTGCTCGTCATGGCGTGGTCTCCTGTCCGGCGCGTCAACGCTGGACTCGTTCGGGTTAAAGCACCCGGAGACTACGCCACCCTCAATTCCAACCAACTTCGCGACGGCACCCTCGCGATGCGGCGCCCGATGTGGGCGACTATGGACCCCCGGTCTTGCTGGCGAAGTTCGGCGACGTGCCCGACATGGAGTAATCCGCAAGCGTCTGCGGCAGACATGCGCCTACCGGGACAGATTTTCGCTGCGCGATAGTGATGGTCAGGAACGTATCAGTCCGCTCAGGTCCAACTCCTCGTAGCCGATAGTCAGCATCGCTTCGTTTAGTGTTCGCAGTACATGGCCCTTGCCGTACCGTGCCGACATACCCTCTTCCCCATGCCCTTGAATTGCATCCATCACTTCCTTCTGCACACGAGCTTCCCGGCACGCGTCCTCAAAGGAGTGCCGGAATGAGTGGAAGGCGTTGGTCTTTTTCTTGATACCAAGTGACCTCAGGAAGCGAGTGAAGTGTTTGGCTTTTCTGGCCGGGGCGAGGGGGCCTTGAGGCCTAGACCTTTGTCCCGGCTGGGGGCGTCAACTTACCGAAGATGCTGTCCAAGGCGGCGCGCTGACCGCCGGGCATGACGTGCGCGTAATGCTTCAGGAGGATGGCGACTTGCGTGTGCCCGGTCAGGCTCATGACGGCGGCGAGGTTGTTGCCGGCCGCGACCAAGCGAGAGGCGAAGGCCTTCCGCAGATCGTAGGGCCGAGCATCCTTGATCCCTGCTTCGGCGAACATCTTGCGGGCGTGGTTGCGGATGGTCGTCAGATGGCCCGTCACCCCGTGGCTGGGGAAAATGAAGCTCTCCGGTGCAGCGCCATGAGCGGCTTCGCTCATCCGCTTCAGGATCGCCACCGCAGCGTAGTCGAGAGTGACAGTTAGAGTGCGCCGCTGCTTGACCGTCTGTGCCGGCCGCGACCACACGCCAGCGACCAGATCGAAGTCATGCCAGCGTGCGGCCAACAGTTCTTGAGGACGCGCCCCGGTCGAGAACAACAGGCGCATGGCGTCACTCGACGGGCCGGGATGTTTCGTGAGCGTGTCGAGCAGTGAGGCCATTTCAGCGTCGTCGATCAGGCGCGTTCGATGGGCCTCGGGGCGCAGTTCAGTTCCAAAGACGGGGTTGTTGGGACGGTAGCCCCACCGGATGGCTTTGTTCATCAGCTTCGACAGGCCAGCGCGGATGCGGTTGTGGAGGGCGGGACGGTCCCGCACTTTGCCAAGTATGCGGTCGATCTCGGATGCCGTCACGTCGCGGACGAGGGTGGCCCCGATGGTCGGCTCGACATAGTCGCGCATCTGCTGCTTGAAGTTCGCAACGTAGTGAGGGGCGCGAGTGCTGGCCATCTCTTCGATGACACGCTCAACAAGGTCCGAGACGGTCTGGTGGTAGAAGCGTTCCGCTCGCCGCTTCTCAATCGGGTTGTCACCGAGGGCGATCTCGCCGAGGCGCTGCCGTGCGATGTTCCGCGCAGCCTCCAACTCCACGCCGGCAACCGGCCCGATCTTCATCTTTCGGTCGCGGCTGTTCTTGTCCTTCCAACGCATCGAGTAGACCGGCCCAGCGTTCGGGCGCTGCCTGATGCCGAAGCCGATCACCTCGCTGTCCATCAGCCAAGTTTCCTTGGTGACGGGCGCGAGGCGGTCGATCACCCGTCGCGTCAGCTTCACCCGCTGTGCCATCTTGTCGCCTCTCAACCCCCGCTATGGGACGCCCATGGGACGCGCTGGGGACATTCGCGGACGTTCGGGGAGGCCCCTACCGTGGGCCACTTCTCAGCAAGGTATGGGACGCCAAAATGAGCGCGTCAAGCGCAAAGGCACGGATTTTGTGGGGATTTGACGCGGTTCGCGGCAGAAACGCTCGCCTTGCAAGGGCGATGCCAACGGCCGCGAAAATCGTGCTGATGCTCACTTTTAATCAGCAGGTCATGGGTTCGAGCCCCATCGCGCTCACCATGAAAATCAAGGACTTGCTGATCTCGCCTCTGCCAACACCCCATTTTGGGGGCTTTTTTGGGGGGCGTTTGATCACTGTCCGTACCATTCCGGGGGCTTTCAGGCCGCGTTTCGTTCCGGAAATCGTTGGCCGGTTTTGCAATAGTTTGCGGTAGTGACCCGAAGAAAATGCCCACTGGCGCGGTCGGTTTTGGAGCCTCGCCAGAGGCCATGAGCGCCTCGCAGCGATCCACACGCTTTTCAAATTTCCAGGGACTGCCAGCGGTTGACCCGAACGCACATCTTGGACGCCATATAGCCCCCGAATAAACCCATCGTCGGCGGTTTCTGGCCCGATTCCACGTATCACCTAAGCCAGTCTCTCCGAACGTTGGAAAGGAAAATCCATGCGCAGAATTATGATCTTGGCCACTGGCGCTGTGCTCATACTCACTACCGCCGCCACTGCGCAGCACGAGCCGCCGGTGCAGCCGCCGTCTACGGCACCTGCTCCTACCGCGCCGGAAGCTTCGGCTCCCGCTGCCACCATCAAGAGCGTCACAATCGTCGACATCGAGCAGTTGCCCGAGGCCACCCAAACACGGGTCGACTCGGTGGTGGCACAAACGAGCGAGGCCGACATAAAGGCGCTGCGACAGTCGCTCGACACCATGCCGCAGATCAAGTCGGCCCTAGAGGCTAAGGGCCTGACGTCGGCGAACGTAATCGCCGCCAATGTGGCTGGGGACGGCGCGTTGACGCTGGTTACTAAGAAGGCGAGCTGACGGAAGCCGTGGGTGGCAGTTTAGGTCGACAGGCCGACACGGGCTAATTCACGACGTTTCTCAGCCGCCAGCCGTTGTGACGGGCGCCGCAAAAGCAATCGTTTCGGTGCCCGTCACGGCGCTCACGCTTCCTCCGTGGAAGCCACAAACGACATGAATAACGCGATGAGCAGCAGAACCAGCCCCTGCGATGATCCAGATCATTGCCGCTGGTTTCTTCATTTGGTCGGCCATTCTACGAATGCTCTGGGCGGTTGCAAAGGCTCAACTTGCCCAGCGCGGCCGCGGGGCGGCGAGTGCCAGGCGCTGGCGGCCCAACCGTCTGGATTCCTCCCTCAAACTCCACACGACTCCTTGATCTTGCGCTGTATTATGGCCGGACAGGCGAGCACTACGGCTGTCATTTGACAGCGGCGCGAAAGGTTCCACTGCTACGCTTCAAAAGGCAGTCATGGCTTCGGGCCCGATCGCTTTGAAATCAACCGGTTACCAATCCTGCAATGTCGGCAATACCGGAACCGGATAAGCGGGTAACAGTTCACGTGAGACGTTTCTGCGAGATCGGGGAGACACGAAACATTTCTGGAAAGCATGACCCTCGCCTGGCGCGGGCCTTCCCGTTGCTGGCTGCCTTCGACGCTGCGGCGAGGCTCGCATGAAACGGGCGATTATCCGTGTCGTCGCGCTCCTGGCGTTCGTCGAGGTTCTCTACCTCGCCGTCGTCAATGTCGGGCTGAACCTCCCGGCGACCCAGGATTACCTCAACAGCCTCCATCCCGACCGATATGTCTACCGATGGGACAGGGCGTGGAGCTGGCACCCGTTCCGGATTCACGCGACCCGCTTCGCGGCGAACGGGCAGACAAGGTCGCAGCAATGGCAAATCGCTGCGCCCGAGATAAGCGCGTCGCTCGCCATCGCGCCGCTCTTCGCGAAGACTTTTCATCTCTACAATCTCGAAACGGCCGACATCGATGTCCGTGTCAGGCCGCGGCCAAGTCCCGCCCGTGACCCGCTAGCGGCCCGCTATTATCCGGAGATCGATGGACGCGACCCGAGCCTCGCCGCGGAGACGACGGCAGTCGAGCAGACGCCGGGCTGGAAGCTCGTCTTCGATATCGACCGGATCGGCGGGCAGAACGACGTCTGGATTTGGCAAACGAGGGCGACGCTTGCCGGCATGGGGAGGGCGACGATCGCCCATCAGGGGCGTCACGGTCCGCTGACCATCAGCGGTGGCAGCCTCGATGCGGCGATCAAGTCCCTGAGCGTCAATGGCGAGCAACTGTCGCAGACCGGTGCGATCAAGGGCACTTTCGATCTTGCGACGTTCCTCCCGCAGGAACATCGCGGATTGAAGGCTCTCGCTTTCCTGACCACCGAGGCCGACATCGACCTGCCGATCGCGAATCTGGATTTCATGGATTCCTTCCTGCGCGTCGTCAGCGGCATGGTCGTCGGCGGAAAGGGGGCGCTCGACGGCCACATCTCCTACGCCAAAGGCGACCTCGTTTCCGGCACGAAGCTGTCGATCGCCGCGGACGCGTTGCGCGTCGACCAGGCGCCCTATTCGGCGGCCGGCGCCGGCGATGTCGGCATTACGGTCGATGCCGCCGCCGGCGATACGCTCAAGGCCGACTTTCGCTTCAAGACGCTCAAGGTCGTTCACGAACCGGCGCAAGAGACGCTGTTTTCGGGCGCCGATCTTGATATCGGCGTCGAGCGGACGACGCGGATACTGCCCGGCGGCAAGGACGAAAGCGTGCCCCGGCGGATTGCCGCGACGCTGCCGAAGGTGACGGTTCCGGATCTCTCCGTCTACCAGCGCTACATACAGGACAAGTGGAATCTCCAGCTCCTCGGTGGTGCCGGTTCGCTCGAAGGACGCGCCGAGATATCGGCGGCGGCGGTCGATCTCGATATGCTGCTCAGCTCGCAGAATGCGCAGATCCAGTTCAAGGACGACGCCTTCGAGACCGATCTGGCGATAGGCATCAAGGCGAAGGGATCGGCCTCTGCGGATGCTGCCGCAGTCGACATCTCCGGCACCTATCTGGAACTGGACAATTCGCGGGTAACGACAGAGCGCGGTGGCTCCGATCCGTGGCGGACGCGTTTCGTAGTCAACAAGGGGGAGGGTACCTTCGTCCTGCCCGCAGAGGTGGATGCGGCGGGCAAGCCACCCGGCTTCTGGAGCCTCGTCCGGGAAAAGGATCTCAAGAGCCTCCTCGCCACGGCCGACGGCAGCATGCAGGCGGGCCTCTCCGTCTCGGACCTCAACTGGGTCAACCTTCTTTTCAAGAACCCCTATGAACTCGCGATCTACAATTCCGCCGAGGTCGCGGCGAACCTCACCATCCGGTCGGGATGGCTGGCCAAGGGTTCGACGGTCAAGATGTCGCCGCGCGACTTCAAGGTCGAGTTTCTAGACTATGTCGCGGAGGGCAGCGGCGGTTTCGCCCTGATCGTCGAGGAAGGCGGCGAGCAGCCGGACATTCGCCTCGACGCCAATCTCGCCAACGCCTCGCTGCGGCTGCGGGACGAGGTCAAGGCGGTCATTGATGAGATGACCCTCGCCCTGACGGCCAGGTCAGACGACGTCGCGCTCAAGCAGGGCGGTTCGGTAACCTGGCTCGATCTGGACATCCCGTCGGCAAGGGTGACCGACATGGCCTCCTACAATGTCTATGTCCCCAAGGGGTCGCCGTTCCGGATACTGAACGGCAAGGCAACCTTTAACGCCGCGGTCAAACTGCGAAACGACACCGTCGGGGGGGCGATCAAGATGCAGACCTCGCGCGTCGGCATCGATATCGACGGGCAGAAAATTTCGGGCACGGTCGCGGCCGATATCGCGATCAAGGGCGGCTCCGCCAAGAACCGCACATTCGACATCTCGGGCTCGTCGATTGCCATCGATGGGGTGGCCGTTGCCGGCGATCCGGCGACGAACGGCAACTGGAGCGGCCGGCTCGATATCGGCAAGGGCAGCGTCGTGTGGAAGCGGCCGATGACCCTCGATATCTCCACTGGCGTCCGCATGACCAATACGAGGCCGCTCGTCGCCATCTTCGAGTCCGAACGCAAGACGCAGAAATGGCTCGAAAAGATCATCACCCTGAAAGACGTGCGCGGCACCGCCACGGTCAAGGTGAAGCCCGACCAGTTCCTCATTCCCTACGCGATGTTCAAGAGCGACACGATCGAGGTTGGTGTTAAGGGCGCTATCCGAGACAAGGACCGCAAGGGCGTCTTCTATGCGCGCTACGGCAAGCTTGCCGGCATCATTGCGATCGACAACAAAACCAAAAAGTTCGGCCTGATCGGTGCGACGCGGAAATTCGAGGACTATGTTGCGGGCAATCCTGTTCCGGGCATAAACGATCCGACCGCGCCGGAGCCCGAGGCGACAAAGAAAAAATCTCCGTTCTCGATCTTCAGGCGTCACTAGAAGCGTCTTTTCAGGGATGCTGCAGCGACGGTCAGCCGGACGGTGTCAGCCGCTCGAAGAGATGTTCGTAGTGCAGGACGATGCCGTCCGCGTCCACCACCAGATCTGCTTCGAAGCCGCGCGAGAGACCGAGATCGACATAGCGCAGCCTTGTCGGTCCTTGCCGGTCGTAGCGTTGGCTCGATCGTTTCACCGTCAGCGCCGGGCCGTCGATGAAGGCGGTGTCGAGGGGGAGGCGTGATCCGACGTGGTCTGGCGTCCTGCGGATCGGAAAGCTGTTGCAGAAAGGCGTGACGGACAGGTCGGGTTCTTCGGCGCCTTCTAGATCCGGACGGTCGATGCCGTCGACCAGCCACCTGCTGCCGGAGCGCTCCAGCCGCAGGAGTCCATGGCCTTCGGCGTTCCAGCGCTCGACGGTCACGGCCTGCGCGCTCCAATTCGCGTCCAGTCGCCAGTGGTGGTCAAGGCGAAAGCCGCCGGCCTCGAGGCACAGCACCGTCGATGTCGCGGATACGCCTTCCGGCTCTACCGAAAGCTCCAGTCGCTCAAAGCCCTCGACATCAGTACGACGCCAGAAATAAACGGGCTTGGTCATGCTGCTGCTCCAACGAATGCGCGAAGCCGATGCGGTCCCTGCCAAGGCGGAGGCCCAATGTGATGGACGGCGTCTGGTTCGAGCTTGTGATCGCTCGCCGATAACTCGGGGCTATCGGCTCATCAATAATCGCTATCAGCCAGGTTGATTGTAGAGCAGCACGCCGGGTGATAGCTTTCAATCAACTGATTGAAGAAGCGGCCGGCAACCCGGCGCACGACAGGAAGCGCCAACACGCCGATGAATATCGATTTCCACGGGCACTTCATCCCGCAACGGCTGGTGAATGCTGCCGCGACGGGCAAGGAATTTCGCGGCATCCGGATGTCGCGCACCGAGACCGGCGCGCTGATCGGCGAGGCCGAAGGCAAGAGCTTCGACCTGCCGGAATGGACGATGAAGGCGGAAACGCCGGAGACGCGGATCGCCGAGCTCGACGCCATGCGCCTCGATGCGCAGGTCCTATCGATCGCGCCGCGCCTGCAGCGCTACAGCGCCGAGCCAGGTGCGGCGGCTATTATTGCCGGCGAAATGAATGACGACCTCGTCGAGTGGATCGCGGCGGCGCCCAAGCGGTTTCGCGGGCTGGCGCATCTGCCGCTGCAGGATCCGAAGGCCTCCGTCGCCGAGATCGAGCGAATGGCAGGCAAGAAGGGCATCATCGGCTTCGGCGTCGGCACGAATGTGAATGCCAAGGGGTGGGACTCGCCCGAGTTTTTCCCCGTGCTCGAGGCGGCGCAGGCGAACGACATGATCGTCTTCTTCCATCCGGCCAACCGGCCGAAGGACGATCGGATGCGGCGCTACCATCTGAAAAATCTGGTCGGCAACCCGCTCGAGACGACGCTCGCCATCGCGGCACTGATCTTCAGCGGCGTGCTCGACAAGCTGCCGACCGTGAAGATGAGCTTCGCCCATGCCGGCGGCTTCGCCGTGCTCGGCGCCGGGCGGTTCGACTACGGCCATCAGGTGCGTGAGGACGCCAAGGAAGAGTCGGCGACCCTGCCATCCGACGCGCTCCGGCGGCTCTACTACGACTCGATCACCTTCAGCGAGCGGGCGCTGCGCCACGTCGTCGACGTTGTCGGCGTGTCGCAGGTGCTGCTCGGCAGCGACCATCCGGCGGATATGGGCACGACCGATCCGGTGGGCTTCATCGAGGGATGCGCCTCCCTCGATGCACGAGAAAAAGCGGCGATTCTGGGCGGCAATCTGGAGACTCTGATCGGCCATATCGACTGAATAAAGAAAGCGCTGGCAACGACCGGCGCGCATTTGGGAGGATGCTCATGACCACTCGGATCAATGCCGGCTTCATCGCCGGTTCCTTCGCCGCCATTGCGGCGCTATCGCTTGCGACTGCCGGCGTCGCCGCGGCGCAGGAAGCCTGGACCCCGCAATATGTCGACGGCAAGCTGCAGCCGCTGCCGGACGGGTTCCCCAACCAGTCGATCTCGCTGGTCGTGCTCGACGAGCCTGGCAGCTCGGACGGCGTCTACGCCCGCGACATGCAGAGCGCGCTCCGCGATATCTCGCCGGTTGCGATCGACATCATCGACCGCGGCGAAGTCGGCACCTATCCGACCTGGGAAGCGCTTGGCTGGTCGGCCGACCAGTCCGATGGCGACCAGGGTTATTTCCCGATCGTCTATGTGCTGCCGGGCTCGATCCTTGATCTCTTGACGGTTCCGATCGAGCGCGACCTCAGCGTCACGATGGACGACCTCAACTTCGTCAACGTGACGGAGGTGACGCCCTATGTCGTGACCTCGCGGAAGGACGCACCCTGGGGCAATAGCTTCGAGAAAATGGTCGAATATGTGAAGGCCAATCCTGGCACGGTGAAGTATCTGTCGCGCTCGCCGGGTAGCGGCGGCTACACGGCGATGGAGCGTTATTCGGAGCTCAAGGGGCTGGAGTTCGACAAGAAGGTCGGTGGCAGCCACAACGAGATCCAGTCGGCGATCGGCGCCGGCGTCGCCGATATCGGCATCACGCAGGTCGAGACGGCGATGACCCATTGGGAAGCCGGCAAGATCGAAATCCTGATGGTGACCGGCGACCAGCGCGCCGCGGCACCTTGGGCGGAGGTCCCCTCGGCGGCGGATATGGGCATGCCGGGCGAGCCCTGGGCGCAGAATCGCGGCTTCGCGGTGAACAAGGCGGTCCCGGATACGCATCGCCAGTGGCTGTTCGAGCTCTTCAAGGCCGGCTCCGACACGCAGGCCTTCAAGGATGCGCGCACGCGTTTGCCGGGCAATGCGCTCGTCATGCTCGACCACGACCAGACCCGCGCCATGGCCGACAAGGCGAAGGAGATCGCCGAGCCGGTGATCCGCAAGCTCGGCATCCACTGGGACCAGCAGAAGTAGTCAGGCGCAGTCGGGCAAGGGCAGGGCACCGTGATGGATCGCAGGATTGATCTCGCGATCGGCATCGCGGTGTTTCTGGCCGGGCTCGGCGTGCTCTTCGTCGCGCATGGTATCCGCCCGACGGGGCCGGTCGTCGATGCGATCGGGCCGAGGGCCTTCCCCTACATGATCGGGATATTCTTCCTGATTGGCGGGAGCTGGACCGTGCTCGGCCGGCTTCGTAGCTGGAAAAGCGAGACCGGGAATTTCGTTGAGTCGGAAGGCGAGCCGGACGAGCCCGACGTGCCGGCCTCGGCCTTGCAGTCCTTCGCGGTCATCGTCGCGTCGATCCTCTATGTGCTGGCGATGCCGCGGCTGGGCTACCCGATCGCGACGCCACTCTTCGTGATCGCGGCGCTGAAGGCGATGCGGATGCAGTCATGGCTGGCGATCATCGTGATCGCGCTCGTCTACACGGCAGCGACCTACATCATCTTCGCCCACTATCTCCGCGTCGACCTGCCGCTGGGGCCGCTCAGGGATTTGTTTCATTCGCTGGGGCTGTCGAGGTAGGCCGTGGAGCAGTTTCTTTCGTCCCTGTCGGGCGGCGTTGTCGTCCTCGCCGATCCTTATGTCTGGGTGCTACTGCTCATCGGCACGATGCTGGGCGTCATCGTCGGGGCGTTGCCGGGAATCGGCGCGACGGTCGCCTACGGGCTCGTGCTGCCCTTCACCTATTTCATGGGGCCGGTGCCCGCCGTCGCCTTCCTTCTCTCGATCGCGGTCGGCAACCAGTTCGGCAACAGCATTCCGGCGATCCTGATCGGCCTGCCGGGCTCGCCGGCGACGATCCTCACCGTCGCGGACGGATTTGCGCTTCACAAACGCGGCGAGACCGGGCTGGCGCTCGGCATTGCCTATCTGGCGGCGCTGGGCGGGCAGGCGGTGAGCATCCTCTTCTTCGTCGCGCTGGTCGTGCCGCTCGCCGGGCTGACCTATGTCTTCCTCGCGCCCGAGCTTTTCAGCCTCTATGTGCTCGGCATGGTGTCGATCATCAGCCTTACAGGAAAGAGCATCCCGAAGGGCTTCGTCGCCGCCACTTTTGGCCTGCTGATCGGCGTCGTCGGGCTCGATCCGGTGACGCTGTCGCCGCGCTTCGATTTTGGTACGCGCGTGCTCCGCAACGGTCTCGATGTCGAGCCGGTGGTGATCGGGCTTCTCGCGGTAAGCGAGCTCTTCCGGCAGGCGCGGCAGTCCTTCCAGTGGTCAGAAGTCTCGGGCAACCTTGTTGCGAAATTTCCGTCTTGGGCACAGGTCAAGCGCTGCATCCCGCCGATGTTCATCGGCACAGTGACCGGCACGTTCATCGGAGCGGTGCCGGGCGCCGGCACGACGCCGGCGGCGCTGATCTCCTACCAGCAGGCGAAGGTCATCTCGCGGAAGCCGGAAGAATTCGGCAAGGGCTCGATCGAAGGCATCGCCGCCAACGAGGCCGCGCAGAATGCCGCCAATTCCGGCGAACTGATCCCGACGCTCGGCCTTGGCCTGCCGGTGAGCGGGACGGCGGTGCTGCTTCTCAGCGCGCTGACGATGCAGGGCATGGTTCCGGGCCCGTCGCTGACGCGGAACAGCCCGGAGCTTCTCGACGCGGCAGTGGCCGGCCTGCTCGGCGGCACCATCATCCTCCTCTTCACCGGCTGGTGGCTGAGCCGTTCGATGATGCGGGTCGCGACGGTGAACCGGTCGGTCGTCATCATCCTCTGCCTGGCGATCGTCATGCTCGGCATCTTTGCGCTCGAGCGTCAGATCTTCGATGTCTGGGTGTGCCTCGTCTGCGGCGTCATCGGTTATTTCATGACGCGCTACGGCTATTCGGTCGCGGCCGCGGCGCTGGCCGCGATCCTGGCGTCGGAATTCGAGCGGACGCTGCGGCAGGGGCTCAACCTGTTCGACAACGACATCGTCCTGTTTCTCAGCCGGCCGATTGCCGCGACAATCATTTTTGCGTCGCTCGTTATCCTCGGGCTGGGTATCCTGCGCCTCAGGCGCGAGAGACGGTTGCTGGCGTCGCCGGCACGGATTCTCGAAGAATAGTTTTTGAGATCGCGACCGGACAACGGTCGTCCAGGGGAGGAATTCGCCTTGAAGATCATGGTGCTGGTCAATGAGTACACGCCCGAAGCGCTGCAGCGCCGGAAAGACATCATACGCGCCTCGACCTCGCAGGGCGTCGAACTCGGCTTTACGGAGATCAAGGGCTCGGGCGGCGGCAAGGCGGTCACCGATCTCCACCGTGCCCTTGTCGTGCCGGCAGCCGGCCAGGCGGCGATCGCCGCCGAGAAGGCCGGCTATGACGCGGTGGTTGCCTGGGGCACACTCGACCTCGGCGTCGAGGAAGGACGTCATCTGGTCGATATCCCCTTGATCGGGCCGGGTCGTATCGCAACGGTGATGGCCTCGACCCTTTGCCAACGCTTCGCCGTCATCGCCTACAGCCGCAACCTCGTCACGATGTTCCGCAAGTCGATCCGCGCATGGCATCTGGAGCCCTGGGCGGTCAGTTACCGCTACGTCGACATGCCGCCTATGGAGATGCCGGACCACAAGGACGAGGTCCGCGAGAAGTTCGTGGCCGCGGCCAAGGCGGCGGTGAAGGAGAACGACGCGGAACTCATCCTGCCGCTCGGCTATTCCATCGTGCCGCTGACGCTGAAAGCCTCCGACCTTGCCGAAGAGATTGGCGTGCCGGTGTTCGATCCGTTGCCGGTGACGATGCGGATCGCGGAAGCGCTCGCCGCATCGGGCTTCAAGAACAGCCGCGCCGCCTATCCGAAGGTCCAGCTCTGATGAGCGACGATCTCAAACCCTGGCTGCGGGTCGGCGTCGTCACGCCGCATCCGCTCAACGACACGCTGCCTTACGAGTTCTACCGGATGGCGCCCACCGGCGTCATGCTGATGACCGCCGGACTGGAGATATCGGACTACACGAGGGAAGCCGTCGAGGAGCAGTTGCCGGTTCTCGACCGGCGCGCCGACGCACTGATCAAACGCGGGGCGCACCGGATCGTTCTGTCCGGCGTGCCGCTGGCGATGGCGCTCGGGCGGCCGCGGACGCTGCAACTCCTCGCCGATCTCCAGGAGCGCTGGAAGGTCCCCGCCGATACCGATCTCGAAGCGATCGTCGCCGGCGTGAAGAAGCTCGGCCTCAAGCGCGTCGGGGCGGCAACGCGCTGGAAAGGGCCGATGAACGATCGGCTGGTGAGCTATCTCGCCGAGGCCGGCATCGAGGTGGTGGGCATCGCCAATTCCGGCCGGACCATGCAGGAGAATGCGTCGCTCGACGACGCAACCGGCATTGCGCTCGCGATGGACCTGTCGGCGCAGCTCTTCCAGAAGCCGGAGGTCGAGGGCGTGATCATGCCCGGCGGCCGCTGGATCACGATCGGTGCGGTGCGCGACCTCGAGAAGCAGTTCGGCCGGCCGGTCCTGACGAACCATACGGCGAGCTTGTGGGCGGCGCTCCGTGATGCCAATCACAAGACATCGGTGAGCGGCTGGGGCCGGCTGCTCGACAGCCTCGGACATTGATGAGCCAGACATGACGCAATCGACACTGACCGCGACCGTCGCCGCCTTTGCCGGCAATCCGGCTCTCACCCGCCTGCCCGACGAGGTCGCTCATGCCGTGCGGCGCGCCATGCTCGATTCGATCGGCGTCAGCGTTGCCGGCACCAAGCATCCGGCGTCGCAGAAGGTCATCGAGCTGGTGACGACCGTCGCCGGCACCGGGCCCTGTCACATCATCGGCTCCGCCAAGCGCACCGATGCGTTGAATGCGGCGCTGGCGAACGGCGTCACCGCGCATGTGCTCGATTGGGACGACACGATCCTGCCGACGCGCGCCCATCTCGGCGCGGTCCTGCTGCCGCCGCTGGTCGCGGCGGGGCAGGTCGAAGGCTGGACGATCGAGCAGATCCTGCCGGCCTATGCGATCGGCTTCGAGATCCAGTCGCGCCTGAATCATTCGGTCTATCCGTCGATCCACCTGCGCGGCTGGCAGGGCACCGGCATCGTCGGCGGCATCGGAACGGCGGCGGCCGTCGGGCGGTTGATGGGGCTCAGCCAGACGCAGCTCATCCACGCCATGGGCATAGCGGCCACCAATGCCTCCGGGCTCATCGCGACCTTCGGCTCGATGGCGAAATCGCTCAATCTCGGCCGCGCCGGTGCGTCCGGGTTGCAGAGCGCCTATCTCGCCCGGCTCGGCTTCACGTCGAATGAGGACATTCTCGGCGCGGGCAAGTTCCTCGAAATGTATGACGAGGCGCCGCGGCACGCGATCGTCTCAGAGGGGCTCGGCGAGACATGGTCGATTCTCGAAAACGGCTACAAGCCTTATCCCTGCGGTTTCGTCGCGCATGCGATGATCGATGCGGTGCGTGACCTCCGAGCCAAGGTCGGCGGGCCGCTGAAGCTCAAGCGGCTCGACCTGAAAGTGTCGCCGGAATCGACGCATCTGATGGGAAACCCCGACCCAACCAACGAACTCGAGGCGAAATTCTCGTTGCTTTACGAGGCGGCGGTTGCCTGGGTCGACGGTCATGTGACGCCGGCGGCCTTCGAGGCGGAGGCGGTCCGCGATCCGCGCTACCGGACGGTCATGGCGGTGACGACGATCACCTCGGTCAACGGCGTGGCGCAGCATGAGGCCTTTGCCGAGGCCGAGTTCGAAGGCGGCAGGGTCGAGACGATGCATGTGGCCCATGCGCGCGGTACGCAGGCGCGACCCATGACTGATGCGGACCTTCTGGAGAAGTTCAACGCGGCCTTCGAACTCGGCGGCTACAAAGAGGCGGCAGCGGTTGCCGATCTGGTGATGACCGGGGCAAAACAGCCGGTCGGCGCGTTGTTCGAGCGGCTGGCTGGCGCATAGGCCTGCGACCCCACGGCAACGCTCACCAAGAATTCATCTCCGGCTTGCTTGCCGGTCTGGCGGAGCATCTGCCGGTTTGTAATAGTTTCCGGGATGGACGACTCGTCCGGGCGGAAAAACTGGGGCGCAAGATGCGTAGCTTTACCTCTCTTTGTGTGGCCGTCGGCCTGTTCTGCTTCGGCCTTTCCCCGGCTGCGGCAGCGACGCTGGTCGCCAAGGTCAGCCTTTCCACCCAGACTATGACGGTGATCCAGCGGGGCGAGGTCCGGTATTTCTGGCCGGTTTCGACGGCTCGGGACGGGAAGGTCACGCCGACGGGTTCGTGGACCGCCAAGCAGTTCAAGCGCCACCACCGGTCGAGCCGTTATGGCGGGGCGCCGATGCCCTATTCGATCTTCTACAGCGGCAACTTCGCGGTTCACGGCACCAACAGCGTGTCGAAGCTCGGCAGCCCGGCATCGGCGGGATGCATCCGCCTATCGCGCGCCAATGCCGCGACGCTGTTCTCGATGGCGAAGCGCGCCGGCCTCCGCAACACGATGGTCGTCGTCGAGCAATAACGCCGCCGCTACCGTCGCGTAATCCTCAGGCAGCCGATTTCATGACCTGCGCGGCGTCGCGCACATGCTCGGCAAATGCTGTGGCAGCGGGGGTAAGGACGCCTTCCTGACGCGACAGGATCAGTGTCGGTGCCTCCTCGACGACCATGTTGAAATCGAGGATCTTCAGAATGCCGCGGGCTTCGTAGACACGCGCCGTCTGCCGCGTCAGCACGCCGATCATGTCGCTGGTCTCGTAGAGCGCCAGGCGCAACGCCGTCGAGCTGGTGACGAGCACCGGCTGGGGTGGTTGGAGCGAGGCGACGGCGAAGGTGGCGCGGATATCGTCCCAGAGATATGAGCCGGGCTCCGGCAGGATCCATTCGGCGGCGGCGAGATCGGCGAGCTGGATCTTCTTCCGCGTCAGCGGATGACCGGCACGGCAGACCAGCTCATTGGGCTCGTTGAGCAGGTACTCCTTGCGGATCAGGCCGCTGATCTGGGATAGCGGCACACGGCCAATGATCAGTTCGAGATCGCCGCGAACGAGGGCGTCCAGAAGCTGTCGCGTCGTTCCCTCGATCAGGTGGACACGGACCTTCGGCTTGTGTTCACGCAGGATGCGGATCGCGATCGGCATGATCGTCATCGCGGCCACGGGCAGCATGCCGACGAAGACATCGCCCGATGCGTCGCCTTTCGCCTGCTGAAGTTCTTCCGTCGCGGCGCGGATGGTACTGAGGATAGGCCGCGCCCGCTCGATCAGGATGCTACCGACATTGGTGGGGCGGGTGCCGGCGCGCGAGCGGCTGAAGAGTGGCGCGCCCAGGACGAACTCCAGTTCCTGCAGCAGGCTCGATGCCGCCGCCTGGGTAATGTTCAGCATGTTTGCCGCCTTCCGGAGCGAGCCGGATTCGTCGATGGCGACGACGAGGGCGAAATGGCGGAGCTTCAGGCGGGGGTCGATCTGCGGCAGCATGCGTGCCTCATTTTGGTTGTCGCATAACAGTTATATTGCTGTTTATTACATGCACAGGGCCTGACACTATAAATCGTGGCCGACGGGTGGCGCGAAAGCGTCAACAACAACAAAAATCGCCTGCGGATCATGCTGGCCGGGGAATTCCCGGGCCAGGGGCTTATTCGGTTCGGGATTGGAAACGCCAGGATCTTAGATCGTTTCGACATCGGGAGACGGGGCGCGGCTCAACTTTGACGAGCGGCTTCCAGACGCGGCGGAGATCGCGGGAATTCGATGAGGAACGGCGTCGGGGAGGAGTGAATTCCGATGAGATTTGAAGGGCATGTCGGTATGCCGGTTGCCCTTTCCGGCCTCAATCGCGGCCGGACCGAAGAAGCTGCCACGGCGATGGCTCGCTCCAGCTGTCGTATCAATGCTTCCCGGACAATCAAGAAAAACGATAACCGGGACTCAACAATAATAAGAACAAGATAATCACTTGGGCCGGTGCGGCAGCGCCGACGGGAATGCAGCGACCAGAGGCTTTGTCGCGCCGGCCCTTCCTCATCCTTCCAGAGATTCTTCTTCCCAAAATCTGTGTCTGTCGGCGCCCGTTGTTCGAACGGGTGCGCTCTGCTTGGCAGAGCCAACTCGACACGGCACCGGTGAGCCGCCACGATAGGGCCGGCACTGACAAAACAAGCCAAAAGGGGAGGAATCCGTGACCGTCAAAGTGCGACGCGTCGTGACCGGGCATGACGCCAAGGGAAAAGCCGTGGTACTTTTCGACGGCCCGACCAGCACTGTCGTCTCGGGGCGGCAAGGTCAGTCGGGGACGGTCCTCTGGCAAACCAGCGAATTTCCGGCGGACAATGACGGCTCGGCGGATCTCTCCGGGATTCCGGTGAAGACGGTCAATCCGAAGGGCACGGTCTTTCGCGTCGTCGAGTTCGAGGCAGGCGTCGCGCAGCGCATCCACCGGACCGATTCCATCGATTATGCGGTGATTATCTCAGGCGAGATCGAGATGTAACTGGACGATGCCAAGGTCCGGTTGAAGGCCGGCGATTGCGTGGTTCAGCGCGGCACGATCCACAATTGGGTCAATCACGGGCCCGCGCCTTGCGTCATCGCCTTCGTCCTGGTCGCGGCAGAGCCCGCAACCGCGAGCGGAAAGACGCTGCCGGCGATCGGCTAGACCGTGCCGGCGGCATTGATGAGGTGGTTCCACTGCTTGCCCGAAATGATCGTCCGGCTGGCGGCGCAGCCGGCAGGATCGAACTCGGTGACGTCGACCATCCACTCGGTGGCTGTTTCGTCGAAATAGACGTGGCCGACGATGCCGGAGATCGCGATCGCCCCTTCTCCGGTTTCGTGGCGCCAGGCGTCGGCGAAAATCTGATCCTGACCGGCCGAGAGCTCGACGGCCTCGCCGCCGATCTGCGCCCGGTCGGCCGCGATCTGCCGCATGACGCCGGAATGATCCATGCAGGTTGCGCCGGCAGTCTGCCCGGCGAAGAGTTCGTCGCTCATGACCGGAGCGATCATCTCGACCGTCTCGAATTCATGGGAAGTGTCGATCGCTTCGGGATCGGGGCTGTAGCTGGCCGTCGCGAGCGAGCCTGCCGTGAGGCCGAGGCTGAGCGCACAAGACGCCAGGAATGCTGTGGGCAGGAACTTTCTCATGGACCCCTCCATTCGAAGTTTGGTGAAGAACCGGCGCCTCGGTTGTGCCTTGCGCCATCGAACTGAGAGGATAATGCCTCGCTTGCCGTGCGGACGCTGTGATGGGCGTCACAACACGGGCGAGCGCGACGAGCAGTGCGACACGGCAGCGTGACGCAGCCGGATTAGCCGTGCATTTCCATTTCGTCGGGAGCGACAGCAGCGAATGTCGCCCATCGCTTCGACCAGCTATGGACGCCTCCGCAGACCCAGCAACGCATTTCGCTCTGCCGGACGGGCATCGCGTTGAAGGCAGTCCGGTCTAGTTCCACACCGGTCGAGACTTGTCGGCCGGTTCGCGGACATAAAATAGTAATCACGCCCATAGAAATACTCCACACAACACAACACCGGGCGGCCTCCTAGAAATTCTATAGTTTTAATAAATGTGCTGCAAACAGTAACGAACCCGTCGCTTCTCGCATGCTGACCGATCGATGAAGGTGGAAATGGCAAGTTTCACCGTAGGTTTATAAACATCGATCGTTGATCCTCCGCGGCAGGGTTTCCTCTTGATCGGCGATGCCGGGATGCATCCCGCGTCGGGACCTTCCGCCATCAGGCGCGTCGGAGCGGCCGCTCTCCATCTCGCAAAGGTGACTGTGGCGAAGGCCGGCTTCACCCTATAACCATGCGCCGAGCGGGCAGCACGCCCCGCGGCCGGATAGGAATGAATGCTCATCGACGTTACCCATGGCGGCGCCCTTGTTGCCGGGATCCTGTCTTTCGTCTCGCCCTGCGTGCTGCCGCTGGTGCCGCCTTACCTCTGCTATATCGCCGGCGTCAGCCTCGACCAGTTGACCGGGGAGGGCTCGGAGCGCGTCGCCCGCCACCGCGTGGCGTTCTCGGCCTTGGCCTTCGTCCTCGGCTTCTCGACGGTTTTCGTGCTGCTCGGTGCGACGGCCTCGGTTGTCGGCCGGATGGTCGCAAGCCATCTCGACGTGCTGTCGATTGTCGCCGGCGGCATCATCATCGTGATGGGGCTTCATTTCCTCGGCGTCTTCAAAATCGGCTTTCTCTACCGCCAGGCGCGGCTGGACGGTCCCCGCCGGCCGACCGGGCCGTTCGGCGCCTATCTGGTGGGGCTCGCCTTTGCGATCGGCTGGACGCCCTGCATCGGGCCGGTGCTGGCGGCGATCCTTGCCGTGGCGGGATCCGAACAGACGGTGGCGCGGGGCGCGTTATTGCTCGGCGTCTATTCGCTGGGCCTTGGCCTACCCTTCATCCTTGCCGGCTTCTTTGCGGGCTCGTTCATGGGCTTTATGCAGCGTTTCCGGAGACATGTCGGGACCGTCGAGAAAGTCATGGGCGGGTTGCTGGTGGCGACCGGCATCCTGTTCGTCACCGGCCACATGACGACCTTCTCCTTCTGGCTCCTGAACACGTTTCCGGGCCTCGCCCAACTCGGCTGACCGCAGAACCGGCCGGTCCGTCGTATCGACTCGGGCAAAATCGCGCTAAAACCCGCGAATCCTACGATCGAAAGATGCACCATGCCGAAGCGTAGCTGCCTTGCCATCATCCTCGCAGCCGGCGAGGGAACACGGATGCGTTCCGCCCTGCCGAAGGTGATGCACCAAGTCGGCGGTCGGCCGATGCTGGGCCATGTCATCGCGGCGGCGCAGGGCGCCGGGGCGAACCGGGTCGCGGTCGTGGTCGGCCCGAATGCCGATGGCGTGCGGGCCTTCGTCGCCGAGGCGGCACCCGATGCCGCGACCTACGAGCAGACGCAGCGCCTGGGGACGGCCCATGCCGTTCTTGCCGCAGCCAAGGAATTCAAGTCGGCGCCCGACGATGTCATCGTCCTTTACGGCGATACGCCGCTCCTCACGTCAGCGACGCTGAAGCGCCTGCGCAGCGCCATGACGCGCGGCGCCGACGTCGTCGTCCTCGGCTTCAGGACCGGGAGCCCGACAGGCTATGGCCGGCTGCTGACCGAGAAGGGACGGCTGCTGGCGATCCGCGAGGAGAGGGATGCCAGCGATGCCGAGCGCGAGATCGATTTCTGCAATGCCGGTGTGATGGGCTTTCGCGGCGCGGCCGCGTCGCTCCTCAAGAAAATCGGTAACCGGAATGCGAAGGGCGAATTCTATCTGACCGACCTCGTCGAACTCGCCAACAGGGCGAAGAAGAAAGTCGTCGCGATCGAAGGCGACGAGAGCGAGTTCCTCGGCGTCAATTCGCGGATCGAACTGGCCGCCGCCGAGCGTGTCTTCCAGCATCAGGCGCGCCGCGTGGCGATGTCGGAAGGCGTGACGCTGATCGCCCCCGAGACGGTGTGGCTCAGCTACGACACGAAGCTCGGCCGCGACGTGATCGTCGAGCCGAATGTCTTTTTCGGCCCGGGCGTGACGGTTGGCGACGATGTCGTCATCCGCGCCAACTCACATATCGAGGGCACCCGGATCGCTACTGGTGCGGTCGTCGGTCCCTTCGCCCGCCTGCGGCCGGGGACCGATATCGGGCCGAATGCCCATATCGGCAATTTCGTCGAGGTCAAGAATGCCGCCGTGGACGAGGGCGCCAAGGTCAATCACCTGACCTATATCGGCGACGCGCATGTCGGCGCCGGGGCGAATATCGGGGCAGGCACGATCACCTGCAATTATGACGGCTTCGCCAAGCATCACACCGAGATCGGAGCGGGCGCCTTCGTCGGATCGAACAGTTCGCTTGTCGCACCCCTGACCATCGGGGTGGGAGCCTATATCGGCTCCGGCAGCGTGATCACCACCGACGTGCCGGACAATGCACTGGCAATCGGCCGCTGCCGGCAGATCACGAAGGCGGGATGGGCCGACGAATTGCGGGCGCTGAAGGCCAAACAGAAAGCCTGATGGGCCGGCAGCGCATTAAGCATGGTTACAGTTCGTTATTTCTAAGAATTCGACTCTATCGATAGAAATCACTGGCTCGAGCGGCTCTCGATTCGGGTGTGGAGGCTTGTTGTATGTGCGGCATCATCGGCATTCTGGGTTCGACACCGGTCGCGCCGCTTTTGGTCGATGCGCTGAAGCGCCTCGAATACCGGGGCTATGATTCGGCGGGCGTCGCGACGCTCGAAAACGGGCATCTCGACCGGCGGCGGGCCGAAGGCAAACTCCGCAATCTCGAGGACAAGCTCGCCAAGACGCCGCTTTCGGGCCGTTCCGGCATCGGCCATACGCGCTGGGCGACGCATGGCCCGCCCACCGAGAAGAACGCCCATCCGCATGCGACCGCCCGGCTGGCGCTGGTCCATAACGGCATCATCGAGAATTTCCGGGAACTGAAGACCGAGCTCAAGGCGTCGGGTTCCGTCTTCGTCACCGACACGGATACGGAGGTCATCGCGCAGTTGATCACGCGCGAGATTGATCGCGGCCTGGCGCCGGTCGAGGCGGTCAAGGCGTCGCTTGGGCGGCTCGAGGGTGCTTTCTCGCTGGCAATCATTTTTGACGGCGAGGATGACCTGATGATCGGCGCGCGCCGCGGCAGCCCGCTCGCGGTCGGCTACGGGGATGGCGAGATGTTCCTCGGCTCCGATGCGATCGCGTTGGCTTCCTTCACCGACCGGGTCACTTATCTTGAGGACGGCGACTGGGTGGTGATGAACCGGAAGGGTGTCACGATCCATGACGAGGCTGGAGCCAAGGTGGAGCGGCCGATCGTCAAGACCTTCGCCACCAGTCTCCTCGTCGACAAGGGCAATCACCGCCATTTCATGGCGAAGGAGATCTACGAGCAGCCGGAGGTGGTCGGCCACACGCTCGCCAACTATCTCGATTTCGGCAATGGCCGCGTCGTGCTGCCCGAGACCTTCACGGCGGATTTCAGCAAACTCGACCGGATATCGATCACGGCCTGCGGCACGGCTTTTTATGCCGGGCTCGTGGCCAAATACTGGTTCGAGCGTTTCGCGCGCCTGCCGGTCGACATCGATATCGCTTCGGAGTTCCGCTATCGCGAACAGCCGCTCTCGAAGAACGGACTCTCGATCGTCGTTTCGCAGTCCGGCGAGACGGCCGACACGCTCGCCTCGCTGCGCTATTCCAAGAGCGAAGGGCAAGCGGTCGCGGCAATCGTCAACGTGCCGGAGTCGACGATCGCACGGGAAGCGAATTTCGTCCTGCCGACGCTGGCCGGGCCGGAGATCGGCGTCGCCTCGACCAAGGCGTTCACCTGCCAGCTTGCAGTACTGGCGTCGCTGTCGATCGCGGCCGGCAAGGCGCGCGGCGTACTCAGCGACAAGGACGAGGAGAATCTCGTCCGCGCCTTCAGCGAGGTGCCGCGCCTGATGAGCCAGGCGCTGCGGCTGGAGGCGCAGATCGAGGTGCTTGCCCGCGACATCGCCAAGGTCCGCGACGTCCTCTATCTCGGCCGCGGCACGAATTACCCGATCGCGCTCGAGGGTGCGCTGAAGCTCAAGGAGATTTCCTACATCCACGCCGAGGGCTATGCGGCGGGCGAGCTCAAGCATGGCCCGATCGCGCTGATCGACGAGCACATGCCGGTCGTCGTGATCGCGCCCTATGACCGAATCTTCGACAAGACCGTGTCGAACATGCAGGAAGTTGCGGCGCGCGGCGGCCGGATCATCCTCGTCACGGACGAGAAGGGGCGCGATGCCGCCGCCGTCGAGGCGGTGGAGACGCTGATCCTGCCGGAAATGCCTGCTTCGGTGACGCCGCTCGTCTATGCGATCCCGGTGCAGCTTCTCGCCTATCACACGGCGGTCTTCATGGGCACGGATGTCGACCAGCCGCGCAACCTCGCGAAATCGGTCACGGTGGAGTGAACCGCGAAGGTCGCGGCATCCAGTCGAATCTGCCATGATCGGCGCGGGGGGACTTGCCGGCTATCGTTGCGGCCGAGCGGAGCGTTGACTTGGCCGACGACACCCCAACACCCGCCTTTCACATCCGCCCCATGGCGCGGCTCAGGAACTATTTCCTGACGGGCCTGGTAATCGCTGCGCCGCTTTTCCTGACCGTCTATATCGTCCGGACCTTCATCAGCTGGATCGACGGCTGGGTGACCCCCTACATACCGGCGATCTACAAGCCCGACACCTACATCCACTATTCGGTGCCGGGCTTCGGCGTCGTCGTGGCGCTGGTCTTCATCACGCTGCTCGGCTTCCTCGCCGCCAATATCGTCGGCCGCCGGCTGGTCGTGCTGGGCGAATCCCTCCTGTCGCGGATGCCGATCGTCCGCAACATCTACAGCGGCCTGAAGCAGATTTTCGAGACTGCCGTCTCGCCGACGACGCGGCCGTTCCAGAAGGTCGGCATGATCGAGTTCCCGAGCAAGGGACTGTGGTCGATCGTTTTCCTGACCGGCGACACGCGCGGCGAGGTGGCCGCGAAAATCCCCGGCGGCGATGGCGACATCATCAATGTCTTCGTGCCGACCACGCCGACGCCGATCAGCGGCTTCCTCATCTTCGTGAAGCGGAGCGACGTCATCATCCTCGATATGAGCGTCGAAGACGCAGCGAAGCTGGTGATATCGGCCGGGCTCGTCTCGCCGGAGCCACCGGCTGTCCAGGCGCCGGCAGGCACGATCTCGCTCGACGAAGCGGCGAAGCTCAACCCGCCCGGAGCAGCCTGATCGCCTCGTCGCGTCCGAACAGATAAAGCAGGATGCGCAAGGCGTCGCCGCGGGCGCCGGTGAGATGCGGGTCGGTGGCGACCATCAGCCGAGCGTCGTCGCGGGCGATCTCCATCAGGTCTGCGTGAATCTCCGGCCTTGCGACGCGGAAGCCTTCCTCGCCAGATTGCCGCGTGCCGAGCACTTCGCCGCCGCCGCGCAGGCGGAGATCCTCCTCCGCGATGCGGAAGCCGTCATTGGTCTCGCGCATGACCGAAAGGCGGTCGCGCGCCACGTCGCCGATCGGCATCTTGAAGAGCAGCAGGCAGGTCGATGGCTTGTCGCTGCGTCCGACCCGGCCGCGAAGCTGGTGGAGCTGAGCGAGCCCGAAGCGCTCGGCATGCTCGATGACGATGATGGTCGCATCCGGCACGTCGACGCCGACCTCGATGACGGTCGTCGCGACAAGGACCTTCGTCGCCCCCGACAGGAAATTCTGCATGGCCCGGTCGCGCGCCTCGGGCTTCATCTTGCCGTGGACGAGGCCGACGACCGGACCCAGCACCTGCACGAGGGCGGCGAAGCGTTCCTCGGCGGCAGCGACGTCGATCAGCTCGGATTCCTCGACGAGCGGACAGACCCAATAGGCCTTCGCACCGATCTCCACGGCGGCGCGGATGCGCTCGACGACCTCGTCGAGGCGGTCGAGGGAGACGCTCCGCGTCTCGATCGGGCGCCGGCCGGCCGGCTTTTCGGTCAGCTTGGAGACGTCCATGTCGCCGTAATAGGTGAGGACGAGCGTGCGCGGAATGGGCGTCGCGGTCATCACGAGGACGTCGGTAGCCGTGCCCTTGGCGGTCAGCGCCAGGCGCTGATGGACGCCGAAGCGATGCTGTTCGTCGACGATGACGAGAGCGAGGTCGCGGAAGGCGACGTTCCCCTGGAAGAGCGCGTGCGTGCCGATGAGAAGGTCGGTGCTGCCATCGGCGAGGCTCGCAAGCACCGCTTCGCGTTCGCGGCCCTTCTCGCGGCCGGTCAGGACGGCCACTCTTATGCCGGCGGCTTCGGCGGCCGGGGCGATGCTGCGGGCATGTTGCCGGATCAGCAGTTCCGTCGGCGCCATCAGCGCGGCTTGCGCGCCGGCCTCGATCACCGAGGCGGCCGATAGAAGCGCCACGACCGTCTTGCCGGAGCCGACATCGCCCTGGAGGAGCCGCAGCATCCGCTCAGGCTTGGCGAGGTCAGCGCGGATCTCCTCGAGGGCCTGGCCCTGGCTGCCGGTCAGGCTGTAGGGCAGCGCGGCGAGGATCTTCGCCGTCAGGCGGCCGTTGCCGCGCCGCGATGTGCCGGCGCTCTTGCGGTGATGCTCGCGGAGGAGGGCAAGGGCGAGCTGATTTGCGAGCAACTCGTCATAGGCAAGCCGCGAGAGATGCGGGCTCGTCGGCTCGAGATCGTCGGCCTTGACGGGATGATGGGCCTGCGTGATCGCGGCGGCGAAATCCGGCCATGCCCTTTTCTTCCGGAGCGCCGGGTCCAGGCATTCCGGCAGGGTGGGAACGCTCTCGACGGCTTCGCCGACGATGCGGAGGAGCGTCTTGCGGGCGAGGCCGGCGGTCATCGGATAGACCGGCTCGACCAGCGGCATGGAAGCAAAGTCCGCCTCCTCGACGATATGGTCGGGATGGACCATGGCCGGGCGGCCGTTGAACCATTCAACGCGGCCGCTGACATAGCGGGTCTCCCCGACCGGCAGGCTTTTCTCGACCCAGTCAGCATGGGCATGGAAGAAGGTGAGGGCGATCTCGCCGGTGTCGTCATGGCCGTAGACGCGATAGGGAACCCGGCGATTGCCGCGCGGCGGTTTCTGGTGGCGGTCGACGCGTATCCGCAGGGTGACGATGGCGCCCTCGGGCGAGAGCGCGATGCCGGGTTGGTTGCGGCGATCGATCAGGGCGGCGGGCAGGTGGAACAGGAGGTCGACCACGCGCGGCGGTTCGCCGGCCTCCGAGCCGCTCAGAAGCCGGCGCAGAGTCAGCGCCAGCTTCGGCCCGACGCCGGCAAGGCTCGTGACCGGTCGGAAAAGCGGATTGAGAATTTCCGGCCGCATCCTGTCGGTTCCCCCTGGAGGTGCAATTAGCGGATCGCGCGGGCCGCGTCGATTATTCCGGCGCCGGCCGCTGACTTTTGGCCTCCGGCTCGCTATATCAGGCTTCGAAGCGACGAGCCCTAAACCGGCCCGGCGCCGATTGTCTATTGCCGAAGGCGCATCGTGGGCGAGTTGGACGGCGAGACCCTGGGGATCGAGGTGCGGCGGAAAAGGCTGCGATTCCGCGCATGGCACCGGGGCCTGCGCGAGGTCGACCTGCTGCTCGGCCGCTTTGCCGACGCGACCATCAACGATCTCGACGAGGCGGAACTTGCCGGCTTCGAGGCGCTTCTGGACGTGCCTGACCCGGACGTCCTGTCCTGGCTGACGGGCGAGCAGCCGGTACCGGCGGAGGACGACACGCCGATCCTGCGGCGCATCCTTTCCTTCCACGGCACCGTGACGAAGCAGGCTCGGCAATGAGTTCAAAATCTGTCCCGATGGGCAATGAGGCGGCCCGGATCCGCGCGGCGATGCAGCCGGGGCGGGCCGTCACCATCTCTTCCGTGCCGGACGGCTATGTCGGCAAGGCGCTTGCCGATCTTGCCGCCGCCGTCGAGGCAAAGCCGCTCGTCTTCATCGCGCGCGACGGCCAGCGGCTCGCCCAGATTGAGCGGACGCTGGCGTTCTTCGCACCTCAAATCGCGCTGCTCGATTTTCTCGCCTGGGACTGCCTGCCCTACGACCGGGTCTCGCCGCATCCGGGCGTCGTTGCGCGACGCATGGCGACGCTGTCGCAGCTTGTCCGCAAGCCGGAGAAGCCGACGATCGTCATGACGACGATCAATGCGGTGCTGCAGCGGGTGCCGTCGCGGAAATTCGTGGCGCAGGGATCGTTGTCGGCGGCGTCGGGCAACCAGATCCGCATGGACGACCTCGTCCGCTGGCTCGAGGGCAATGGCTTCCTCAGAAGCGCCACCGTCCGCGAGGCCGGCGAATACGCGGTCCGCGGCGGCATCCTCGATCTCTTCGCGGCCGGGGCCGAGGCGCCGTTCCGATTGGATTTCTTCGGCGACACGCTGGAATCGATCCGTACCTTCGACCCGGAAACCCAGCGCACCATCGCGACGCAGAAGCGCATCGACCTCGTCCCGGCCAGCGAGATGGTGCTGACGCCGGAGACGATCGCCCGTTTCCGCGAGCGCTACATCTCGATGTTCGGCGCCTCCGATCGCGACGACCTTCTCTACCACACGGTCAGCGAGGGCCGTCGCCATGTCGGCATTGAGCATTGGCTGGCGCTTTTCTCCGACGGGCTGGAGACGCTGTTCGATCATGTCGGCGGCGCACCGCTGGCGCTCGATCACATGGTCGAGGAGGCGGCGCGCGAGCGCCTCGACCTGATCGCCGATCACTATGAGGCGCGCAAGTCGGCGCTCGACCACCCGATCGCCGGTGGCGGCGCGCCCTACAAGCCGCTCCCGCCGGGTGGGCTTTACCTTTCGCCGGCCGAATGGGCGGAGCGGCAGACCGAACGGCCGCAGGCGCGGTTGTCGGGCTTTGCCGCGCCGCCCTCGCCGGAGACGATCGATCCGGGGGCGCGAGCCGGACGGAGCTTCACGGCCGAGCGCACAGCCGACGACGTCAACGTCTTCGACGCGGCGATCGCCCATATGGCGGCGCTGCGGATAGCCGGCAAACGCGTCATCCTCGCCTGCTGGAGCGATGGGTCGCGCGACCGCATGGGCCAGGTTCTGGTCGACCACGGGCTGACCAGGGTAAAGCATGTCGGCGACCTGGCCGAAGCCGTGTCGCTGCCTGCCGATATGGTCGCCCTTGCGGTGCTCGGCATCGAAAGCGGCTACGAGACGCCCAATACCGCGGTCATCGGCGAACAGGACATTCTCGGCGACCGTCTGATCCGGCCGCAGGGCAAGCGGCGGCCCGTCGACTTCCTGACCGACGCGACGAGCCTTGCCGAGGGCGACCTCGTCGTCCATGTCGACCACGGCATCGGCCGCTTCACCGGGCTGAAGACGATCACGGCGGCGGGTGCCCCGCATGATTGCCTCGAGATCGTCTATGCGGGCGGCGACCGGGTCTATCTGCCGGTCGAGAATATCGAGCTCCTGTCGCGCTACGGCTCGGAAGACACGGAAGTCGCGCTCGACAAGCTCGGCGGCACGGCCTGGCAGGCACGCAAGGCGCGGCTCAAGAAGCGCATTCGCGACATGGCGGCGGAACTCATCCGCATCGCCGCGGCGCGAGCCATGCGGACGGCGCCGGCGCTGACCGTGCCGGAAGGCCTCTATGACGAGTTCGCGGCGCGCTTCCCCTATGAGGAGACCGAGGACCAGCAGGGCGCCATTGATGCGGTGCTTGGCGATCTCGCCGCCGGCAAGCCGATGGACCGGCTGGTGTGCGGCGATGTCGGCTTCGGCAAGACTGAGGTGGCGTTGCGCGCCGCCTTCGTGGCGGCGCTGAGCGGCCGTCAGGTTGCGGTCGTGGTGCCGACGACGCTTCTGTCGCGCCAGCATTTCAAGCGCTTCTCGGAACGCTTCACCGGGTTGCCGGTCAAGGTGGCGCAGGCGTCGCGGCTGGTCGGGACGAAGGAACTTGCCGCCGTCAAGGCGGGGCTCGCCGACGGTCAGATCGACATTGTCATCGGGACGCATGCGCTGCTCGGCAAAGGCATCGCCTTCCGCGATCTCACGCTGCTGGTCATCGACGAGGAGCAGCATTTCGGCGTGCGCCACAAGGAGCGGCTGAAGGAGCTGAAGTCGGACGTGCATGTGCTGACGCTGTCGGCGACGCCGATCCCGCGGACGATGCAGCTTGCGCTGACGGGTGTGCGCGAACTGTCGCTGATCACCACCGCGCCGATCGACCGGCTCGCCGTCCGTACCTTCATCTCGCCCTTCGATGCGCTCGTCGTTCGCGAAGCACTGCTCCGCGAGCGCTATCGTGGCGGCCAGAGTTTCTATGTCTGCCCGCGGGTCAGCGATCTCGCCGAGCGGCGGGCCTGGCTCGCCGAGTTCGTGCCGGAGGTGAAGGTCGCGATGGCGCATGGCCAGATGGCGCCAACCGAGCTCGAGGACGTCATGACCGCCTTCTATGACGGCGCCTATGACGTGCTCCTGTCGACGACGATCGTCGAATCCGGTCTCGATATCCCGACCGCCAATACGCTGATCGTGCATCGGGCAGACATGTTCGGCCTGGCGCAGCTTTACCAGTTGCGCGGGCGCGTCGGTCGGTCGAAGTCGCGCGCTTATGCGCTGTTCACCGTGCCGGCGGAGAAGACGCTCACCGGCACCGCGGAGAAGCGTCTGAAGGTGTTGCAATCGCTCGACACGCTTGGCGCCGGCTTCCAGCTTGCCAGCCACGATCTCGACCTTCGCGGTGCTGGCAATCTCCTCGGCGAGGAGCAGTCCGGCCATATTAAGGAGGTCGGCTACGAGCTCTATCAGGAGATGCTCGAAGAGGCGGTTGCCTCGCTGAAGGCCGGCGGCGACGACGTTGCGGACTCGCATTGGTCGCCACAGATCACGCTTGGCATGGCAGTGATGATCCCGGAGGCCTATGTGCCGGACCTGCAGCTTCGCCTCAGCCTCTACAAGCGGCTCGCCGACCTCGACGAGGACCGGCAGATCGAAGCCTTCGCGGCCGAGCTCATCGACCGCTTCGGGTCGCTGCCGGAAGAAGTCGACCATCTTCTCGACATCGTGCGCATCAAGGCCCTCTGCCGGCAGGCGAATGTCGAGAAGGTCGATGTCGGGCCGAAGGGCGCCGTCGTCAGCTTCCGCGGCAACATCTTCGCCAATCCGGCCGGGCTCATCAAATACATCCAGCTCGAAGGGTCGCTGGCCCGCATCCGGCCTGACCAGAAGGTCGTGCTGATGCGCGACTGGGAGAATCCGAAGAAGCGGCTGAAGGGCACATCGACGCTTCTGACAATTCTCGCGAGGCTCGCGTCGGAGGGAGCGAAGGTAGCGGCGTGAGGGGGCAAGACATGCTAGCCTCCATGCATGATTCCGCGATCGATCATTGCCGGAGTCGTTTCGATTTGTGCTTGTGCAGCGCACGCCACCACTGTTGCGCCGCGAGATAATCTTGAGCTTCGACTGACCTGCACCGGCCTGATGTTTTCCGGAACGGATGGCTCCATTCGCAGCCGGATCACGACACTCGGGTTGATCGATCTCGAAAACAAACGCGCCGGCGGTTTCGGCATCGGCAAAGTGCCGGTGTTGTCCGCATCCGCGACCGAGGTCAGGTTCGGCTCCTCGGCGCTTGAGGAGGAGGCCGGCAGCCACCGGATCGAAGGTCAGTTCGACCCGATCGGCGGCGGCATGGAAATCGTGGTGCGTTCGGCGAAGCGCCCGTCGGAGATTTCGCTCCGGATGGAATTATCCTGCCAGACGGCGCAGCCGATATCGTAGCGCCTAGTTCGACGCCTTTGCCCACCAGGACGGCAGATTGTAGCCGGTGATCGGGGTGGTCTGCGGCCGCTCGATAGTCGTCCAGCGCGCCAGCCATTGCTCCGGCAGGTAGAAGAGCGGCGCCACGTAGGCTCCCGAGATCAGAACGCGATCGAAAGCCCGTATCGCGGCGACGAAGTCCTCGCGCGTCGGGGCAGAGAGCATCGCACCGATCAGGGCGTCGAGGGCGGGCTGCTGTGCGCCGGGATAGTTGAAGGAGCCGTCCTGACCGGCGGAGGCCTGGCTCCAGCGATTGAGCTGCTCGTTTCCCGGCGACAGCGAGACGGTCCATGTGAAGCGGACCATGTCGTAGTCGAAGGTCTGGCGGCGCTTCTGATATTGCGAGGATTCGACCGAGCGGACGGTTGCCCGGATACCGATGCGGCCCAGCGTCCGCTGGAAGGCGAGCGACAGGCGCTCATCCTCCTTGGTGGCGACCATGATCTCGAAGGCGAGGGGCGTGCCCGTCGCGACCTCGACGAGGGCGTTGCCCTGAAGCTCGTAGCCGGCCTCCTTCAATTCGGCGAGAACATCGCGAAGCACGGCGCGCTCATCCTTGCCCGAAGCGCCGGCGGGCTTGTAGGTGCCGTCGAGGACGTCCGGCGCTACCGCATCGGGGAAGGGCGCCAGCAGCTTGCGTTCCCTTTCGTCGGCCGGACGACCGATCGAAGACAGTTCGGAATCGTTGAAGTAGCCGGCGGCGCGAACGAAGGCGCCGTAGTAGAGGTTCTTGTTGATCCAATCGAAGTCGACGAGTTTCGCCAGCGCGCGGCGGACGCGGATGTCCGCGAAGATCGGCTTGCGCGTATTGAAGACGAAGCCCGACATGCCCTTCGGCGTACCGGTGCGGAACGTTTCCTTGACGACCCGGCCGTTGCCGACGGCGGGGAAATCATAAGCGGTGTTCCACTGGGCCGGATCGCCTTCCGGATTGACCTGGAAGAGCCCCTTCTTGAAGGCCTCGAACATGGTGTTGGCGTCGCGGTAATATTCGATGCGGATCTCGTCGTAATTGTCGAGGCCGCGCTTGATCGGCAGGTCCTTTGCCCAATAGTCGGGATTGCGCCTGTAGACCGTGAACTCCGGCGCGTCGATCTCGGCCAGGCGGTAAGGGCCGCTGCCGATCGGCACGGCCAGCGTCGACTTGCCGAATGTGTCGGGATTGACCGCGTGCTTCGGCAGGATGGGCATCAGGCCGATGATCAGCGGCAGCTCGCGGTCGTTCGCCTTGGGCATCTCGAAGCGGATGCCGCGCTCGCCGACGCGTTCCATCGTCTCGATCTTCGAGAGCGAGGCCTTGTAGTTGGGACGGCCCTTGTCGCGCAGGATCTCGACGGAGAAGATCACGTCGTCGACGGTCACCGGCGTGCCGTCGGAAAATCGCGCGGCTGGATTGAGCGTGAATTCGACCCAGCTCCGATCGTCCGGATATTCGAGCGTTTCGGCGATCAGCCCGTAGAGGGTGAAGGGCTCGTCGTCGCTTCGGGCCAGCAGGCTTTCATAGACCAGGTTGCCGAACATGAGGTCGCGGAGGCCGCGGGCGGCGGTCGTGCCGCCCTGGACGATGAACTGGTTGGTGCTCTCGAAGGTGCCGACGACGCCGTAGGTGATCCTGCCGCCCTTGGGCGCATCGGGATTGACGTAGGGGAGGTGGGTGAAATCCGGCGGCAAAGCCGGCTCGCCGACCATCGCGATGCCGTGCACCGGTTGGGCGGAAGCGGGCGGCGCCTGCAGCGCCAGCAGACACAGCAGCGGCAGGATGCGAATGACATATCTCATCGGTCGATAGCCTAGCCTTCCTTCAAACGACTCTTGCCGTCAGTTTAGAGCGCAAATCAGACCGGCGCTCAAATCCCGAGCATCGCTTCAAGACGCGAAAGCCCGGCCCGGAAATGCTAGCTTTCCGGCGCGAAGCGGGATAATGATGCGCCGCCCTTCGCGGCCACTCTGTCGCCGTATTTAACGGCCATTGGCGGCCAAGGTTATCGCGTCGGGCATGATGTCCCTGACGCTTGAGACTCTAGGCAAGGAACCGCTCGATGTCGTCCCCGAACCCATTTGTTTTTGCTGGCATACGCCCGCTCGTCGCGGCCGCCGCACTTTGTGCAGCGACGTTCGGCGCCGTGGCCCAACAAGTACCCGCTGCGGCTCCTGCTGCGCCGGCCGCACCAGCGGCAGCGGCGCCTGCTGCCGCCGCCGGCGCACCGTCGCCATGGATCAAGGTCTGCAACACCAACGCCCAGACCAAGGTCGAAGTCTGCGTCGTCAATCAGGAACTGCGCGCCGAGACCGGCCAGCCGATCGCGGCCGTCACTATCCAGTCGACCCAGGAGCCGGGCAAATACGGCATCGGCATCGTCGTGCCGATCGGCTTCGTCCTGCCGCCCGGCATCACGCTGGCCGTCGACGGAGCGAAAACCGCGACGGCGCAGTACACGATCTGCATTCCGCCGAGCAACCAGCAGCCGGCCATCTGTATCGCCCAGGCGGCGGTCGCGGATGAGTTCATCGCCGCGCTGAAGAAGGGCAACAAGCTCGCTCTGGTCGTCGTCAATCCGCAGAACAAGGCGATCCCGATCGAGATGTCGCTGTCCGGCTTCTCCAAGACCTTCGACGGCCCCGGCGTCGACCGCGCCGCCGCGGAAGCCCAGCGCGAGCAGCTCAGCCAGGCTCTCCAGAAGAGCGCGGAAGAAGCCCGCAAAAAGCTTATCGAGCAGCAGGAAAAGGAAATCGGCGGCACGCCGCAGTAATTCCGGCTCGATCGACAGTGCGAGGCGCGGCAAGTTTGCCGCGCCTTTTTATTTGCGGCTTTGGATCAGTTCAGGTCGCGTTCGCGGGCGACGTAGACGCGCCCGTTCTTGTCGCCGAAGAATTCGTTGATCTGCGGGTGGCGAAGCGGTTCCTCGGACTCGTCCGGCAGCAGGTTCTGCTCGGAGACATAGGCGATGTATTCGCTGTCCGCGTTCTCGGCGAAGAGGTGATAATAGGGCTGGTCTTTCGACGGGCGGATCTCTTCGGGGATCGCCAGCCACCATTCCTCGGTGTTGCTGAAGACCGGATCCACGTCGAAAACCACGCCCCGGAACTCAAAGATCCGGTGGCGGACGACTTGGCCAATTCCAAACTTCGCGTTCCGCATAATGCGGGCTCCTCAGCGCCATGCCGACGCAAACGCGGGCTTAAGCCACGGATCGCCGCCGGCTGTCAATGTTCGTGGATGCCGCTGCCACGGCGATTGACCGAAGGTTTGCGAAGCTTTAGGCCTCGCAAGGGGCTTGTCGGCGACTGCGGTGCCGAATCCGGCCAGTTTGGTGTCAAACGTCTGGCGAGTTCCGGCCGGTTATGAATGATATCGCGACCATTGCGCTTCCGTTCTTCGGTCTGATCGCGATCGGTTACGCCGCCGGGCGCTGGCGCAAGACGCTGGCCGAAGGGCTGACCTGGCTCAATGTGTTCGTCTTCTATGTCGCTTTGCCGGCCTTGTTCTTCAAGCTGGTCGGCGAGACTCCGCCGGCGGCGATAAACTGGTCTTTCGTGCTGATCACGGTTTTCGGCGCCTATTGCACCTTCGCCATAGCGTTCTCGATCGCCGCGCTCGCCAACCGGGGCAACGTGCCGGTCTCGACCATCCAGGGCCTGGTCGGCTCCTACGCCAACACCGGTTACATGGGGCCTGGCCTGACAATCGCAGCGCTGGGTCCGACGGCTGCGGTCCCGACGGCGCTGATCTTCAGCTTCGAGAGCGCCATGCTCTTCGCCCTCGTTCCCCTGATGATGGCGCTTGGCGGCACGGATCGCGCCGATCTCGGCTCGGTGCTGGCGCGGTCGGTGCGAAGTGTTCTTCGCCATCCGTTCATCATCGCCATCGCGGCGGGCTTTATTCTGGCCGCAACTGGGCTTCGCCTGCCGCAACCGATCGACGCGTTTGTCACGATGCTCGGTTCGGCCGCGGTGCCCTGCGCCCTGTTTGCGCTGGGTGTCGGGCTCGCCTACCGGCGCCCGAAGACGATGAGCGCGGACGTTCCGGCGCTGGTCGCGATCAAGCTTCTCGTTCACCCGCTGATCGTCTACATGCTGCTCGGCTGGGTCGGGCGCTTCGACGAGGTCTGGGTCTATACGGCCGTCCTCATGGCCGCACTGCCGCCGGCCGCGAATGTCTTCGTGCTGGCCCGTCAGTACAAGGTCTATGTCGACGAGGCGTCGGCGGCGGTGCTGATCGGGACGGCCGCTTCAGTCTTCACGGTGACCGGTGTGTTGTGGCTGATTCTCAGCGGGCGCCTGC
>CAMCWB010000039.1 GCA_945882315.1 Bauldia litoralis | reverse complement strand
CAAGTTCTCGCAGAGCCGGCCCGTCAAAATCATCCCGTAGCGAAATCACTGCTGCCATCGTGAACCTCCTTGGTTCACCTTATCGATTCAGACTTTCCGCGATTCGGAAATCCCAATGTGAGTCTCGATCAGTGCTGGCTGGTATTAGTCGAGCCGGCCGTCGATGACCTGCTCGTCGGCGGCGATCAGCGGGTGGGTCTCGTCGACCAGCGGCAGCGATACCCAGTCGCCGCTGCGCGCCGACTGGTAGGCTGCCGTGGTGATCTCCGCCACCGCCAGCCCGGCTGCGGCTCCCGTCAGCGGCTCGGCGCCGCTGGCGATGCAGTCGATCAGATTCTGGATGCAGCCTTCCCGCGGCGACAGGGGCTGCGCCGCGACCGCAACGGCCTTGCCGTTTACGTGGCACGTGTCGTCTTCGACGCGGACCCAGTTCCCCTCGCACAGCAGGTCGACGGTGTTGGCCGTCGGCTCCTCGCGCGGGACCTTGTTGCGTCCGGTGACGATGCGCGCCGAGAACGTGTCGTAGTCGCAGGTCAGCGTCGCGATGTCCTCGGTGCCGAAGGCGCGGTATTCGTTCCAGTAGAGGTTCTCCATGCGGCAATGGACGCGCCGCGGGCTGCCGAACAGGCCGTGAAGGTAATCGACCGCGTGGCTGCCGTGATTCATCAGCTCTCCGCCGCCGTTGATCCGGGCCGGCGTCGGGTAGCTGACATAGGTCATGAGGTCGCTGTCGGGGAATTGCCGCACCCAGTGATGGGAATATGAGGCGATGTTGCGGTACGCGCCGCTGCGCACGGCCGCCGACAGCTGCGCCAGCCCGGCCTGGAAGCGCAATGGATAGGTCAGCAGCAGGCGCGCGCGCGAACGGCCTGCCGCATCGAGGATCTCGCGCGCCTCGCGCATCGTGCGTCCGGCCGGCTTGTCCACCAGCACATGCTTGCCGCGCTCGAGCGCCTTTTGGATCAGCGGACGCTTCAGGTAGAAGTCGGTGGCGGTGCTGACGATGTCTACGTCGGGGTCGTCAAACACCTCGTCGTAGTCGGCCGCGCAGCGCACGCCGAACTGCTCGAGCGCTCGGCCCTTCTCCGCGTCATGCTCGGCCGCCGCGACGATGCGGCAGTCGCTGCGCTGATGGAAGATCGGCGCCCAGAGCATCTGGTGCGCGCGGTTGCCGATGAGTCCGATCCGGTGCAATTGTCCCACCCTGCCGTCATCCGCCATGTGTCGACCATGGTCTGTTGCTTGGACATTTCATAACCGACATCGGCGCGATCGGCTACAGGCGGCGCAACTCGTCGAGCGTCGCGGGCGCAATCGGCATGCCCTCGCGAAGGTTCTTGTCGCGGCGCCTGTCGCTTCGTTCGCCGGGCAGAAGGATCTCGTCCACGCCGGGCGCGCGGCGCGAGGTCTTGATGGCCTGACGAAGCGTTTCGGAGCGGTCGAGGAAGTCCTCGGCGGGACCGAAGAGGGCGGGGTCGATCACCAGGAACACGAAGCCGAAATTGCCGAGATATTTCGGCAGGGCGTCGCCGCCGGCGAGGATGCCGAGAAGCTGCAACGCCAGCCCGAAGGCATAGCCCTTGTGCCCGGCGATGGGCAGGAGGGCCGCGACCTCTTCCGGCACGCGCGTCGGCGCGCCGTCCGCGTCGAGGGCGGCGCCTTCGGGAAGGGACGCGCCGGCGCGGCGGGCAACCTCGACGTCGCCATTGGTGAGCGCCGACGTCGCAGCATCGATGACGACCGCCCGCTCCTTGCCGGGGAAGGCAAATGCCATGGGGTTGGTGCCGATCAGCGGGTCGATGCCGCCATGGGGCGCGACGCTGCCATGTGTTGAGGAGAGGAGAATGCCGACAAAGCCGGCCTCCGCGGCGAGCCGCACATAATGGCCGGAAATATTGCCCTGCGCGGAATTGAACAGGGCGGCGAGCGCGAAGGAGTGCTGGCGTGCCTTGTCGATCGCGAGCCGCATGGTGAACTCCGCCGATAGGCTTCCCGGATTGCCGCCGCCGTCGACATGGACAAAGGCGGGGCCTTCCCGGACGACACGCATCAGCTGACGGCTCTTCGCCATCCTGACGAGCGGGATCAGGCGGATCAGCCCCGTCGTATGATGGCCGCGAAGCTCCGCCTCGACGAGATGGTTGGCGATGGTCGCGGCCTCATCCTCCGAGAAGCCATGGCGCGTGAGCACGCCCGTCGCAAGCTCCATGGCCTCCGCGCGCGTGATCCGTAATGTCTTGGGATCGCCCTTCGCCGGATCGCCCTTTGTGTGATCGGGCGTATCGTCCATCCGCTATCGTCCCACGCTTTCGATGATTTCCAGGAACTCGTCGTCGCGGATGGCGCGCTTGCGCTCGCGAATATGCGCGCGAAGCGAAGCCTGCACGTCGCGAAGGCGCTCCTCCGCGACCTCGACGCCGAGCGCCTTGCACTTGGCGCGAATGGCGTAGGGGCCGGAGTAGTGACCGAGCATGACGCGCTTATGGTTGCCGAAGATGTGCGGCTTCCATTGCGAATAGCACCAGTCGGCGCCGGGCGGCGGGGTGTAGTGAACCTCGACGAGGTCGGAGAACGCCTGGTCGCCGACGCAGGGCTGCTTGGCCGGGATCGGCCACTTGCAGAGGTCCGCGACGAGTTCGGAGAGCTCGGTCATGCGGTCGAGATGGATGCCGGTGTCGATGCCGTAGAAGATCTGGAGGACGGCGGCGACCTCCGCCAGCGGCGCGATGCCGGCGCGCTCCCCATAGCCATTGACCGCCGCGTCGACAATGGTGGCGCCGCCCTCGACCGCGGCGTAAAGCGAGGCCGCGCCCATGCCGATGTCGTTGTGAACATGAAAGGCGAAGGTCACGTCCGGAAAATCGGTCGTGAGCTCCGTGAACAGGAATTTGTAGGCGGGATAGATGCCCATGCCCACGACGTCATCGAGACGGAGGATCTTCGCTCCCGCCCCGATCAGGCTGCCGATGATGTGCTTGAGATAGGGAAGCTCCATGCGCATTGGATCGGGCAGAAGAATGGCCGGGGTCGCTTTCGTCGAAGCGACGTAGGCCACCGGCTTGAGCGTCAGGTCGAGGGCTTCTTCCGGGCTGACGTCGCGCCCCATGGTGCGTTGGAAAAGCGGCCGCTGGGGTTCGGAAAAGCAGAGGGAGAGATCGACGATGTCGGCGCCGTGTTCGACGATCTCGTCGACGACCTCGCGGCAACGCGCCGGATTGAGCGAAGCGGTTGGATGGATCAGCCCCTCGACCTGCACATCAGGCCACCGCTTCTTGATTTCCATCATCTCGCGCGGTTCGTCGTGATGCACCTGGAGCATCGAGACGCCGGCCTCGACGAGGGCGCCCGCAATGGTCAGGACCTCATCGAGGCTGAGGGAGACGCCCTCGATCTGACGGCCTTCACGGAGCGTGATGTTGCAAATCTACACCTCTTTCGGCAGCCTCATCTGCGAGCGCACCGAATCCAAAAAATTAAACGGCGAGATCCACCAATCGTCGGTGCGGGATTCGAACGCGCTATTCACGTATTTCAACGGCGGCCTCCTCGAGCGTTTTTTTTCTCGTTGCTTGCGATCATCGAGACCGCCTCATCCATAGAAGCGCTTTTGAGGATGGGGCGCTAGAGGGCGGACCTGCGCCTGTTGAACCGCTGAGGGCGCCGTCATCCGCCGCCGCGAGGCGCCGATGCGCAGGCCCTCGGTGAGGCCGCCGGCCCGCCTGGGGTCGAACTGGACGTAGACCGTAGGGCGGACTAGCCCTCGACTTGTTGATCGGCCCCTTAGAGGACGCGCACAATTAGTGAATGCACACTCATACGATAAGCCGCTATATTCATCATAGCCTTATAAGCAGGAGTTATAGATGATCCGTGAGACGGTTAGCGATTTGGTGGCTTTGATCGCTGTCGCACGCGAAGGCAGCTTCACACGGGCCGCCATCCAGCTTGGAGTTTCCCAGCCGGCCCTGAGCCAGACGATCAGAACGCTTGAAGAGCGCCTCGGCGTCCGGCTGCTCAGTCGCACCACTCGAAGCGTTGCGCCGACCGAGGCCGGCGAGCGCCTGCTTCGCAGCATCGAACCGCACTTCGCTCAGATTGAAGGAAGCCTGTCCGCGCTGACGGAGCTGAAGGATAGGCCATCAGGCACCGTCCGCATCACAGCGCCTCAGCACGCGGCCGAAACGGTGCTGTGGCCGCGGCTCGCGAAACTTATGCGGAGCTACCCCGACATCACTATCGAACTGGTATCCGACGAAGGTCTCACCAACATCGTGAGTGAACGCTTCGATGCTGGTGTTCGTGTAGGCGAATATATTGAAAAGGACATGATTGCAGTCCGCGTCGGACCGGCCATGCGCCAGGCCATCGTTGGTTCGCCGGCCTACTTTAAAGCGCGGCAAGTGCCCAGGCGTCCTGAAGAACTTACTGGCCATCGCTGCATCAATATGCGCCGGGTCACGCGTGGTGGATATTTTCCATGGGAGTTCGAAAAACGCGGACGCGAAGTCAATGTTCGCGTTGACGGCCAGTTTGCGGTGAGCAGCCTTGAGCTTGCGCGAAAAGCGGCATTGGATGGTCTGGGGCTGGCTTACCTGCCGGATGATATGGTGCAAGAGCACATCGTAAGGAAGCAGCTAGTGCGCGTACTGGAGGATTGGTGCGAGCCCTTTCCCGGCTATCACCTTTACTACCCGAGTAGTCGGCAGCATGCGCCCGCGTTTGCGGTTTTTTTAGAAGCGCTCCGCTTCCGCGACTGATACCGCCTCCATGCTTCGCCAGCGCAACGTGGGGGCGTTATCAGGTCAGCGCTGCTTGGGAATCAACGTCCTCCTATTGCGCAAAGCGGACTCGCCATGAGTCCGCGCAGCCAGGAGCCTAAATCTTCCACTTCTCGACCATCTTCCAGTCGATCTCGATGCCGAGTCCCGGTTTGTCGGTCAGCGTCATTTTCCCCGCCGCGATGTCCGGTCGCTCCGTGTAGAGATGGTGCCAGACCGGATCGCGTTCCGGGCGCGGGAAGCCCTCGACACAATAGCCGTGCGGCATCGCGGCGACGAGATGGCCATGCACCTGCGGATCGTGATGCAGCGCGATCTGCAGGCCATGCGCCAGCGCATAGGCGCCGATGCGCAGCCCCTCGGTGACGCCGCCGGCTCGCGTGCAGTCGAACTGGACGTAGCGGATCTTGCCGAGATCGATGAGGTCGCGCACCGCCCAGCTATGCAGCTCGCTCTCGCCGCTGGCGAGCGGCACATTGGTGCAGTCGGCGAGCCGCGCCAGGCCGCGCGTCGAGTCGTACCAGTGCAGCGGCTCCTCGAACCAGAAGATGTTGTAGGGCTCGAAGGCCTTGATGGCGGTCTCGGCGTCCTTGAGATTGTAGGCGCCGTTGGCATCCAGCATCAGGTCGGCGTCGCCGATCACCTTGCGGACGCCGCTGATCCGCGCGATCTCGCTCTTCAGGTCGGAGCCGCCGCATTTCATCTTCACGGCGGTGTAGCCCTGCGCGACATAGCTCGCCATCTCGTCGATGACGGCGAGCGGCGAATAGCCTTCCTCGTAATAGCCGCCGCTGGCATAGGCCGGCACTTCGCGGCGATCGCCGCCAAGCAGCCGCCAGAGCGGCAGGTTCGCCGCCTTGCCCTTGATGTCCCAGAGCGCGATGTCGATGCCGCCGAGCGCCGCCATGATCGCGATGCGCTTGCCCTCTCCGTAGCGCGGCCGGACCGAATCGGCCTTGCCGAGCTCGAGATGCGGCACGGTGAGATCGAGGACCCGGTTCCACACCGCCTCATGGGCGAGCGCGTCCATGCCGAGGATCACCTCCTCGAGCTCTTCGACAACGGTCGCGATCTCCTTCAGCGGCGTCTTGTTGATCTGGCCGTAGCCGGTGAGGCCTTCGTCGGTTTCGACCACGACCAGGATCATGTTGTAGCTGCCCCAGGCGCCGCGCGAGGTCCAGTAGACCTTGTCGAGCTTGGTGGTGATCGGATGCGCCCTGACCTTGGTGATTTTCATCGGGACCTCCTCTGCGGCCGCTTCCGGCCTTGTTATTGCGAAGCGAGAATGGCGGCCGCGACCGCGTCGGTGAACTGCCGCGTGCCGAGCATGCCGCCGATGTCGCGCGTCCGCGTCGACGGATCGGTGATCGCCGCCTCGACGCAACCGGCGATGCGAGCGCCGGCCGCGATCAGCCTGTCATTGTCGTCGCGCCGGCCGCGCCAGTCGAGCAGCATCGCGGCCGAGAGAATGAGCGCCGCCGGATTGGCGAGGTCGCGGCCGGCGAGATCGGGCGCCGAGCCATGCTGTGCCTGCGCCAGGCAGACCGTGTCGCCGGCATTGATCGAGCCGCCGAGGCCGAGGCTGCCGGACAGTTCGGAGGCTTCGTCGGAGAGGATGTCGCCGAACATGTTGGTCGTGACGATGACGTCGAAGCGGTCCGGAGAGCGGATGAGGAGCGCCGCCACGGCGTCGACGATCAGCTCCTCGACCTCGATGTCGGAAAATTCGCTTGTCACCTTGCGGGCTTCGCGCAGGAACAGCCCGTCTGAAAGCCGCAGCACATTCGCCTTGTGGACGACGGCGAGCTTCTTCCGCCGGCCCATCGCCAGCTCGCAGGCGGCCCGCACGATCCGCGACGACGCCTTCGCCGTCACCTTGCGGAGCGCGATGGCGATATCCGGCTCGGGCATGAACTCGCCGGTGCCGGCGAACATATTGCGGTCGGCATAGAAACCTTCGGTGTTCTCGCGCACCACGACGAGGTCCATCGGCTTCCTGAGAATCGTCAGCTCCGGCCGCGACCGGCAGGGACGGATATTGGCGTAGAGGTCAAACTGGACGCGCAACTGGCCGGACGGATTGATGCCGCCTTCGTCGCGCGGCGGATATTCATTGTGCGAGACCGGCCCGAGAATGACGCCGTCCGATTGCGCGACACGCTCGACGACCTTGTCGGGCAGCGTCGTGCCGCCATCGCGCAACGCCGCCAGCCCGATGGCATGTTCCTCGAAGCGCAGCCCCAGCCCGAACCGCCTGTCGGCGGCCTCGAGCACGCGCAGCGTCGCGGCCGTGATCTCGGGGCCAATGCCGTCACCGGGCAGGACAAGGATCTGCATGGGTTAGCCCAGAGCCATCGGGGCCGCCTCGTCCTTCGAGGCTCGCTTCGCTCGCACCTCAGGATGAGGCGGAACTGGGGTTGTGCCTACAGGATTCCAAAGAGCGGAGTTCATACTCAATCCTCATCCTGAGGAGCGAGGGCCACAAAAGACCGAGGAGAGGCAAGGAGGAAAATCCCGAGCCTCGAAGGACGAGGATTGAGCCGAGGCGCATAGGGGTGAGGCGTTGAAGCGCCAGTTATCTGCTCCACTGCGCAAAACCTTCGCCCGATAAACCTCTTCATCTCTCGCCCGGCACCGGCGTGAAGCAGGGCATCGCCGTGCCGTCGGCCGCCGGCTTGAAGGCGAGCCTGACCTTCTGGCCGATCGCCAGCGCATCGAAATCGCAATCGACGAGATTGGTCATCATGCGCGGGCCTTCGGCGAGCTCGACATAGGCGAGCGCGAAGGGCCGCTCGACGCGGCGCATGATGCTGTAGCTGTAGATCGTCCCCTCGCCCCTGCTCTCGCGCGGCTCGGTCTTGCCGCCGCAATAGGGGCAGAAGAAGCGCGGATACCAATGCGCCTTGCCGCAGGCAAGGCAGACCGGCACGAGGAAGCGGCCCTCGCCGAAGGCGCGGTAATAGGGCTCGGTCTCCGGATTCTGGTTCGGTGCCGGGATGATGCGGGCGTCGGCCATCACACCCGCTCCATGATCAGCGTCGCGGCGGAATGGCGGGCGCCGAGAAGGCCGCCGGTGCCATGCGCCAGGGCCAGATCGCAATGCCTGACCTGCACCGCCGGATGCGCCTCGCCGCGGAGCTGGCGCACCGCCTCGATGATCTTGGTCATGCCGCCGCGGTTGGCGGGATGGTTGTTGCAGAGCCCGCCGCCATCCGTGTTCCAAGGCAGCTTGCCGACGCCGGAGATGAGGTTGCCGTCGGCGACGAAGCGGCCGCCGGCGCCCTTGGCGCAAAAGCCGAGATCCTCGACCTCGATGACCACCGTGATCGTGAAGCTGTCATAGATCGAGGCATATTTGATGTCGGTCCGCGCCAAGCCGGCCTGCTCGAAGGCGACCGGCGCCGAGCGGCTGCCGGCCGAGACGGTGAGGTCGATGCGGCCGCCATCCTGGCCCATGATCGCCTCGCCCATGCCGATCGGCCGGACCAGCGGCCGCGACAGCTTGCGGGCGATCTCCTCGCGCGCCAGCACCAGCGCGCCGCCGCCATCGGTGATGACGCAGCAGTCGAGCCGGTGCAGCGGGTCGGAGACGATCGGCGAATTGACGACCTCCTCGACGGTGACGACGTCGCGGAGCAGCGCGGCGGGATTATGCTGCGCGTGATGGCTCGCCGCGACCTTGACCCAGGCAAGTTGCTCCGAGGTCGTGCCGTAGTCATGCATGTGCCGCATGGCGCACATGCCATAGACATTCGAGGTCACCGGCCCGAAGGAGGATTCCCACGGGCTGTCCGGCTGCAGGGCGTTGCCGGCCCTGGCGCCGGTACCGGTCGCCTGGCCCTCGCTCCGCGGCCGGCCGGCGAGCGTCACCAGCGCGACGTCGCACTTGCCCTTGCGGATCGCCTCGACCGCATGGCTGACATGGACGATGGGCGAAGCCCCGCCGACATCCGACGAGTCGAAATAGCGGAGCTTCAGGTTCATGTAGTCGGAAAGCGAGACGATGCCGAGATTGGGCATGACGCCCGACCAGAAATAGCCGTCGACGTCGGAGAGCGACAGGCCGGCATCGGCCAGCGCGCCCAGCGCCGATTCGGCATGGAGCTGGCCGACCGATTTGTCGGTCGCCTTGCGGGTCGGGTGCTCGAAGGCACCGACGATGAAAGCTTCGGCCACGCGATCCCCCTCGCCTGGATGAGAGCCTGACGGGAATCAGGTCTCGACGAAACCGAAGTGACGCTTCGGATTGTCCCAGAGGACCTTCTGCCGGTCCGCTTCGTTCGGCAACCAGCGCGGCAGGACGACGAGCTGCGGGCCGTAATCGATACGGCCCTCGACGCGCACGAAGGGCCAGTCCGAGCCCCAGACGCAATTGTCGATGCCGAAGGCCTCGATGCTCGCCGCGATGAATTTGTCGGTGTCCTTGAAGGGATAGCCGGTCTTCGACGAGCGGAACGGACCGGAGAGCTTGATCACCGAATTGCCCTCGCGGCCGAACTGCAGCATCTCCTTGAAGCCCGGCTGGTCGACGCCCTTGTCGACGTCGGGCCGGCCGAAATGATCGAACATCAGCTTGACGCCGGCCTTGCGCAGGATCGGCACCGTCGGCACGAGGTCGGCCTCATGGAGATGGAGCTGGATGAACCAGTTCATCTCCTTGGCGGTGGCAAGCAGCTTCTCGCCCTTGGCGCCGGTGATCTCGGTGATGCCGAAGCTCATCAGGTTGACGCGGAGGCCGATGACGCCGCCATCGGCGAACTGCTTGATCTTGGCCGGCGTGATCTCGGCGTCGCGGATGAGCGCGATGCCCTTGTAGCGGCCCTTGTGCTTAGCGATCGCCGCGAGCATGGCGCTGTTGTCGCCGGCATAGGGCACGGCGCCGACCAGCAGGCCATGCGTGAGGCCGTGCGCATCGAGCACGGCCGCGAAATCGTCGGCGGTGCCGCGCTGGGCAAATTCCGGGATGTAATGGACGCCTTCCGCGAACGGATAGGCCGGGTCGAAGATATGCTCGTGGCAGTCGGCGGCGTAGCGCTTCATTGTTTTTATACCTGCGACGGTTTTTTGCGGCGGGACGTAAGTTAGTTGACCAACTAAACCATCATGACGCGGAACGCGGCGACAATCAACACGCGGCGCGACAGGTAGTGGCGATCAGGCGAGCGGTTCGATCCCGATCCGCTTGGCATTGGCGTTGAGGTCGGCGAGCGTATCCTCGGGAATCTTGATCCCCTCGCGCCGATAGCGCTCGACATTCCGTGCCTCGATCTCGCCCGGATAGAATATCTCCGCGACCCCCGGCGATTTCGGCGCCGATTTCAGCCGCCCGATCATCGTTTCCATGTCGGCCTCGAATTCCGCCAGCGGCCGGCATTTGCCGATGTCGATCGCCATGGCCAGATGCCCGACACCGCTGCGTTTGTCGGCCTGGTAAGGGCCGGTGACCATCTCGCCGAAGCCGCTGCCGCTGAGCACGCCCGAAAGCACGTCCATCATCACCGAGATCGCATAGCCCTTGTGGCCGGCCATCGGCAGGATGTTGCCGGCGATGCCCAGCGCCGGATCGAGGGTCGCGTTGCCGTCGGCATCGATCGCCCAGGCCTCCGGAATCGCCTCGCGGCGCTGGCGGGCGAGGTAGAGCTTGCCGCGGGCGACCGCCGTATTGGCGATGTCGAGCACCATCGGCGAAAAGCGACCGGCGGGCGCCGCGATCGACCAGGGATTGTTGCCGACCCGCTTCTCCCGCCCGCCCCACGGCGCCATGGCCGGACTGGCATTGGTCGAGAGAAACCCGATGCAGCCCGCAGCAGCCGCCATGCGCGTGAAATACATGGCCGTGCCGAAATGGCCGGAATTCCGTACCGAGACGGCGCCGATGCCATGCTGCCTGGCCCGCGCGACCGCCGACTGCATGGCGCGCTCCGTCACCACCTGGCCGATGCCGTCCTCCCCGTCGAGCACGGCGATCCCGCCGGCATCGAGGATGAATGACATCTTTGTTACCGCCTTCGTGGCGCCGGTCTCGAAACGGTCGCCATACCAGAAGGTCCGCATGATCCCATGCGACTGGTGGCCGGCGAGATCCGCATGGACCAGGGTATCCGCAAGAAGGGCTGCATCCGCGCCGGGAACGCCGAGCCGCACATAGGCGGCCGTAGCAAAAACAGTAAGGCGATCCGCGGTGAAAATGGCCATGGGCGGGGCTTTTCGGCTCTTCTTGCTGGCTTTGCCACTATAGCGGCCGCGCCGGCCGGCGCGAGGGCGGCGGCGTCCGGTCCATGCTGCATCGCCAAAAGCGGCAAGTCGGGGCCGCCGCGCCTTGCATCCCCGCCAGCGTCACGTTAGGTGTCGTGCCCGCATGCCTTAGGCAGCGAGGGCTGCGGCATCTTGGATTCCATGCCGGTCCTCGCTATACGATCCGCGCCTGCTTCGGGGAACGGCGTCGATTTTTTTCGGGGACAACTGAAAGCCTGGGTCGGGGAACGCTTCCAGTAGACACGCCAATCGCAACCAAAAATTGCGCTGCAACTACACCATCCGCAAAAGAGGTTCTGAATGCCTTTAAATCCGCACGTCGGCTATCCCCTGGATACCGGTTTCATCCAGGAGGAACACCACACCAACCCGCGGCGCCTCTACAGCGTCAACGGCACGGACTGGCAGTACCGCGTCGACCATGAGCGGCTCCGCCATGACCGCCTTGCCCGCGCCCGCGCCGAGATGGAAGCGGACGACCTGGGCGCGCTCCTCCTCTTCGCCGGCGCCAACATTCGCTATATCACCGGCTCCTACCAGGGCAACTGGAAGTACAACATCAACATCCGTTACGCGGTCCTGCCGCGCGGCGGCGAGCCGGTCCTCTTCGAGACCGCCGGTTCCGACATGTACAACGCCTTCCTCGATCTGCCCTGGATGAAGGACAATATCCGTCCGGCCATGACCTGGCAGTGGGCGGAAGGCGCCATCGGCGAAATGGCCGACAAGATGGCCAACTCGGTCTATGAGGTCCTCAAGGCCAACGGCGTCGAGAAGGAAAAGATCGGCATCGATCAGCTCGATCTGCCCGGCATGCACGCCTTCGAGAAGCTCGGCGTCAAGATTGTCAACGGCTGGCCGGCGATTTCGCGCGCCCGCGTCGTCAAGACGATCGACGAGATCGAGCAGCTCAAGATGTCGGCCTCGATCGGCGACGCCGCCATGTGGCACGTCAAGCACGAATGGCTGAAGCCCGGCGTGACCGAGCGCTATATCGAAGCCAAGGTGCATGAGTTCATGCTCACGCGCGGCTGCGAGATCATCTACGACATCATCGTGGCCTCGGGCGGCAACACCAGTCCGTATCGCCGTTGGGCGACCGACAAGCTCATCCAGCAGGGTGACCTCGTCATCGTCGACATCAACGCGGTCGGCCCCGGCGGCTACTTCATCGACTATGTCCGCACCTACAAGTGCGCGGCCAAGATGAACCAGCAGGAGATCGACCTGTACCGCGAGACCTACGACTCGATGTATGCCGGTCTCGAGAACCTCCGCCCCGGCAAGACCAGCGCCGACGTCGTCTCCAAGTTCCCGAAATACGACGACGACAAATACGGCACCGTCACGCTTCAGCAGTTCGCGCACTCGATCGGCATCACCCTTTATGAGGGCATGTGGATGAGCCGCGCCTACTCGATGAAGTATCCGGCGGAAATCAAGGAGAACATGTACTTCGCCATCGAGACCTTCGCCGGCCATGCGGGTCTGAAGCAGACCTGCCGCCTCGAAGAGAACGTGCTGGTGACGAAGAACGGTCCGTCGGTCTTCACCAAGATGGAGCATATGGAAGAAGCCGTCGCCGGCTATCGTCCGGGCGAGTTCCATCACGCCGAGATCTTCGGCTATCCGCAGAAGTAATTCTGTATAAGGGAGAGGGACGGTAACACACCGTCCCTCTCCCTTTTTTCATGCAGACCTTAGGTTCTCTTTTGTCATTTCCCGATTCCCCTGCGTTAGATCCGAGCCGTTCCATGATCTTCAACCCCTTGATCGTGGTCGCGTCAGAACTCGGCCTCAGCCGGCCCTCCGCCAAGCCGCAATTCGGCGAGGACGAGGACGAGAAGCAGATCGTCCGCTCCTTCCACCGGGTGCGCGATTCGGGCATCGGCAGCGTCATCGTCGATAGCGTCAATGACGAGGATGCGGCGGCCGTCGGCGCCGCCGGCGCCTATACGGTGCGTACCGACCTCGCCGAGTTCGGCCGCACGCATAATTACCGTTCGAACTCCGGCGCAGAGCGCATTGCCGCGACGGTCAACAAGTTCGACCGCTTCTATACCCATGACATCGTCGTCGCCGTTCCCGACGACATGCCTGAGCTCCGCTCGTTCTACCTGCAGGCGCTGATGTATGCGCTGGCGAGCTCGGAAGTCGGCATCGCCACGCTGGTCTCGCCGCTGAAGCCCGGCGAACTCGAGGACCCCACGGTCGCCAAGGCAGCCGTCGCCTGGAACAATGATCGCCAGGTCCATCCGGTCGAAGGCGGCCGCGTTGGCACGCTCCTCGACATCCGCTGCGATGCCACGGCGCTCGCCAGCACCGACCTCTATCGCTTCGTCCCGATCCACGCCTGGCGACGCGGGCCGCTCGACCGTCTCGTCGCCATGCCGCCCTCCGATCGCGAGCTCGACGAGGGCACCGACCTCGTCCGGGCGATCGATGCCGGCATCCGCGTCGATGTCTGCCTCGTCTGGGAGGACATGAAGGTCCTGATCCACCCCGAAGAGCTGCGCGGCGACAGCATCGAAGGCTAGGCCTTCTTTCCTTCTGCGATCACCCGGCGGCCCCGCGCCGCTAGAGCATGATCCGTTTCAATTGAATCGGATCACGCTCCAGATTCCTTGAATTTACGCAATGTCGGACGGAAAACCGGTTTCCACTTTTCCTGACATTGCTCTAGCTCCCCCGCGTCCTGCTTTCGCCGGCGAAACGCAGAAGTGCGGCGAAGCGATAGAGCCCATGCACGAATTTCCCGTAGGGCATGGTGACGAACAGGCTGAACACCACGCCGAGATGCAGGGCAAGCAGGATGCCCATTGCCGGCGTTGCGCGCAGGCCGAGGAGCAGCAGGCCGGTCAGGCTGGTGAGCAGCAGCATGACGAGGAAGGCCACGTCCATGCCCAGCCGCTTCGCATCGCGGAGCGCCGGATTGCGATCCCATTTCGCGACGAGCAGGCCGACGGGCCCGATGATCAGGCCAACGCCGCCGGCCGTGCCGAGCAGCACCGGCAAATCATACCAGGGATAGGGCGCCTCCCGGCCGAGCAGATAGTGATAGAGCGTCGCCACCGAGGTCGACGCGAGGCAGAGCAGGAAGCCGTATGAGGTGAAGTGGTGATAGAGGCGGCGGCGATCGGGCGTCGCCTTGCCCGAGATGTCGCAGCCGGCTCCGCCGCCGTCGAGATAGCGCAGCGTTCCGGCGTCGCGGAGCGCTTTCAGGCTGGCGGCAATGTCGACGCCAGATCCGCCGCTATCGCGCCAGAAGGATCTGAGCCCCATCGCGATCGCGATGATGGCATAGAGAAACGCGGCACCGAAAAGCGCCACCATCGCCTCATGCGGCATCAGCCGGTAGAAGGCGCCAGCGCCGGTCTGCGTCGTGAAAAGAACCGCCGGATCGCCGAGGCCGACGAAGCCTAGGACGAAGACCGCGACGCTTGCTGCCGCGACCAGGCTGATGACGAGGCCGTTCCGCTCGAAAGCCGGCGCGAAGGCCCGTGGCCAGGCATAGGCCTGGTAGGATTCGGCGCGCAGCGTCTCGAAGGTCTTCGGCACGTTGACGGCAAATTCATGCGGCGGCGAGAACTGGCAATCGTCGTAGCAGGCACCGCAACCATGGCAGAGATTGGCGAGATAGTTCAGATCGCCGGCGGCAAAGATGGTGCGCGTCTCCATCGCCGGGAAGACCGCACACAAGCCCTCGCAATAGCGGCAGGAATTGCAGATCGTGGCGACCCGGTCGGCCTCGTCGAGCGCCGCCGTCGAGTGGCTCTTCGCCCAGAGCGGAAAGGCCGGCGGCGGGGAGAGTTCGTCAATTGAACGCATGTGCGGCCGCTCCCTCCCCCGCGACGCGGCCCGAGACGCCGCCGATCGTCATGCCGATGCCGGCGAGATAGCCCTTGCCGAGGATGTTGCCGGCCATGATCTCGCCGGCCGCGAACATGTTGGCCGACGGCGCGCCGCCCGCCATGAGGATGCGGCCGCGATCGTCGACCCGCGTGCCGAGATAGGTGAAGGTTATGCCCGGACGGAGCGGATAGGCGGAAAAAGGCGGCCGGTCGAGCGGCGTCGCCCAATGCGTCTTGGGCAGCTCCAATCCCTCCGTCCGGCAATCGTCAAGCTTCGTCGTATCGAACGTGCCGGGCCGGACGGCTTCGTTGAAGGCCGCGACGGTCGCCGCGAGCGCCGCCCCGTCGAGGCCGAGCTTCACGGCAAGTTCCGGGATCGTATCCGCCTTGATGGCCGGAAAGGGCGGCGGGATGAAGCGGCCCTCCATCCGCGCATCATGGATCGAGAAGGCGATCTGGCCGGGCTCCGCGGCGATCAGCCGGCCCCAGATCGCATAGCGCTTCGGCCACATATCCTCGTCCTCGTCATAGAAGCGCTGGCTGTCGCGGTTGACGACGATGCCGTAGACGATGCTGTCGAGCCGCGTGATGATGCCGCCGTCGAAACGCGGCGCCCGCACGTCGAGCGCCACGGCATGGCATTGCGTCGGATCGCCAACCGGCTCGATGCCGTTGTCGAGGAGGATGCGGAGGACGCGGCCGCGATTATACGGCGTCCCGCGGATGATGAAATTGTCGGCCTTGTCGCCCCAATATTGCTTCAGCCATTCGAGATTGGCCTCGAAGCCGCCGGCAGCCGCGACGAGGCTCGTCGCTTCCACGGCGAACCGTCCCGTTGCCGTCTCGACGATGGCGGAGACGAAGCGGTTGCCGTCGACGACGAGATTGACGACTTCGGCGTCATAGAGGGCCTCGACCCCGAGTCCCAGCGCCGTGCGGTAGAGTGCATTGAGCATCGCGCGGCCGCCGCCGAGGAAGAACGCATTGGTGCGGTCGAGCCCGATGCTGCCCTGCAGCGGCGCCTGGAAATGAACGCCCTGCGCACCCAGCCAGCTCTGCAGTTCCTTCGACAGCCGGATCATCCGGCGGGCGAGATGCTCGTCGGTCTCGCCGCCGGTCACCCGCTGCAGGTCGGCCCAGAATTCCTCTTCCGGATAGGCGCCGGTCATCAGGCCGCTCGGCCCGTCATGGGCGACACGGATGTTGCGCGTGTGTCGCGTATTGCCGCCCCGGTAGAATTTAGGCGCGGCTTCGAGGACGAGGACCGAGCAGCCCCGTCGCCGGGCGGTGATGGCGGCGCAAAGCACCGCGTTGCCGCCGCCGATCACCAGGACATCGTAGCGCTTCGCGAGATCCACCATCGCCTGCCAGCCTGTCGGAAAACCGAGGCTAACGAATACCGTTGTATGCAGCAAGATACGAGGCTTTCGCTCGGCGTGCCTTTGGTTAGGATGAAGGCAGCGGACCGGTCGGCCCGCACAAAAAAGAAAGAGCGGCGCTAATGACGCGCACGCTTGTCGAGGAGGGAACAGTTTCATGCCGAAGATGACTGGAGCGCGGGCATTCGCCGAGATGCTGGAGGGCTACGGTGTCTCCCATATTTTCTTCGTCCCTGCCGTCTTCGCCAAGGCGCTCGCCGAGATGGAGGACATGAAGATCAAGCGCGTCCTCACCCATGGCGAGAAGGCCGCCGCCTACATGGCCGACGGCTTTGCCCGGGCGAGCGGCAAGCCCGGCGTCTGCATGGCGCAGGCGATCGGCGGATCGAACCTCGCCGCCGGCCTCCGCGACGCCTACATGGCCGGCTCGCCGGTCGTGGCGATCAGCGGCGGCCCGCTGCCCGACTGGCGTTTCCGCCACGCCTATCAGGAGGTCGAAGATTTTTCGCAATTCGATCCGGTCACCAAATACAACACCGCCTGCGATTCGCTGGTGCGCATTCCCGACATGGTCCGCCAGGCCTTCCGCGCCGCGACCACCGGCGCGCCCGGCCCGGTGCATCTCCAGATCCAGGGCCGCGGCGCCCATATGGCCGAGCAGGAAGCCGACCTCACGATCGTGATCGAGAAGGCCTTCACGAAGGTGCCGCCCTTCCGGCCCGAGCCGGAGACGCAGCACGTCAGGGACGTGCTTGCCGTCATCGCCAAAGCGAAAAAGCCCCTGGTCGTCGCTGGCGGCGGCATCGTCCGCTCCGGCGCCGAGCGCGAGCTGGTCGAATTCGTCGAGAAGCTCCAGATCCCGGTGATCACGTCGCTGAACGCCAAGGCGGCAATCGCCGACCACCATCCGCTGAATGTCGGCGTGTCGGGCACCTATGCCCGCTCCTGCGCCAACAAGGCGCTGGCCGAGGCCGACCTGGTCTTCTTCCTCGGCAGCAGTGCCGGCGGCATGGTCACCCATGGCTGGCAGTTCCCGCCGCCGGGCACGACCGTCGTCCAGCTCAACATCGACGGCGCCGAGCTCGGCCGCAACTATCCGAACGCCGCCTCGATCATGGGCGACGCCAAGGTCTCGCTCCGCAAGCTGATCGACCTCGCGGAGAAGAAATCGCCCGAGGCCGCCAAGGCCTGGACCGGCCGCGTCGCCGAATTGGTCGCCGAATGGCGGGCTAGCGAAGAGCCGAACCTGACGTCGGATGCCGTGCCGATGCGGCCGGAGCGCATCTGCCGCGAGATATCGGAGCTCCTGCCCAAGGACGGCGTCGTCGTCTCCGACACCGGCCATTCCGGCATGTGGACCGGCACGATGATCGAGCTCGAGCATCCCACCCAGCGCTTCTTCCGCTGCGCCGGCTCGCTCGGCTGGGGCTTCCCCGGCGCGCTCGGCGTGAAATGCGCCCTGCCCGACCAAGCGGTCGTCTGCTTCACCGGTGACGGCGGCTTCCAGTACCACATCTCCGAACTCGAGACTGCGGCACGCTGCGGCATCAATCTGATCACCGTGGTCAACAACAACAGCTCGCTGAACCAGGAGATCACGCTCAACAAGGTCGCCTACAACAACAAGCCGCGCGGCGGCTGGACCGACATGTGGACCTTCAACGACGTGAACTTCGCCAAGATCGCCGACGCCTATGGCTGCGTCGGCATCCGCGCCGAAACCCCGGCCGAATTCCGCGAAGCCTTCAAGAAGGCGCTGACGCTGAACAAGCCGGTGGTCATCGACGCGGTCAGCGACAAGGAAGTCCTCGCCAAGCGCGTCGGGCACTAGGCACCGTAGGGCGGGTTAGCCCCCGACTTCGGGGGCGTAACCCGCCGCAGGTATCGGCGGATTACGCTCCGCTAATCCGCCCTACATCGCATCATGTGACGCGATGGCGATGACGGCCGGATTGGCCGACCGGTTGCTCCAGGCATGGTTGGCGCCGCGCAGGATGGCGATCTCGCCTTCCTTCATCTCGACTTCCTGCGTGTCGAGGACGAGAACGACGCTACCTTCCTGGATGACGCAGAAATCGATCGAGCGTGTCTTCTGCATGTAGGGATGCGGCGCCTTGGCGGAATAGGTTGAGGCCCGCGGCGAGCCCATCGACCGGAAATACGCCTCGACCTCGGTGCTGCTGACCTTGCCCTTCCACGCGGCGTCGGGCGGGATGGTCACGCTGCGTAGCACCGATCCGTTCTTCGGCGGCTCGATCGTGTGCGGCAGGTGCAGCGTCTCGAAGACGATCTTGGCCGGAAAACTGTCGGTCACCCACATGCGCTGCGAGGCAAAGCCCGGCCGCGCCGCATCGAGGCGCACATCCGGCGTCGGCCCGTCGCTGACCAGCGACGACCTGCCGGGCTCCTTGTCGAGGCAGACGATCCGGCGCGCCGGCTTGACGCCGTCGGGCAGCTTCTGATTGGCGGGCGCCCGCATCACCGGATCGTGTCCCTGCGCCAGGCCGACCGGCCCGTCGACGAAACGCGCCGAGATCATGTCGTAGAGGACGAGGCCGTCCTGCCGCGGGCTGGTCCACTGGTGATAGGCGCCGACATCGATGACGATGTCGCCCGGCCGCCAGCTCACCTCGCCATCGTCGAGGATGAGGTTGCGCTCGCCCTTGAAGAGGATCGCGTAGTCGATCGTCTCCGTCTTGTGCATGTCGGAGGTATGCGAATTCTTGCCGCCGCGATCCCAGGTCCGTCCATGCGGACGCATCTTCGGCGCATGCGGCGGCGTATGCTTCGGATCGCTCGCCGGATCGTATTTTCCCTTTGGCGCGAAGCCCTCGACGGCGCGGAAATGCCCGCCGCCGATCGGGCCGGGAAAGTCATAGGCGAGATTGCCGCCGTCCTCTCCGGCCATCGGCATCGGCGTTTCCTTCCAGACCCAGAAGTCCGTCCACGGATTGGCCTGCGGCGTCAGCGGATGGACGTCCGGCGCCGGCCCGTCCCACACGACTTTCGACCGCCCTTCGGCATCGTTGCCTGTGACCAGGCGGCGGATTGGCGTCATTCCTCCGTTCACGGTTTTTGTCCTTTTTGGTTTGGCGATATGCAATTGTACACATGAATTATAAGCCGTCCCTGTTCCAATGGAACCGGCGGCAATCCATTGACGATGGCGGCGCCGGCGTGCTCCATCACAGCAAAGGCGTAGAAAGAGTTAAGACATGGCCGAGCGAGCCCGCAGCGGCGATCTTCCCCCGGGCGTGGCGTCGCTGGCAGCCGACAACCGGCCCTCGCGTGCCAATCTGGTTTTCCAGTCGCTCCTGACGGCGATCCAGGATGGCCGTTATGCCGGCGGCGAGCGCATCCGCGAGGAGGAGATCGCCCGCTCGCTCGGCGTCAGCCGCACGCCGGTTCGCGAAGCCCTCTTCCGGCTTCAGTCGCGCGGCCTTCTCGAAATCGCGCCGGGCGGCCTCATCGTCGCGCAACTGACCCGCCCGCAGATCATCGAGCTTTACGCCATGCGCGAGATCCTCGAAGGGTCGGCGGCGCGCTTCGCCGCCCAGCATGCGGCGCCGTCCGAGATCGCCTCGCTCCGCCACATCGCCCGGAAGTTCGAGCAGGAGCTGGGCGACGCCGCCAAGCTTGCCCGCATCAACCGCGAACTGCATGAGGGCATCTACGAGGCGGCGCATAACCGCTTCCTGCTACGCACGCTGAACGAGTTGCACGACTCGCTGGCGCTGCTGCCGAGCACCACCTTCGCCTATGCAGGCCGCGCCGAGACGGCGATCGGCGAGCATGCCGGCATCATCACCGCCATCGAGAAGCGGAACGCCGACCGGGCGGAACGGCTGGCCCGCGAGCATATCCGCCAGGCCCAGGAAGCCCGCCTGGCGATGATGTTCGACAAAAGCTGAACGGCCGCGCCGCTCAAAGCCTCGGGAACACCGCCCCATCAGACGGTTGTTTGCGAACAAAACGGGATCAGGCATTGTCACGGTAATCAACCGGTCTTCCCGATTCGCCCCAGATTCGCCCCAGATTCGCCGATGCACGCCGCCTATCTCGACAAGCTCAATCCCGACCAGCGGCGCGCCGCCGAGCATGGCATCGGCCGCGATTTCCCGCCGCTGCTCGTCATTGCCGGCGCCGGCTCGGGCAAGACGAGTACGCTGGCGCATCGCGTCGCGCATCTGATCGTCAGCGGCGTCGACCCGCGCCGCATCCTGCTGATGACCTTCTCGCGCCGCGCCGCTTCCGAAATGGTGAAGCGGGCCGAGCGGATTTGCGCCGAGGCCTCAAAGAACGGTGCGATCCTCGCCGGTGCGCTGGCCTGGGCCGGCACCTTTCACGGCATCGGCGCGCGGCTGCTGCGCGACCATGCCGGCACGATCGGCCTCGACCCGTCCTTCACGATCCACGACCGCGAAGATTCCGCCGACCTGATGAACCTCGTCCGGCACGGCCTCGGCCTGTCGAAGACCGAGAAGCGCTTCCCGACCAAGGGCACCTGCCTTGCCATCTATTCGCGCGCCGTCAACGCCCAGGCGCCGCTGGAGGACGTGCTGCCGAAACATTTTCCCTGGTGTGCCGAGTGGCAGACAAGGCTGAAGGAACTGTTTGCCTTCTACGTCGAGGCCAAGCAGGTGCAGAACGTCCTCGATTATGACGATTTGCTTCTCTACTGGGCCGAGATGATGGGTGACGCGGCGATCGCCGCCGACCTCCGCGACCGCTTCGACCATGTGCTGGTCGACGAGTATCAGGACACCAACGAGCTTCAGGCGACGATCCTCTTACGCCTCAAGCCCGACGGTCGCGGCCTGACCGTGGTCGGTGACGACGCCCAGGCGATCTATTCCTTCCGCGCCGCGACCGTCCGCAACATCCTCGACTTTCCCGGCAAGTTCAGCCCGGCGGCCGAGATCGTCACGCTCGAACGGAATTACCGGTCGACCGAAACGATCCTCGCCGCCGCCAACGCCGTGATCGGCCTCGCCCCGGAGCGCTTCACCAAGAACCTCTGGTCGGAGCGCAGATCTTCGGCGCTGCCGATGCTGATCGCGGTGCGCGACGAGAATGATCAGGCTTCCTTCATCGTCGATCGCATCCTCGAAAACCGCGAGGCAGGGACCGCGCTGAAAGCACAGGCCGTGCTCTTCCGCGCCGCCCATCACAGCGGGCCGCTCGAGGTCGAGCTCGTGCGCCGCAACATTCCTTTCGTTAAATTCGGCGGCCTCAAATTCCTCGACAGCGCCCACGTCAAGGACATGATGTGCATCCTGCGCTTCCTCGAGAATCCGCGCGATCGGGTCTCCGGATTCCGGCTGCTGCAGCTTCTTCCCGGCATCGGCCCGGCCAGCGCCGGCACCCTGCTCGATGCCATCGCCGCCGGCGCCGAGCCGCTGGCCGGCCTCGCATCCCTGCCCGCCCCGGCGCGGTCGCGCGAGGACTGGAAGGCATTCGCCGACCTCGTCGACCGGTTGCGGTCGCGGCCGCAATGGCCTGCCGACATCGAGCTGGCGCGGCTCTGGTACGAGCCGCATCTCGAACGCATCCACGAGGATGCAAGCGTGCGCCTGCCCGATCTCATCCAGCTCCAGCAGATCGCCTCGACCTATCCCTCGCGCGAGCGCTTCCTGACCGAGCTGACGCTCGACCCGCCTTCGGCGAGCAGCGACGAGGCCGGGCCTCCCCTCCTCGACGAGGATTATCTGATCCTGTCGACGATCCATTCGGCCAAGGGGCAGGAATGGAAGTCGGTTTTCGTCCTCAATTGTGTCGACGGCTGCATCCCCTCCGACCTCGGCATGGGGTCGCGCGACGAGATCGAGGAGGAGCGCCGCCTCCTCTATGTCGCGATGACGCGGGCGAAGGACGTTCTCCATCTGCTCATCCCGCAGCGCTTCTTCGTCTCGCAGCAGAGCCGCAACGGCGACCGGCATGTCTACGCCGCCAGGACCCGCTTCATCCCCGACCGGATCCTGTCCCTCTTCGACAAAAGGGCATGGCCGGTGGCCCCGGCGGAGGCGAAATCCAACCGCCCGGCCGGGCCAGCCGTCGATGTCGGCGCAAGAATGCGCGCCATGTGGCGCTGAGGCGCTATAATTATCCCGGATTTCGGCGCGAAGCCGCCAGAATCTGACTGTCGAGTGACGATGGTCACAGTTCGTCGTGGTTTCACGCGCTAAGCGCCACGGCTCCAGAAAACGACAGAGGAGGGTGCGGCATGGGTCGCAAATATGAGAGCATCATCGAGACGATCGGCAACACGCCGATCGTCCGGGTCAATCACCTGGCGCCGAAGGGCGTCAATCTCTACGTCAAGGTAGAAGCCTTCAACCCGCTCGGCTCCGTCAAGGACAGGCTGGCGCTGGGCGTCATCGAGGCGGCCGAGAAGTCGGGCGAACTCAAGCCCGGCCAGACGGTGATCGAGGCGACCAGCGGCAACACCGGCATCGGACTTGCCATGGTCTGCGCCGCCAAGGGTTATCCGCTGGTCATCACCATGGCCGAGCCGTTCAGCGTCGAGCGCCGCAAGCTCATGCGCTTCCTCGGCGCCAAGGTCGTCATCACGCCGGCCGCGCTGCGCGGCGTCGGCATGGTGATGAAGGCCCAGGAGCTCGCCAAGAAAAACGGTTGGTTCATGACCTGCCAGTTCGAGAACGAGGCCAACCCCGACATCCATTCGCGCACCACCGCCCGCGAGATCGTCGACGCCTTCGCCGGCGAGCGGCTCGACTACTGGGTGACCGGTTACAGCACCGGCGGCACGCTGAAGGGCGTGTCGCGCGTGCTGCACAAGGAGCGGCCCGAGACGAAGATCATCGTCTGCGAGCCCGAGGACGCACAGCTCCTGGCGAGCGGCGTCGCGCAGGCGCGCAACCCCGACGGCTCGCCCTCGGCCGGCCATCCCAACTTCAAGCCGCATCCGATGCAGGGCTGGACGCCGGACTTCATCCCGAAGATTACCGCCGACGCCGTCGACATGCACGCCATCGACAAGCTGCTCGCCATTCCAGGCCCCGAGGCCATACGCTGCAGCAAGGACCTGGCCGCCAAGGAAGGCATCTTCTGCGGCATCACCTCCGGCGGCACCTTCGCCGGCGCACTCCGCATCGCGGCGGAAGCCGAGAAGGGCGCCACCATCCTCTGCATGCTGCCCGACACCGGCGAGCGCTACCTCAGCACGCCGCTCTTCGCCGATGTCCCGGCCGACATGACGGAAGAGGAAATTGCGATCTCGAAATCGACGCCGAGCGCCCAGCTCGTTCCGGCAGCGGCCTAGGATCGGCAGACGCGGCGGGGTCTGAGGCCCCGCCGCCCGGTCGACAGTGTCGCGGCCCAGCCAGGTGGCGATCCGGTGCGGGAGCCCTAAACTTCCCCCGGCAGAAAGGCCGTCGGCGTCATGAGTTTCCAGAGCATCCTCTACGAAGGGACCGACGGTCGCCGGGGAGGCGATCAGCGGGAGGATCCCGGCGTCCTCGCCGACCTCAACCTCGATCAGATCATCGATGCGATCGTCGGCGACAGCGACCAAGGCCATTTGCGCCGGATTTTCCTGAAGCCCCTCGCAACCGTCGAGGCGATCCGATACCGCCAGCAGGTCATGATCGACCTCGAATCCCGCCGGAACCGGCAGGTCATCGATGCCTTCGCGGAAGATATGCGGAAGGCCCAGGATAGCCTGGCCTTGTCGGAGCGGATCTTCCATGCCCCGCAGAAGCAGCGCTGGTTCCTGGACGCCGTCGAAGCCTATTGTCACGCCGTCGCCGCGCTCTCCGCGGGCCTGTCCGTTGCCAACCTGAAATCCGGCGGCCTCACCGCCTTTTGCGACTACCTGTCGGCCTATCTCTCATCCGACCGGTTTCAGTCGCTTCGCGCCGCCGCGCAGAAGCTCAAGGCCGATCTCTCCGCCATTCGCTATTGCCTGCTCATCCGCGACAATCGCGTCACGGTCCGCCCCTATGCCGGCGAGGCCGATCTCGGCGCCGACCTGTCTTCGGTGTTCACCGGCTTCGAAAGGATCGATGTCGGTGAAGGCGCCAACCCATCTCCGGTGCGCATCGAAATGAACCAGCTCGAAGCCCGCATTCTCGATTCCGTCACGCATCTGTTCCCGGAAATCTTCGCCGCGCTGGAGGAATTCTGCGCCGCCGGCAGGAGCTGCCTCGACGAGAAGATCATGGATTTCGAGGCGGATATCGGCTTCTACCGCGCCTGTCTCGATTTCACCGCACGCTTCCGGCCAGCCGGGCTGAGCTTCTGCTACCCGCGTTTGTCGGCCACGAACAAGACGGTGTCGGCGGAGGACGCCTTCGACCTGGCGCTGGCGATCAAGCTCGTCCGCGAAGAGGCCGACATCGTCCGCAACGACTTCTCCATGCAGGGCCGCGAGCGCGTTTTCGTCGTCACCGGACCGAACCAGGGCGGCAAGACGACCTTCGCCCGCACCTTCGGACAACTCCATTATCTCGCCCGCCTCGGCTGCCCGGTGCCCGGCCGCGACGCGCAGCTTTTTCTCTGCGACCGGATGCTCACGCATTTCGAGCGGGAGGAGAAGGTCGAGGACCGGAGCGGCAAGCTCGAAGACGACCTTGTCCGGATACGGCTGGCGCTCGAAGCGGCGACGCCGGACAGCATCATCATATTGAACGAGATATTTTCCTCGACCACGCTCACCGACGCCCGATTCCTTGGCGAGAAGGTGCTCCATGACGTCATTGCGCTCGATGCGCTTTGCGTCTATGTGACCTTCGTCGACGAACTGGCGACACTGGACGAGAAGATCGTCAGCCTGGTCAGCGAGGCGATCGCCGAGGACGACGCGGCGCGGACCTTCAAGATCCGCCGCCGCCCGGCCGACGGCCTCGCCTTCGCGCAATCGCTGGCCCGTCGCCACCGGCTGACCTCCGCCGATATAGCGGAGCGCCTGCAGCGATGAGGGCGCTCCTGCTGTTTCCCGACCGCGCCTTCGACGCGGGCCGCGACGTGCCGTCCAACGAAGCGGTGCTGTCGCGCGATCTCGATCTCGCCACCCTTGTCGATGCCATGGCTGGCGGCGACGATTTTCTCGCCAGTGTGGCGAAGCGCGTGCTTCTCCATAGCCTGACCGACCAGGAGACGATCCGCTACCGGCAGGAGGCCTGCCGCGACTGTCTGCGCAATCCCGGAATCGTCGGCGAGATCTATCGCATCGCCGTCGAAGCCATCGACCAGGAGGACCGGCAGCTCCGCTTCCGGCCCGACTATGCCGTCGGTCTCCTCAACCGGTCGCGGGCAGTCCTCGAAATATTCCTGACGACACTCCGCGACCTTGCCCGCGTCGCCGATGAACATGCGGGGAAATTCGAGTCGCGCGCTTTTACCAACCTGTTCGAGATGCTCCGCAAGGAACTCGACGTTGCGTTTTTCGCGAAGGTCGCGGGCCGGCTCGAAAGCTTCAAATTCGGCGGCGGCGTCCTCCTCAGCGCCTCATTGGGGCTCGGCAACAAAGGCGAGGGCTACGTTCTCCGCTCGGCAAAAGAGGAGAAGGCGCAAGGCTGGCTCCGGCGCATGTTCGGCGAAGGGGACGAGGACAATGTCATCGCGATCGCCGATCGCGACGAGAGCGGGGCGCGCAACCTCTCCGATCTCCGCGACCAGGGCCTCGGCCTGCTGGCCGCGGCCCTTGCCCAGTCGGCCGAGCGTATCCTCGGCTTTTTCAGGGAGCTCAGGACCGAACTCGCCTTCTACCAGGGCTGCCTGAACCTGCATGGCAAGCTTCTGGCGAAAGGCGAAGCGGTGTCGTTCCCGTCGCCCCTGCCGCTCGGCGAGCGCCGTTTCGTATGCCGCGGCCTGTATGACGTGACGACCGCGCTCGGCCTCGAAACGCCGATGGTGCCGAACGATTTCGATGCCGATGACGCAAGGCTCGTCGTCATCACCGGCGCCAATCGCGGCGGCAAATCGGCCTTCCTGCGCAGCATCGGCCTTTCGCAGCTCATGATGCAGGCCGGCATGTTCGTGGCGGCCGGGTCCTTTTCCGCGGGCCTTCGCGATGGCGTCTTCACCCATTTCCGGCGGGAGGAGGACGCCGCCATGAACAGCGGTAAATTCGACGAGGAGCTCCGCCGCATGAGCGGCATCGTCGATGAGCTGCGGCCTGACGCGCTGCTGCTCTTCAACGAATCCTTCGCCGCCACCAATGAGCGGGAAGGCTCCGAGATCGCCGGCCAGATCGTCCGCGCCCTCCTGGCGGGCGATATCCGGATTTTCTTCGTCACCCATCTCTACGAATTCGCCCGCTCCCTTCACGACGAGCACGACCCGTCCTTCCATTTCCTACTTGCCGAAAGGCGCACGGATGGCGAGCGGACCTTCCGGATGGTCGCGGGCGTACCGGCGGCGACGAGCTTCGGGCGGGATCTCTACGACAAGGTGTTCGGCAGCGGAGACGCTGGCACCGCCGGGCCCGGGGCACGCGACTAGACCCGGAAACGGGCTGCGGACTCTTGAGAAATTTGCAGGAGCGGCAGTGCTTCCGGCCGCAATCCTCTACCAGCATCTTTCGTCCTGATGCTCCCGGTTGAGGAAGATACGGTCGATATGGCCGCTCGATGCCGATTTCAGGACGATCAGTTCGCGCGGGATGACGTCGGCCGAGAGGAAATCCCGGGCCTCGCGGCTGGTCGCGGACAATGCCCGAACTATGGCATGGTTCAAGACTGGCCAAGCCGCTCGAAAGATAGCAGTGTTTGCCGCCACGATGACCCGAAATCTTGATTTCGGAGGGGGTTGTGCGTCTGGGTCGACGCGCCCGGCGGGTCAAACTGCCGGAACCGGGTCTTGCATCCGGTTGAGGTTCGATTCCCCACCCCTCCGCCACGGGAGCTGCATTTTGGACGGCGATCGAAACGAGCCGCTGCGGGACGGAACCGGCACGAGACACATCCGCCCGGGATCTGTCGCCGGGCGGATTCGCGCCCTCCCCGGCCGCGGCGCTTTCGTTACCGATGAAATCCCCGATCCCCTGGCGCTGATCGACATTTCAGCGAAAAGCGGCGTCTCTGTCGACTGGTTGCTCCATGGCGGTCCGGATCGGGAATCGCAGCTGTCGAAACCAAATGGCCGCGGGCGGGGCAAGCCGCCTCCGGTCAATCTCGTGCTGCGGCAACCGGAGCTGACAAGCCTCAAGGACACCTTCGGCGGGGCGAGCCTCGCCGATATCGTCCGTGAGGTCATCGCGACATGGGACGCGGAAGGCTCCGTCGCGGAAGCCGCTTCAGCGATCGCGCGCGAGGCGGCGCAGCGTATCACCGCGACGCGCCTCGCGGACCGCACTTATATCAACGCGACCGGCATCATCGTTCACACCGGCTGGGGCAACGCGCCGCTGTCGCCGTCTGCCCGGAATCGCCTCGCCGAGGCCACCGGCCCGACACCCACCGGCGGCGCCGGTGCCTATGGCAGGAGCGAGCTTTGCGAGCAGATGCTGCGGCGCCTGACCGGTGCGGAGAGCGCCGCGGTCACGACCTCGAATGCGGCCTCGCTCCTTCTGGTCGGCGGGGCGCTCGCTTCGGGACGGGAAATCGTCGTCGCGGCAAGGGATCTGTTGGAGATCAGCCAAGGCGCCCGCATCCGGGACATCATGGAGGCGTCGGGCGCCCGCCTGGTGCCGGTCGGCGCTGCCAATCGCGTCAATATCGATGACTTCCGCGGCGCGATAACCGGCCAGACTGCCGCGATCCTCCGCAGCCATGCGTCGAACATCGCGATGACCGGCTATGTCGAGCATGTGCCGACGCCGGCGCTCGTCGAGCTCGGCCGGGAGCGCAGAATCTCCTGCATCGTCAACCTCGGCGGCGGCAGCCTGGTCGACCTCGGCGAACGCGGATTGCCCGAATGCCCGACAATCCGGCAGGCCCTGGATGACGGAGCCGATCTCGTTCTCGCCAGCGGCGACAAGATCATCGGCGGACCGCAGGCCGGCATAATCGTGGGCAAGCAGGCGCTCATCGCCCGGCTTGTGCGCCATCCGCTGGCGCGGACATGCCGCCCGGGCAAGCTGACGCTGGCCGCGCTCGAGGCGACGCTTGCCGCCTATGCCGCCGGCCGGGCCTGGCAGGAAATACCGGTCCTGCGGCTCCTTGGCGAGCCGTTGGTGTCGATCCGCGAACGGGCGCTGTCTCTCGCCGCTCTGCTGCGCCGGGCGGGCTACGACGCCGTCGATGCAGAGGACCGGGCCCAATGCGGTGGCGCGGTGCTGCCGGGCGTCGACCTCCCGACCTGGACCATTCGCGTCAGCCACGCCGGGCTGACGGAGGAAGAATTATATGCCCTGCTGGTCGCCCGGCAGCTTGTGGCCCGCCGGGGACATGGAGCCGTCGTCCTCGACCTGCGCAGCGTCCTTCCGGAAGACGATGCACGGCTCCTGTCTGCTCTCGGTGCATCGGCGTAAGGCAACGGCCGGCGGACCATACGTCACGCCGGCGGCTCGAACGCGTTGACTCGCGAGCGAAGGGCGGCAACCTAGGTGTCCTGGAATTTCGGGCGTGCGCCATCACGTGCCGGCACAAAAGATGCTTCGGCGGTTCCGGGCGGATGTCGCCCGAAGGGGAACTGACAAAATGGAAATTGCGCAGTTACTTCAGGCCAATCAGCTCTTCGAGAACCTCGCCAAAAGCGAAATCGAGCTCATTGCGCGCTCAACCCGGCTGGAAGCCTATAAGGCCGGGCAGATGATCTTGCGGGAGGGCCGCGTCGGAGCGGCCTTCTTCATCATCGTTTCCGGACGGGTGGAGGTGGTCAAGGACATCAACAAGGCCGACGCCGTGGTTCTGGCCACGCTGGGTCCGGGCGAATTCTTTGGCGAGATTTCGACCATCAAGCATTTGCCGAGGTCGGCCAGCGTTCGAGCCTTGGAAGAAAGTGAATGCCTGGGCATATGGCGCGCCGATTTCGATGGCTTTATCAGCCAGTTCCCCGAGGCGGCAGCAAAGGTCGAGGCCGGAGCCCGCGCTCGCCTGGCAAGCGGGCAAGGCCTCAAGGACTAGGAACCGGTGGGACATCACGTTGCAAATGTCTCACGGCAGAGGTCCTAGTTTGTGGTATTACTACCTCGTCAGGCGATGAGCCGCCTTCTGGAGTGAGTGACATGAACGACCCTATGCGCCTGGAAGTAACGCGCGTGGACGCATCCCACCGTTGGACATTCTGTGTTCTGGGTCATGACGGCCGGACTTTGTCTGAAACCCCGAAGGAAACCTACGCGACGAAGCGCGAGGCGACCGCGGCTGGCGAAGTGGCGCTTCAGCGTTTGATCAGCGTTCGCTCGGGGCGGACGGGAGTCCAGCCGCTCGCGCGCGACCAGCGCTCGGTCTGAAACGCCCCAAAAGGGCGACCCGTAAGGCTGCGATTGAGCGCCTTCAGCCTTATGCAGACGCATTGAGCGGCTGGCGCATACGGCGGCGGCCTCGGGACGCTATTCGCGACCTGAACGCACCAGCTTCTTTATTTCGCGCTGAGGCTTGCCGGAAAGCTCGGATATTTTCTGTTCCTGCGCCGACAGCCAAATGAGGGCGGTGCCGTCGTCCTTGCGCCCGCCGACTTCGCCGGCCGGAACTTTGCGGTTCGAGGCACGGCTGCCGTCTTCATAAAAGACGTCAAACAGCACGGTGCTGTTGTCGGTGCGTGCCTTTGTCATTCCGTCGGCTGCTTGGCAGGCGGCGTCTCGGCCGGGGCTTCATCCTGTCCGGCGGCGCGCCGACGGGCGGCGTCCTCGTCGCGGCTGAGCAGCCGCTCCTTCTTCTTCAATTCCTTCGCGCGATTACGCTCCCCGCGCTGCTGCTCATAATTCGGCTTGAACGCCATGGGGTTTCTCCTGCGCGAAAAGGGCCCAGCTCACGCCGGGCCCGAGAATTACAATCTGAAAAGCGTCTGCGGTTTACGCCGAAGCGAGATTGGCCGCGGCAGACTTGCCACGCTCAGTCACGACCTCGTAGCTGACCTTCTGGCCTTCTGCGAGGCCAGTCATGCCGGCGCGCTCAAGAGCCGTGACATGGACGAAGACGTCCGGGCCGCCGTTATCTGGCTGAATGAACCCGAAGCCCTTGCTGGAATTGAAAAACTTTACTGTGCCGATAGCCATGTTGCTTTCCTACGATGCGTTTGCGGAACACCGGCAGTGATTGCCGGGGTCATCGATCCGAATTCGCGTCATCAAGCATGCCCGTTAACGAGCGACAACAAGACAGGGCAAATCTGGAACCAGCAGGACATAGTGCACCCGAGAGAAAAATACCAGAAAGATTCGCTCGGCCTCTCGCAAAAGGCCCGAAACCGGTCCAAATCAGGCACAGAAGAGGCATTTTCATAGTTTGACGCCAGTTATGCGCCAGGAGCAGTTCCCGCCCCCTGCCCCGCCAGAAACGGACATTGTGGCACTGCCTATAATCCTCGTATGTCTCGGGGAGACTGGACTTTAACCATAGGCGGCGCTGGATTGCGGACCTCGCCGGGGCCGTCATGCGTCACCCCATGCAAGCGGGTGAAAATTAGCGGCCCGGCTCGGCGAGACCAACGAAACTGATGCACGGATATTGGCTTTGGTGGCAAATGTCGGTCTGACGAGGCGGGAGTTGCCGGCCTATCTGCGCGACCTCCTCCGGCAGACGGCGGAGATCGATGACGAACGGCTCCTGGTCCGCTGCTTTTCGATCGCGGGCCTCCGGGTCAAAGTGCGATTCAGCGATGCCGGCCTTGCCGACCTTTACACGGCGCGCCTGACCGGGTTTTCCTCCGCGGCATTCCCGGGAGCCGACCTTAGCGTGGACGTTGTCGAGGCAGGACGGCTTGGCTTACAGGCGCCTGCCCGGTGGGAAGACCAGGCCTGCTCGGCAGATCTGCTCGAGCGCGAACTCCAGGCCGCCGGACTGCAGGCGGCCTATCCTTACCAAGGCGGCCTCTGGCAGGTCCACGACGACCGGAACGGCGCGGCGCTTCAATTCGCCGGGGCCGTCAGCGATCTGCCTATCTGGGATTCGGGCGCCCCGCTCCGGCTCGTGCTCCACTGGGCCTTGCTGCGGCGCGGCTGGCGGCTTCTGCATGGCGCCACACTCGGCTACGGGCATGACGGTGTCATCGTTTCGGGACCCGGCGGGATAGGGAAGTCCGCGACCGCGCTCGCCGGCATCCATCATGGGCTATGCACGGTTGGCGACGACTATGTCGCGGTGCAGCCGGGCAATCCGCCGGCGGCATGGCCGATCTACCGCTTGTTCAAGCAGGACGCGGCCGGCCTCGGGCGTTTCGCCGGCCTGGACCGCCGACTGACGAGCGCCCAGGTCAACTGGCAGGGAAAGCTGGAGTTTGATCCCGAGGAGGTGGTTCCCGGATGCATGGCGCAAAGCCTGCGACTGCGCGCGATCATCGTTCCTGCCATCGCGAGGCTGCCGGCTTCGCGCGTCGAGCCCATGTCCCGGGGCGAGGCCATCGAAGCGCTGGCCCGGTCGACCATCACCCAGCTTTCCGGCGAGCGCGCCTCCGCGGTGCTGTTCTGCGCCGGGCTGACCGCTCGCCTGCCGGTCTTTCGGCTCTCCCTGTCGGAGGACCCTGCCGAAATCGCCGCAACGATCGGCTCCCTGATCCGGGATCTTGCAAGATGACGCCGCGATATTTCGCGCGGCCGTGCTCATGAGCACAACAGGTCAGCCGCCTCTGCTGGCGGACACACTCAAAGTCCTGCTGCCCGGTCCCCGGGAGACGCTCTTCCTGCAGGCCTGCCTGGCGCCTGGTGCTCGGGCCGGGGAGAGTTGGCGCGCCTGGTTCGGAGCCCACGCCGACATCCAGGCGGCCATCTCCGGCAAGGGAGCGGTCCTCAAGCCGCTTCTGCCGCTGCTCCATTTCGCGCTGACGGAACACGGGATCGAGCTTGACCCGCCGACGCTCGCAGTTCTGAGGGCGGCCGCCATCTGGGAAGGGCGCCGAAGCAAACGCGTCCGCGAAATACTGTCCGACGTCCTCGGCATCCTTGCGCGGGCAGGCGTGGAGCCGGTGCTGCTGAACGGAACGGCGCTGGCCGCGACCGCCTATCCGCGACCGGCGCTGCGGCATTGTCACGATATCGATTTCTGGATTCCGGACGCGGATCTTGTCCGGGCACAAGAGGCGCTGACCCGCTCGGGGTTGTTTGCCGCCGGGACCTCCCGGACGCGGCGCGCCGTCAACCTCGTTCACAGCGAAGGGCTGCCGGTCAATCTTCTCCGCTCGTTGACGGCCTCGACTTTGTGTCCACTGCCGGAGACGGAGATGAGGAAGCGAACCGTTTCGATCAGCGTCATGGATCAGCCGGTCGATGCGCTGTCGCCCATCGATGCCCTCATTCACCTGTGTTCGCCGGTTGGCGGCGGCGCCGTCCTCGAACCGACGATCTGGGTCGCGGACGCTGCCTGCCTGTTGCGCCGATCGGCTCCAACCGGATCCGATTGGGACATTGCGATTCGGGCGGCGACCGCCAGCGGGCTCTCGCTGACGCTGTTCGCTATCCTGTCTTATCTCCGCGAGGAGATCGGGATCATGGTGCCTGACGATGTGCTGGGTCGTGTTGAGGCCGAAGCCTCGCATAGTCGCAGGAGCCATCGCGATGCCGTCCTTGCCGGCGCCCGGAAAGCCCAGGGCGGGCGACTGGGGCCAATGTTCCGGCACAGCAATTGGCGTTCGCGCGCCGAGATCATCCGCTTTCTCGCGCTGCCTTCGCAGGCCTTCCTGCAGGAATGGTGCGCCGATCGCGGGTTCCGGTGGTCGCCTTTTTGGTATGCGCTGCGCCCGCTCCGCCGACCGGCGCTGAAGCTCGGACTCATGCGGAAGGCGCGGCGCGCTTCCTGGCAAGATCGTCCAACGGACTGAGAACGCTTCGCCGCCCAAATTCGGCGGTCAGGATTGCGGCCGTTTCATCGCGGCACGCTTGCCACTCAGGAAGTGCTGGCTGACGCTCTGCAGCAGGGCGGCACGGCATTCCTCGCGCGCGAAACGCGTATTGTTGAGATGATGCAGGCGCCGGCGGCTCAGGATGCGCGGAACGGTCTCGCAGACCGCCTCGCCGATGGTCGCACGCAAAAGCCAATCGACATCCTGCGACAGCCGCATGTCTTCGTCGAAACCGCCGGTCCGTTCGAACAGCGGCTTTCGAAACAGCCAGGTGCTGAGGTGTCGCGGCCAGGCTTCGGTCATGACCGATTGGTGGTCGCGCTCGTCTTCAGGCAGTTCGGGGCTCCAGAAATTCTCGGTCAGCGCCGCACAAAACTCCAGCCCGGGCCGCATCCGAAATCGCTCCGCCTGCACCTCGAGCTTGCAATCGACGAAGACATCGTCGGCGTCGAGTTGGCAGACGAGTTCCCCCTTCGCCATGCGAATCCCGCTATTGCGCGCCGCGGACACGCCCCGATGGTCCCGCCACTCGTAGCGGATGCGCTGCCCGAAGCTGCGGACGACCTCCGCGCTCCGATCCGTGGAGCCGTCGTCGACGACGATGATCTCGAGCGCCGGTTCCGTTTGATGGAGGACGCTCTCTATGGCTTCGCCGAGGTGCCTCTCCCCGTTGTAAACCGGAATGACACAGCTGATGCCGAGGGCGTCCGTCATTCCGTCTGCACCCCGCCCTTTCGCCCGCGCGATCGCAGGATCGCACGGGCGAGCCCTTCGACCTGTCCCTGGCGATTCACGGCGGTGGCATTGCGACGGTGAAGACGGCGATAGCCGAGACTGTAAGCGCCGGAGGAATAATCCCTCAGTGAAGCGGCCGGATTGTCTGGCTGCGGCGGAGCAAAAGTCCGTCAGCTGATAGCTCTCTACGTCGGTTCGGCGGAGGGCGGGGGATGAAGGGCGTGGAGCTATATGGACGGGTGCGTCA
>CAMCWB010000038.1 GCA_945882315.1 Bauldia litoralis | reverse complement strand
GGTCGAAATCGAGCCGGAGAGGACCATCGACCGATTCACCCGCCGGGTTCTGCAAAATGGCCTCGTGCGATCCAGATTAAGATATTGATTCTTATACCTGAATCGCTGCGAAATTACAGAAAATTACGGTGTTATCCGGCGAATCCGGGTGAGTGCAAGGATGCTTGCTTTCCACCCACCGCGCCGAAACCCATGGTAAATGCCGGATGCATATTCGGATGCCTCGCTATTCGACGGTACGTATCGAATGATTGCGGTGGCTTTCTGGTCAGCCCGCTGGAGCAGAAATTGCTCCAGTTTCATCACCTGTTCCTCAGTAATCGTGGCCGCACAAGCCGATCAAAGTCGGCCTGAAGCCGTTCTAATTGCGATGACGAGGAGCCCCAAAATATTTGCCAACCAACGCCGCCCAGCGCGATGAGTAGTCCCAGCCCGATGATGTGAAGCGGTTCCAATCCAATCCTCGATTTGCCTTGTCTTGCTCGCCTTTCGTTCAGTAGGTGCCAAAGCGAACCAAGTCCGCCAACAATGATGGCGGCTATGCCGGCGATGAAGCCGGCGAGTTGCCACGCCTCGGGCAGTACCCCCGAGAACGCGCTCACTAGCGCGCCCCCCAACATAAGCACGATGCGGACAGCCCCAGGTATGCCCGCGAAGACGTCAAACTCGGACGGCTTAGCCATCCATTGTCACAGCCCCAAGAATCAGTGTTGCCGCAAAGTTTACCCCACATGGCGCACATACGCCAACGGGATATATGGGGAATCTTTTCACGAGAACACTATAGCAACATGTGGGGCGGAAGCGGGGCGGGTGCGATGGGGGGCGCCGGCCCTCGTGAAGGGGCCGCATTGGGCCGCGCGGCTCAGCCCGGACCTGCCGCTGGTCTATTGCCTCACCGCGCTGCGCTGTCCGGCGATATGGGCCGCAAGGGCCTGCACCGACGGATAGGCGAGAAAATCGCCGAGTTCGCAGACATAGCCAGCCTCGTCCTCGATCGCCATCGCGATCTCGGTGGCAGACAGGCTGTCGATTTTAAATTCGTCGAATCTTATGTCTGCATTCGGATCGGCCATCCGCGGCTGGACCTCCACCGGAATGACGAGGGCCTCGTTGAGCGCCTTTATGATCACGACGCGGATTTCAGCGGACGTCATGGAGAACCTCGATGTGGAGTGATTGGGGGCAGGTGAAGACATAGTCCGTGGTTCTCGGCGCCGCTCTTTCGAAGACCACCCGGGTGGGCAGGCAGACGAGCTGCCGCGTCAGTTCCCGCCATAGATCGAGGGCCAGCAGCCGACCGAGGCAAGCATGCGAACCGACGCCGAAGATGCGCAGATGCTCGCGCTCCTCTTCGCAATAGCAGTAGGCCTGCAGGAGGATCCGCAGCCTTGCGCCGGCGACGATCTCGACGCCGGCAAGCCGGCAATCCTCGCTCGCAAGCCTCTCGATATAGGGAACACCGGTCTCCGGGGGCATCACCGGAAACTCGATCCCCGCAAGCGGCTTGCCGCTCTCCTTTTCGAAGACGTGGCGGAAGCTTTCGCCGAGCGTGCCGAGCAACGGGTCGCGGCCAAGCATCAGCAACGCAAGGTGCCTGCCTTCGGCATCTTGCCTGTCAGCCGGCAGGCCTGCCTGGATCGTGGCGCGGACCTTGGCGATCTCGGCATCGGTCTGAAGCATCTTGCGTTCGCCCATCAGGTGGTCGAAGGCAGGGGACAGGGCGGCCAGCGCCTTGGCGTCGCCGATCACCGCCTCGATGAGACGGCCCATGAAGTCGTCGACCAGCGGTGCAAGCACCTCGGCCATCACCTCGACCTTGCCCGGCCGGCCGAACGGCGAAATATGATTCGCGACGAGCGCGCCGAGTTCGGGAAGCATCTGTTTCCGCTTGGCGGCGAGATGCTCCGACATGGATCGGCGCAGCGTCCGATGCCTCTCGCCGTCGTGACAAAGCGGAATGTTGGCGTAGGCCAGGGCCAGGTTCTCCACCGGCTTGCCGGCCTTGGCCATATGGGCGCAAACGCCTTCATAATCCGCGGTCAAAAAACGTGGGTCGCCGAGCACGTCCGTCGCAAGCGAGACGCTATCGATGATCCAGCGGTGCAGAGCGGGATCGTATGAAATACCGCTCCGCTGGCGCTCAAAATATCCCCGCCGGTCCGGCGACCGGTGAAAATCGATGAAACGGACCGGGGGCTCTCCCTGAAAGCTCATCACTACTTGGCCTACCCGGTAAAATTGCCTCTGTCGCAAGTCCTCATTATATCCCCTGGGTCGCGCCGCCGTCGACCGAGATTGCGACGCCCTGGATGTGGCCGGCGGCCGGGGAGACGAGGAAAAGGGCCAGCGCCGAGATGTCCTCAGGCTCGCCCATGCGGCGGATGCCGGCCTTCTTCGCCTGGTCGGCAGCGACTTCGGCGATGGTCTTGCCGCTCGCGGCGGCCTCCTGCTTCATCAGATCGGCGTTACGGTCGGTATTGGTGCGGCCGGGATGGATGGTGTTGACGCTGACGCCGTCCTTGATGCCGAGGAAGGAAAGGCCCTTGGCGAAGTTCGCCATGGCGGCATTGACCGAGCCGCCAACGAGGTTCTGCGGATTGGGTTGCCGGGCCATGCCGCCATTGATCATGACGACGTGGCCGCGGGCGGAGGTGAGCATCGGCCAGAAGAGGCGCGACAGGCGGACGGTGCCGAAGAATTTCAGGGCAAAGCCGTCGAGCCAGAGCTCGTCGGGCTGCTCGATGAAATTGCCGGCCTTGGTGGCGCCGGCCGAGTTGACGAGGATGTCGCAGCGTCCGGGCGATGCCTTCACGGCGTCGAAGAGCGTCTGGCAGCCGGCCAGCGTGCCGAGGTCGGCCGCGACGATGGTCGGCTTCTTGCCGCCGGCAGCGACGATCTCGTCGGCAGTCTTCGTGAGATTGGCCTCGGATTTCGCCGCCAGCACCGTCTCGGCGCCCTCGGCGGCAAAGGCCTTCGCGACGGCGCGGCCGATGCCGCGGCTGCCGCCGGTGATGACGGCGACTTTCCCGGAAAGCGTATTCCCCATGGCTTTAATTCCCTCCCTGCCCTTGTTGTGGGCGGGACGTTACCCGCTTTAGCGGGCGATTGTCAGCCGGGAGATGCGGCGGATCAGGCGGCCGTCGATGCAGGCGAGGCCGATGCCGATCGCCGCCATGCCGAGGAAGTGCCGCATCGCCAGCCTTTCGCCGAGCACCAGCGCGCCGAGCAGGATGCCGGTTATCGGGATCAAGAAGGTGACGAGCATCAGGTTGACCGAGCCGGCGGTGGCCAGGATCCGATAGTAGATGACATAGGCGACGACCGTCGACAGCGCCGCCAGCGCCAGCACCGATGCGACGACCTGGAGGCTCGGAGCCGGCAGGTTCCAGGGCTGCTCCAGCACCAGCCAGAAGGGCAGCATGACAAGCGAGGCGGTGGTCATCTGGCCGGTGGCGATCGCCATGGGCGGGATGCCGCGCCGCGAGAATCGCCGGGCGAAGACGGCGGAAAGCGCATAGCCGAGCGCGGCGACGAGGCACGCGAGTTCGGGCAGGAGTTCGCCGCCGATATCGGCCAGCGCCGTGGGCCCGATCATCACCACGACGCCGGCGAATCCGGTCAACACCCCGGCGATCCGTGCCGGCGTCATCTTCTCGTCGGCGGTTAGGAAATGCGCGACGACGACCGTGAAGAGCGGCGCGGTGGCGTTGAGAATCGAGGCGAGGCCGCTCGCTATATGGCTCTGGCCGTAGGCGATCAGGGTGAAGGGGAAAACATTGTTGAGGACGCCCATGATCATGAAGTCGCGCCAGGACAGCGGGTCGCGCGGCATGCGCACGCCGATCACGGCGAGGGTCGCATAGAGCAGCAGGGCCGCGATGATGACGCGCAGCGTCACGACCGTGACCGGCGACAGAGACTCGACCTGCACGGCGACGAACAGGAAGGAGGCGCCCCAGAGAATCGAAAGCCCGACCAGAAGCGCCCATTCGAAAGACGTCATCGACCGGTGGAGGGAAGGGGGCATGTCGCGGAACCGGTTGCGGGAGGCGCAGTCTAGGCAGTCCGGGGGGCGGCCGCATTCCGTTTCTTGCCAGGCCGGATCGGGCTTCCAAGCCGATTTGGGCAACCCTTCGCGCCGAAGCCGCTGGCTTCAAAGTAGCGTCACGGTTGTATCCGGGCTATTATCCGTCTGCTTTCGATCAGCGCGGGAGAGACTCGTGAAAAATTACCTGTATTCGGCCGTCGCAGTGGCGCTGATATGCACCGTGTCGAGCGCTGCCGACGCCCGCGAATTCAAGAAGATCAAAAAGAACGAATCGGTCGGCGCTCAGACGATGGGCCCGGGCGAATCGAAGCTGGTCAACAAGGGCAAGATCAATGGCGGCTCCGAGGCCGGGATCACAGCCACCGGCTCGGGATCGAAAACCATCGTCAACAGCGGCACGATCAGCGGTTCGACCGGCATCAAGGTCACCGGCGGCGGCTCGGTCAAGATCGTCAACAAGGGCGGCATCATCGGCGGCGTGAGCATCACCGGCGGCCCCTAGGCTTCTGCGACCGGCTCCAGCCAGCCGCGATAGCGGACGATCAGCCCAGTGAGCGGGTGGCCGATCTCGACATGAAAATTGAAGCGGCGGTTCTCCTCCCGCTCATGAGCGGTCATCCGAGGCGCCATCCATAGCGGCAGCGGGATTCCGAAAGCCGTCCAGCGCCGCATCACCAGGTCCAGCCTGCCGCCGGCGACGACGACCGCCATGGCGAATGCCAGCGGGCCGAAGCGCTCGATGAGCAGGCGCGCCGAACGCCCAGTCCCTTCTTCCTGAAGGCTCACGAAGGATTTGCCGGCGAACGTCCGTCGCCATGTCTCGCGGCCGTTTGCGACGCCGAAACTTACCTCGACCGGGACATCGTCGCCCGCCTTCGGAAAGCCGATGATCGCCGCGGCGAGGCGGGCGAGCGGGCTCCGGCCGCGCTCGATCCTCGCGCTGCCCTGCGCCCGGATCGATTTTTCGATGTCGTGGAGCCTGCGGATCGCCGGCGGCAATTCCTCGAAAGCGTTGTCGAGGATTCGACGATAGAGCGGGAGCGTCGCGATATTGACGCGCTCCTCGCGGGTGCTGGTGCCGATCTTTCGACCGGCGAAGAAGCGCTCATAGTCGGCGAGTTCGATGTCGTGGCCGGCCGGCCGGGCGCCGCTTGCCGGCCTCTCTCCGTCCAGGCAGCGGAAGACAATCGCCGCCGCCGCCATGGCCGGGATCGACGGGCCCGCATCGCCTTCCGCGACGACGTACCATTCGCGCGCCACGGCGCCTTCCGCGTCGCTGCCGGTCAGCCAGACAAACATGCCGCTGCGATGTTCGCCCCAACGCCAATGGCTGCTGACGCGGTGAAAAAGGGAGGCGAGGAAAGCCAGCGACGGCAGGAGGCCGAGCCGGACGAGCCAGGCGAGGCCGATGAAGCCGCGGTGCAGGACTTCCGGCAGCGGCCCGGCGCCGATCCAGACGGTGCGCAGCTCCGGCCGCAATTCTGGCAGGCTCCGATAGTCGGGCACATCGATCAGCGAGAACAGCCGGTTGCCGAGCGGCAGGCGCACGGGCGGTGCGATGGTGAAGCGCTTCGTCTCCGTCAGCGCATGAGCGCGCCGCTCCTCGCCTTCGGTGCGGAGCGCGACCGGCTTGCCGGCATAGGAGGCGATGGTGCGAATGACGCTCAGTCCCAGCCCGGCAAAGGGCGAGGGTGCGATGCCCGCCGTGAGCGTATCGATCCGGCTCATGTCGCGGCCGAGGTTCCGCACGACCGCGGCCGTCAAGGCGGGATGGGTGCTGGCACCCGACAGGACGAAGACATCGCGCTGCCGGGCAGCGTCGTCGAGCCGCCGGATGCCGTCGACGAAATCCGCTCCGTCGGCGAGGTCGATATAGGCGATGCCGTGAAGGATGCAGGCTTCGACGACCCGGTAGGCAGCCGTGCCGTAGGCCTGGAACGGGCCGGAGGCGTCGACGAGGATATCGGGACGGTCGCGCTCCAGCGCGGGTGTGAGGTCGCCGTCGCGATCGAGCGCCAGGGGAATCGTTGCGGCGGCGCCGGCAAGCCCTTCGCAGAATTGCCGGGCCCTTTCGGCGACCGTCCGGCGACGATCAGGGTCAGCCGGTCGTCGGAGGCCAGCAGCCGCGCCAGCCTGCCGCCGAAGGTGCCATACCCGCCGAGGATCAGGACCGTCAGCCGGGTCGCCATGCCTTTTGCCGGGTCTCCCGCTCAGCCGCGCGGGATGGCGATGCTGCGGCCGGCCTGCTTCGGCACCGGCAGCCCGGCGTGGGCCTCGGCACAGGCTGTGATGCGGGCGAGGATGTCGTCGGGGAAGGGAGCGGTCTTCCGCGTCTCCATGTCGATATGGAGCTGCATCATCTCGCGCGTCGCGACGATGTGGCCCTTTTCGGCATGGACCAGCGTCTGGAAGAGGCGGAGGCGCTTGAGGTCGTGGTCGAGAAGCTGATTGTCGACCACGACGGTGTCTTCCGGCCCGATCTCGCGCACATAGGAGAGATGCGCCTCGACGGCGAAAAGCGATTTGTTGCGCTCGGCGCGATAATTCTCGCCGAGGCCGATCACCTTGAAGATGGCGCCGATGCCGAGCCCGAACAGGACCTCGTACCAGGCGACGTTGAGGTGACCGTTATAGTCGATCCATTCGGGTTTGACGAAGAGGACCTTGGAGCGCACCGGTCCGGAGAGAATGGATTCTGGCGGTGAAACGGTGGAAAGCGGGGACTCGCCAAGGCTTTGGCTCATGTTCTTTGGCTCGCGGACGTCGATTTGTTACGCTCCCCCTGTAAACCGGCAATATCGAAGCTTGGCAAGTCGCGATGACGTTTCAGATCGCCGTCACATCTCTCCCGCGCAATGAAGCCGGCATCGCTGCCGTGCTGCCGCTGCTTGGCGCGCGGCTCGGCGACCGGCTGGCGACCTCGCAGGCGGTCCGGGAGCAGCACGGCGCGACGACGACCTGGCTCGTCAACCAGCCGCCCGACGCGGTCGCCTTCGTCGAGACGGCGGCCGAGGTGGCCGATATCGTCAGGCTCTGCGCCGCGCATCGCGTGCCGGTCATCGCCTTCGGGGTCGGTACCTCCCTCGAGGGGCATGTCAATGCGCCGGGCGGCGGCATCTCGATCGATTTCAGCCGGATGAACCGCGTCCTCGCCGTTCATGCCGAGGATCTCGACTGCGTCGTCGAGCCTGGCGTGACGCGGAAGCAGCTCAATGAATATCTTCGCGACCGCGGCCTGTTCTTCCCGATCGACCCCGGCGCCGACGCGACGCTCGGCGGCATGGCGGCAACGCGGGCCTCGGGCACCAATGCGGTCCGCTACGGCACGATGCGCGACAATGTCATTGCGCTGACCGCGGTGATGGCCGACGGCTCCATCGTTAAGACGGCGACGCGCGCCAGGAAATCCGCCGCCGGCTACGACCTGACGCGGCTTCTCGTCGGCTCGGAAGGGACGCTCGGCATCATCACGGACGTGACGCTCCGGCTCTACGGAATTCCCGAAGCGATCGCCGGCGGCGTCTGCGGCTTTCCGAGCGTCGAGGCGGCCTGCAACGCGACGATCCTGACGATCCAGTCGGGGTTGCCGGTGGCACGGATCGAGCTTCTCGACACGATGATGATCAGGGCGATCAATCTTTATTCGAAGCTCGACCTCGCCGAAGGGCCGACGCTTTTCGTCGAGTTCCACGGAACGGCCGCCTCGGTCGCCGAGCAGTCGGAACGCTTCGGCGAGATCGCCCGCGAATTCGGTGGCGGCGACTTCGCCTGGGCGGTCAAGCCGGAAGAACGGACGCGGCTCTGGCAGGCGCGGCACGACGCTTACTGGGCCGGCACGACGATCAGGCCCGGCGCCCAAGGCTTCACGACCGATGTCTGCGTGCCGCTGTCGCGCCTTGCCGAATGCGTCCGCGACAGCGAGGCCGACCTTGCCGCGAGCGGCCTCGTCGCCACGATGGTCGGCCATGTCGGCGACGGCAATTTCCACGTCAACATCCTGGTCGACATGACGGATGCCGGCGAGGTCGAGCGCGCCGTCGCCTTCACCGGACGGCTCAACCGGCGGGCGCTCGACATGGACGGCACCTGCACCGGCGAGCATGGCGTCGGGCAGGGCAAGGTGAAATATCTGGCGGAGGAACTGCCGGAAGGGTTGAAGGTGATGCGAATGATCAAGCAGGCGCTCGATCCACTCGATATCCTCAACCCCGGCAAGATTCTCGTGCCGGATCGGACGCGTTGAGAGGAGGCGAGGACTGGGCAAGCTCTTCGTCACGATCGGTGGGATCATCGTCGTCGCGCTGTTTGCGGCGCTGATCGGCCCGTGGTTCATCAACTGGAACGACTACAAGGCGAATTTCGAGGCGGAAGCCGGGAAGATCCTCGGCCGGCCGGTGCAGGTCGTGGGCTCGGCGAGCGCGACGCTGCTGCCCTCGCCGTCGCTCACCTTCGAGAATGTCAGGGTGGGCGAGGCGGACGGCCAGCCGATGATGACGGTCGACCGCTTCGAGGTGACGATCGACCTGACGCCGCTGCTCCAGGGCGAGTTCCGGGTCGTGTCGATGCGGCTCGACCGGCCGCATCTGCGCGTGATGGTCGACGGGAGCGGCAATGTCGACTGGCAGCACCGCAACGAAGCCTCGAAGGGGCTCGATCCCGACAAGGTGGTTCTCCAGAACGTCGCGATCGCCGACGGTCATCTCGACTATGTCGACGGGCAGGCCGGCACGGCGCTGAGCTTCGCCGGCATCAATGCGCAGATCGAGGCGCAATCGCTGTTCGGTCCGTGGCGCATCGACGGCAGCTTTCTCCAGGAGGGGGCGGCGGTACCGTTCCGCTTCGCCACCGGACGGCGGCTCGATGACGGCAGCATCCGCGTCAGGACCGATTTCAGTCCCGCCGAGGCGCCGGTCTCGGTGGTCGCCGACGGCGTGCTCAGCAGCGACGAGAAAGGTTTCTTCTACGATGGCACCTACACCATCGCCGAGGTCGTCGCCTCACCGGTCGAAGGCGGCGCCCCGGCCGAGAACAGCGCCGTGCTCGGCTGGCGCAGCGAAGGCACTTTCCGGCTGACCAACGACCGACTGGCGATCGACAAGGCGGTGCTTTCCGAGGGGCCGCCGGAACGGCCCTACAGCGTTGCCGGTTCGCTGATGGTCGATTTCGGCGCGGAGCCGAAATTCGAGGCGCATGTGACGGCGCGGCAGATCGACCTCGACCGCTCCCTCGGCGAGGGGCCGAGCAAGCCGGTCGAGGTGGCGAGCGCCGCCGAAAGCCTCGTTGCCTGGTTCACCAATTCCTTCGTGCCGCCGATCCCCGGCAGTCTCTTTTTCAGCGTGCCCGGCATCGTTGTCGGCGGCGCGGTGATCCAGAATGTCGATTTCGAGGCGCGTCCGGCGCTTGGCGGCTGGCGGCTGGCAAGTTTCAACGCGACCCTGCCGGGGGCCGCCAGCCTGCAGCTTCGCGGACTCCTGGCGACCGACTACGCGGTCGATTTTCGCGGCGAGATCAAGCTCGCGGTTGACCAGCCGGCCGCCTTCGCCACCTGGTGGCGGGGGACGAGCCAGGCCGGATCTGGCCGGCTCCTGCAGCCCTTCCGGCTTTCGGGCCGGGCCGAGATCGCGCCGAAGAATTTTCTCCTCGAGAATATCGATGCGGCCATCGGCGCTGCGGAGCTGCGCGGCAAGCTCGCCTGGAGCGATGCGCTCGGGCGCAATCCGCGGCGCGTCATCGAAACCGAGATCGAGGCCGACAGCGTCGATTTCGTCCAGTTGAAAGCGCTGGCCGAACTGGTCGCCGGCGAAGACCTCGCCCATTCCGGGGCGATTGCCGACAGCTATGCGGTCAAGCTCAAGACCGGGACCCTGCGCTTCGACGACCTCACCGTCGAGGACGTCGCGGTCGATGCCGCCTTTGCCGGCGACGCGCTGACGGTCAACGAGTTCAGCATCGGCAATCTCGGCGGCGCCAACCTCAACGTCACCCAGGGCCGGATCGAAGGGTTGAACGGACAGCCGCGCGGTCGCCTCGACGCCCAGCTCGAAGCCGATACGATGGCCGGCGTCGTCGAACTCGCCGAGCGCCTGTTTCCCGATCATCCGCTGACCCGGCGGCTGGTTGCTGCCGGTGCGTCGCTGTCGCCGGCCTTCCTGACCGCCAGCATCGAGGCGCCGCCGGTCAGCGCGCGCTCGGATTTCCGCGTGACTCTCGGCGGCAACCTTTCGGCGACGACGCTGTCCGCCATCCTCGATCTCTCCGGCAACCCGGCCGACTGGCGGCGCGGGGAGGCGGCGGCCGATATCGTGGTGGGCTCCACCGATGCGACGGAATTCGCGCTGCAGGCCGGTATCGAGACGCCGGCCTCCGGCGCCGTCGGCGGGGCACGGATCGAGGTCAAGGCGTCCGGCGTGCCGGCCGACGGGATGGATGTCAGGATCGCCGGCGAGCTTGTCGGCCTCGGCATCAGGTCGGCGGGCAAGCTGACGCTCGCCGATGCGGCGCCGGCTTTCTCAGGATCGGTATCGGCGCAGGCCGACGACCTCCGTCCGGTCTTCCGGCTGGCGGGTATCGACCTGCCCGGAACGGCAAGCCGGCTTCCGGTTCGCTTCGACGGGACGCTGGCGACCGAAGGAAAGCGGGCGACGCTCAACCTCAAGAACAATAGCCGCATCGGCGAGCGGATCGTTGGCGGGCGGGCGTCGCTGGCGCTCACGGATGCCGGCGCCCTGCAACTCGACGGCGACATGCATGTCGATGCCGTCGACTTCGACTGGCTGGCGGGACTCGGGCTCGGCACCGGTCTCGCGACCACCGGCGAGGCCGGGCAATGGTCGAAGGCGCCGTTCGGCGCGCCGCAGGTCAGTGGCGTCTCCGGCAAGCTCAGGATGGCCGTCGACCGGCTTTCGCTCGGTCAGGGGCTCGATGCGACCGCCGCAGAGGTGATGCTCGACCTGCAGCCGCAGCGGACGGGAATCGAGGTCGCAACGGCGCAGTTCGAGGGCGGCTTGATTGCCGGGGCGCTGTCGATCCACAATGTCGACGGCAACGCCAATGTCACCGGCCGGCTCGATCTCAAGGACGCGCCGCTGGAATCGCTCGTCTGGCGGCGCGCGGGACGGGCGGTCGGAACCGGCCGGCTCGATCTCTCCGCGGAATTCGAAGGGGCGGGGCGTTCACCGTCCTCGCTGGTCTCGTCGCTGACCGGCGGCGGTACGGTCGCGGTTCGCAACGGCGAGGCACGTTACGTCAATCCGCAGGCGGCGGAGTTCATCGTGCGGGCTGCCGATATCGGCCAGGAATTTTCCGAGGCGGAACTTCTCCAGGCCTTCACGCAGCAGATCGACGGCGGCTCGCTCACATTCGACAAGGCCGAGGGCGCCTTTGCGATTGCCGCCGGCGTCGCGCGGGTGAAGAGCCTGCTCGTCGATGGCGGCGCGGCGAAGGCGACCGGCAGCGCCGCGATCGATCTCGCCGGGCTGACGATCGACAGCGACTGGACGCTCGCCTTCCCGCCGATCGACGAGCGCGTGCAGGGAACGTCGCCGCAGGTCGGCGTCGTCTTTCGCGGGCCGCTGGCGAGCCCCGAGCGCAGCATCGACGTCCTGCAATTCGGCTCGTATCTGAACATCCGGCAGGAAGAGCGCCTTCTTGAAATACTGAGCGAGGCGGAAGCCGACCGGCTGGAGCGCGACCGGCTGAACCGCGAGCGCCGCAAGCTGCGTGAGGATGGTGAGCGGCGGGCGCGCGATGAAGCGGCGCGAATCGCGGCGGAGATCGAAAGGCTGCGGCTCGTCTCGCTCGGCGCGACGCGGAGTGCAGCCGGCGAGGCTGGACGCAACGCCGCCGACGACGAGACAATGCGCATCCGCGCCGAGAACGAGCGATGGCGCGGGGCGGCGGAAACCGTCACGCGCGCCGCTGCACTGGCGGCCGGCCGGACGTCTGCCGAGCGCGAGGCAGTGCGCGTCGTGGCCGCCGATGAAGCGTTCCGGGATACAGCGGTGGTTTCGGTGAAGGTCGCGGCGGGCGAAGCCGCCAGCAATGCGCTGACGCAGGAGATTGTGCGCTTGACCGTCGAGGCCGACCGGCGGCGCACGGTTGCCGTTGCTTTTGCACGCGCCGTAGGCTCCGCGGCAGGACAGGGCGCCGCGGCGACCGAAATCGAGCGGGTGTCGCGCGAGGCCAAGCGGCTGCGGATCGCCGCCCTTGAGTCGGTTCGGACGGCTGCGCTCGTGACAGCGGGGCAGGCGGCAGCGGCGGAAAGCGAGCGCGTAGCCGAAGCCGTGCGGCAGCGGCGGGCGGAGGCGCTGCTGATTCTGCGGGTCTCGGCCGGCCAGGCAACCAAGATTTCGGCGGATACCGAGACCGAACGTCTTGCGCGCGAGACGGCGGCGCGGCGCGATCGGTCGCTGGCGGCGTCGCTTGCGCTTGCAGCGAGGGCCGTACGAGACGCGGTGGATGCCGAAAACCGGAGACTGGTCATCGCGGCGAGGCATTGGTCGGACCGGTCGCTGCTCGCCGTCCAATCTGCGGCCATGGCGGCATCCGAAAGAGCGGCGGCCGCCGAGGTCGATCGTCTTGCGATTCTCGACCAACAGCACCGTTCGGCGGCGCTGGCACTATTTCGCCTCGCGATGCTCGACGCGGGCAAGACGGTCGCGGTGGGTGAAGGCGATCGGATCGCGGACATCGAGCGGGTTCGACAGGAAGAAGCGCGCCGCGCAACATTTGCCGGGCTGGTCCGGAATATTGCCGCCGATGCTGCCAACGAGGCACTAGTTGTAATGTCGGTGCCGTCGCCGCTGCCGCAAATGCGCGAGACGGTGCCGTACACGCCAGCTTTGCCTCCTCGTTAGATCCGCTTTTCGGTGTGCCGGTACCAGGCAAGCACGTGGAGCCGGATCGCCGAAGAGAGTCCGCCATCGGCCGGCCGCTTGCGATCGATCTCGGCAATCAGGGCGGCGATGCTGATATTCCGGCTTTTGGCGATCTCGCCGAGCGCCTGCCAGAAGGGCTCTTCCACCGAGATGCTGGTGCGATGGCCTGAGATGGTGATCGACCGCTTGTCCACGGCCTCACTCTTTCTCCGGATCGCGGCGGTGCCCGTCGATCGACTTTGTCGTGCGCTCGCGTTCGGCGTCGGTGAGCGACTTCTCCGCCTTGGTGCGGCCAAAGGCGACGCGATTGTCGACCGCCGCCTTCTCGCGCTCATCGCGGGCCTTGGCCTTGCGGACGCGACGAAGATTGATGATCTCGGCGGGCATGGGCATCAGACCCCGAAGAAAACCGTGTCAATTGCGTTTTTCAATGCACGCTCGTCTCGCGACAGCGTCCCCACGAGAGTACCAAGATTTCGAACCGGTATCGTCATTATGAGATGCATCGCCACTGCGTAGCGGCCGCCGTCCAGTTCAACCAGGGGCGTCGCACGGTCGACATCGACGATTTCGCTTGCCGGCACGAGCGGCGCAACGACCCGGGTCGAGAGGTGGGAGAGGGCATCGTCCTGAAGAACCACCGCGAGGTCGACGACGCTGCCGGCGCGCAAGCCTGTGATGCGGCAAACGTCGAACTGCTTCCCGGCTACCACGGCTTCAGTTCTTCAAACGGGATGCCGTTGTCCTCTACCCAGCGGTTCCAGGAGTCGATCGCTCGCTGATTGTCGGCCCGCCACTTGTCCCGGCGCTTCTCGCGATGCTCTTCCTCGAGCGCGCGCTCGACGACCGCGGAAATATTGGTGTTGAAGGCCTTGGCCTCTTCGATGAGGTCGGCCCTGATCGAGACGTTGACGGCGCGTTTCACGCGCTTGGATGGAGCGTTCATGCTGGCACTCCCTGCGCATAGGGTATGCGCATAATGTATGGGACCGCCGGCAGTTTCAAGCCTATCCCGGACCGATCATCTTCTCCGGCCGGACGAGGGCGTCGAATTCTTCCGCCGTGACGTAGCCGAGGCGGGTCGCCTCTTCCTTGAGGGTAGTGCCGTTCTTGTGGGCCGTCTTGGCGATCTCGGCGGCCTTGTCGTAGCCGATCTTCGGGGCGAGGGCGGTGACCAGCATTAGCGAACGCTGCATCAGGCCGGCGATGGTCGCCTCGTTGGCCTTGATGCCGACGACGCAATTGTCGGTGAAGCTGACCGCCGCATCGGCCATCAGGCGGACCGACTGGAGGAAGTTGTAGGCCATCACCGGATTGTAGACGTTCAGCTCGAAATGGCCCTGGCTGTCGGCAAAGGTGATCGCGGCGTTGTTGCCGAAGATCTGGACGCAGACCTGGGTCATCGCCTCGCATTGGGTCGGGTTGACTTTGCCCGGCATGATCGACGAGCCGGGCTCGTTCTCGGGCAGCGACAACTCGCCGAGGCCGGAACGCGGGCCGGAGCCGAGGAGGCGGATGTCGTTGGCGATCTTGAAGAGGCTGGCGGCGACGGTGTTGATCGCGCCATGCGAGAAGACCATCGCATCATGGGCGGCGAGCGCCTCGAACTTGTTCGGCGCGGTGATGAACTTCATGCCGGTGATGGCGGCGATCTTGTCGGCGACGCCTTCGGCAAAGCCGATCGGGGCGTTGAGGCCGGTGCCGACCGCGGTGCCCCCCTGGGCGAGTTCCATCAGGCGCGGCATGGTCTGCTCGATGCGGCCGATGCCGTTCTCGACCTGCTTGGTGTAGCCGGAAAATTCCTGGCCGAGGGTGACCGGCGTCGCATCCTGCGTGTGGGTCCGGCCGATCTTGATGAGGCCGGCCCATTGCTGGGCCTTGTCGTTCAGCGCGTTGCGGAGCTTCTGCAGGGCAGGCAGGAGGCGGTGCTCGATCTCCTCGGCGCAGGCGATGTGCATGGCCGTCGGATAGGTGTCGTTCGACGACTGGCTCATGTTGACGTGGTCGTTCGGGTGGACCGGCTTCTTCGAGCCCCTCTCGCCGCCGAGCATCTCGATGGCGCGGTTCGAGATCACCTCATTGGCGTTCATGTTCGACTGGGTGCCCGAGCCGGTCTGCCAGACGACCAGCGGAAAATGCTCGTCGAGCTTGCCCTCGATGACTTCTTGCGCTGCCTTGACGATGGTCTCGCCGATCTTCCGGTCGAGGCCGCCGAGGTCCATGTTGGTCTCCGCCGCGGCGCGCTTGACGATGCCGAGAGCCCGGACGATCGGCTGCGGCTGCTTCTCCCAGCCGATCTTGAAATTCTGCAGCGAGCGCTGCGACTGCGCCCCCCAATAGCGGTCGCTCTGGACCTCGATGGGTCCGAAAGTGTCGGTCTCGGTGCGGGTGGCGGGCTTGTTCGCGGACATTGGAAACGTTGAACCTTCAAGGATATTGGGCGCGAGTGCTTTTCTCACCTCGACAGCGGGCGTGCAAGCGTTGCGAAACGGGCGCCAAGAACCGATAAAGTCGGGTCTCACGCCCTCGGAGACGCCCCATAATGCGCCTTTTCCGGATGCTCGCCGGCCTCCTGCTTGCCGCCGCCACGGCCGGCCATGCCTCCGCCGAGGTGCCACGCGCGGATGTGCGGGCCTTCATGGAGCGGAGCGGGATAGTCGCGCAGCTTGCCGAGGGGGCAAAGCAGATACGCGAAATTCTGCCGCAACAGCTTGAGGGCGAGTCTCCGTCGGATCTTACCAAGCCATTCACGGATTTGGTCGTCGACGCGTGGGACGACCAAAAGCTAATTGCCGCGCTGGAGGTTGCTTATTCCGAGGCGTTGACGCCCGATGACCTCGCTGCGGGACTGGCTTTTCTGGACACGTCACTTGGCCGGCGTGTGGTCGAACTCGAGGTGAAGAGTGGAACGGTCGAGGCTGCGAAGGAAGTGCAGGCGAAAGAGATCGAGCTGGTAGCCACGCTTGAATCTGATCCGGCGAGGTGGGCCGCGGTGAGGCGAATAGACGAAGCTTTGCGCGTCACCGACATCAGCGCCACAGTGATAATGACGCTCGTTCGGGCAGGCGTGCTTGCCGCCGCGGGTAAGGCAGACCCGGATACGATTGCCCAGATCGATGAAATCATGGAGATACAGCGGCCGCAGCTGATAGAGTTGAATCGTCGCTCCATCCTGGCTGGATTTGCCTACACCTACCGCGCTTTATCTCTCGACGGTCTCGCCGCGTACGCCGATGTGCTCGAGTCGAAGGCGTCGCGCACAATGAACGGCATCTTCTTTGCCGTGATCGATGAGTATTATCAGGCTGTTGGCGAAGAGATCGGCGAGGGGATGGGGGCCCTGTTCCGGCAGAAGCGGAGCTAGACCAGCGTCAGTGCTTCTTCCGGAAGGCGTCGAGGCTGACGACTTCCGCGGCGGGCGCGGGAGGGGCGGATTCCGACGCCTCGTCGACTTGGGCGACCTCCGCTACGGGAAGTGGGGCGGGCGCCGGGGCGATAGCGCTTGGCAGCTTGGCGACCGGCTTTGCCGGCGCGGCGGCGACCGGCGCCTCTTCTTCGCCCTCGGCCGCGACCGGTGTCGCCGGAGCGACCTCGAACTGCAGGCCGAACTGCACCGAGGGGTCGGCAAAGCCCTTGATCGCGGTGAAGGGAATCAGCAGGCGCTCGGGCACGCTGTTGAAGGAGAGGCCGACCTCGAAGGCGTGCTCGGTGACGCTCAGGTCCCAGAACTGATGCTGGAGGACGATCGTCATCTCCTCGGGATATTGCGCCAGCACCCGGCTCGATATGCGGACGCCGGCTGCCCGCGTCGCGAAGCTGATGAAAAAGTGATGCTCGCCGGGAAGGCCCGTGCGGGCCACTTCGGAAAGCACCTTGCGGACGACGCCGCGCAGCGCGTCCTGCGCGAGGATGTCGTAGCGGATCAGATCTTCAGCCATGCGGGAAGTCGACCCCCGAGAGAAAAATAAGTGGAGGCTTCTGTTGCCAGGTGCCTCCGAACCCCGCCTTACGATGCGAACCGCAAGGACTTTGAATGAGGTTGCATCACTGCATTACGCAGCGAGGCGCGCCTCGGCATAGTTGTCGTTGGCAACTATATTTAGGTCCGATAACGGCGGTACCATGCCGGGCAAAAGTCCACCTTTTACACCCTCGTCGATCCTATATCGCCCCCGCCGGAACCCGCTTCAGACGAAGCGGGCTCGGGTGGAGGCGCCGGGTACTGCCCCCGGGTCCGAAAGGCTTATTATGATGGCGGTTTATCACCATAGCCGGCCGAAGCCGGCGAGAGGGAATATAGGGACTCGTCATGCCGATGGGAAGCGGGTGGCGATAGAGCGCCGGGGGGATAATCTCGGTTTCCCACTCCCGACTCGCGATTGATCATGCCCGCCCGCACCGCAAAGCCCCATTCAATCGCCAAATCCGAGGCGCGCCGCCTCTGGCTGGAGGCGCAACGCCTCAACGTCGCGGCCCCTTTCGGCGCCGGTCCGGAGGCGACGCGGGAGGCGGTCGAGCATCTCGGCTATGTCCAGATCGACACGATCAACGTGATCGAGCGCTCGCACCACCACATTCTCTTCACGCGGATTCCCGGGTACCGGCGCGAGGACCTGCACCAGGCGCAGACTATCGACAAATCGCTCTTCGAGTATTGGACTCATGCGCTCTCCTACGTGCCGACGCGGGATTTCCGCTTCTATGCCGCGGCGATGCGGGCGCACCGGAAGAAGCCGGAGGACTGGTTCGGAGCGGCGAGCCGGAAAGACCAGAAGCGCGTGCTGAAGATGATCCGCGAAAGCGGGGCGCTGACCATCCGCGACATCGAGGACGACGTGCTGGTCGACAAGGTGCATCCCTGGGCGAGCCGCAAGCCGTCGAAGCGGGCCCTCCAGATCGCCTTCTATGGCGGCATCCTGACGATCAGCGAGCGTGTCGGGATGCTCAAGACCTATGAACTGGCCGAGCGGCATTTCGGCTGGGAGGCGCCGCCGAAGCCGGCCAGCGACCGGCAATATCTCGACTATCTCATCGACCGGGGCCTGCGCGCACAGGGGATCGTCAGCCTTGATTCGCTTTGCCATCTGGAGGCCAGAAGCAAGCCCGGCGTGCGGAAGCTCATCGAGGGCCGGGTGCGCCGCAAGACGCTGGTGCCGGTCGCTTTCGAGGGGAGCGGCAAGACCGAGCATTGGGCGGCGCCGGAACTGCTCGACGCACCGGAAGCCCCCGTCGACGACGGGCTTGTCCACATCCTGTCGCCCTTCGATCCGCTGATCATCCAGCGGAAGCGGCTCAAGCTCTTCTTCGACTATGACCACATCTTCGAGGCCTATGTGCCGAAGGAGAAACGGAAGCTCGGCTATTTCGCGCTGCCGGTCCTGGTCGGCGACGAGATCGTCGCGGCGCTCGACCTCAAGACCGACCGAGCCAACCGAAAGCTCCTGATCCAGAAATGGACCTGGATCGGCAAGGGGGCCGCGAAGCTCCACAAGAAGCCGGTCGAAGAAGCGCTGCAGCGTTTCGAGCGGTTTCAGCTTGGGATGTGATGGGCGCGCCGCGGCCACTTAACCGTGCACCTCGATACCCTTGACCGTCATCGGCGGGTCAAGCCCGCCGATGACGACAGAATGGAGTCGGATCGCCGAGCAAGAACGGTGAGGACGCCGGAACTCTTGCTGCATCGCGAAGAGCGCTCCACATAATGGGCTTCGCGATAAAGCGGCTGAGGGCTTCATGGAAATCGGAATCTACACTTTTGCCGAGATGTCGCCGGACCCGGTGACCGGCCGGCAGATCGACGCGGCGACGCGGCTGAAGAACCTGATGGAGGAGATCGAACTGGCCGATCAGGTCGGGCTCGATGTCTTCGGCATCGGCGAGCATCACCGGCCGGATTTCGCGGTCTCGGCGCCGGCCGTAGTGCTGGCGGCCGCGGCGGCGCGGACGAAGAATATCCGCCTCACGAGCGCCGTGAACGTGCTTTCGTCCGACGATCCGGTCCGGGTCTTCCAGGAGTTCGCGACGGTCGACCTGATTTCCGGCGGGAGGGCCGAGATCATGGCGGGCAGGGGCTCCTTCATCGAATCCTTTCCGCTCTTCGGCTATGCGCTCGAGGACTATGACGCGCTCTTCTCCGAGAAGCTCGACCTGCTCCTGAAGATCCGCGACAGCGTCAAGGTCACCTGGTCGGGCAAGCACCGCGCCGCGATCAACGGGCAAGGCGTCTATCCGCGGCCGATCCAGAACCCGCTGCCGGTGTGGATCGCGGTCGGCGGCACGCCGCAGTCGGTCGTGCGGGCCGGCACGCTCGGCCTGCCGCTGGCGCTTGCCGTCATCGGCGGCGAGCCGGAGCGCTTCGCGCCCTTCGCCGATCTTTTCCGCCAGGCGGCGGCGCGCGGCGGGCACGATCCGGCGACCCTGCCGATCAGCATCAATTCGCATGGCTATGTCGCCGACACGTCGCAGCAGGCGGCCGACGAGGCGTTCCCGCCCTTTGCCGAGGCGATGACCCGGATCGGCAAGGAACGCGGCTGGCCGCCGACGACGCGGGCCCAGTTCGAAGCCGGGCGGACGCTCCGCGGGGCGCAATTCGTCGGCAGCCCGGAGCAGGTGGTCGAGAAGATCCTCTTCCAGCACGAGATATTCGGCCACCAGCGCTTCCTCTGCCAGTTCAGCGTCGGCGCGCTGCCGCATGACAAGCTCATGCATTCGATAGAGCTGTTCGGCACCAAGGTGGCGCCGGCGGTCAGGAAGGCGCTCCGGGACAAAGAGACGCTGCCGGAAAAGCAGGCCGTCTGAAGATTTTGCGGCGATCGATGTTGCAGTGCAGCATCGATCGCTCTATATGCCTCCTCCCGCGTGCGCCGTCGTCGCTCCGCCTCCCTCGATGAGCACCCGATGCAGCACGGTTTTGCCCGCAATGCCCTCGTCCTCGGCCTTCTTTCGGCGATGGGCCCGTTTGCGATCGACATGTATCTGCCGGCGATGCCGACAATCGCGGCCGATCTCGACACCTCGATCGCCGGCACGCAGGCGAGCCTCATGATTTTCATCGGGGCGGTGGCGCTCTGCCAGATCATTTATGGGCCGGTTTCGGACATGGTCGGGCGGCGCCGGCCTCTCTATTTCGGCATCGTCCTCTTCGTCATCGGCTCGATCGGCTGCGCGTTCGCGCCGACCATCGAGGCCCTGATTGCCTGCCGCTTCCTCCAGGGGATCGGCGCCTGCGCCGGGATGATCATCCCGCGGGCGATCGTCCGCGACCTCCATACCGGCCCCGACGCGGCCCGGCTGATGGCGCTGATCATGCTCGTCTTCAGCGTCGCGCCGGTGCTGGCGCCGCTGGCCGGCAGCGGCCTGATCCTGATCGCCGGCTGGCGGGCCGTCTTCGTCGCGATGTCGCTGGTCGGCGTCGCCGCCCTGGCCCTGGTTGCCTTCGCCCTGCCGGAGACGCGGCCTTCCGAGCAGCGGGTGGCGGCGAGTTTCGGCAGCGTCATCAGGGGCTACCTCACGCTGCTCCGCGATCTCCGGTTTCTCGGGGTGTCGCTGATCGGCGGGTTTGGCATCGCCAGCTTCTTCACCTTCATCGCCAGCGTGTCCTTCGTCTATATCGATCATTTCGGCCTGACACCGACCATCTTCAGCTTTGCCTTTTCGTGCAATGCCGTCGGCTTCATCGGCTCGGCGCAGCTCTCGGGCCTGCTGGCGCGGCGATTCGGCTTCACGCGGGTGATCCGTGCCGCAGTGCTGGGCTATGCCGTGATGGCGGTGGCGCTCTTTGTCGTGACGCTCGCCGGCGTCGACCGCCTGTCCGTGCTGATCCCCATGCTTTTCCTCTGCTTCTCCTGTCTCGGCCTGGTCATTCCCTCGACCGCCGGGCTGGCGCTCGACCGGCACGGGCCGATCGCCGGCACGGCTTCGGCCCTGATGGGGACAATCCAGATGGTCTGCGGCGCGCTGGCGGTGCTTTTCACCAGCGCCTTCTTCGACGGGACGTCGCTGCCGATGGTCGCGGCGATCGCGCTCTGCGCAGTGCTTGCTTTCATCCTCAGCCGCGTCGTCCTGTCCCCCGGACAAACGATCTGAGGTGTGGCGATGAGGGTCTGGCGAACGAGCCGAATTGAGGTAGATTTGGACTCATGCGGCAATATCTAGACCTGATGCGGCATGTCCTCGACCATGGGGTCGAGAAGCGCGACCGGACCGGCACCGGCACGCTGTCGGTCTTCGGCCATCACATGCGCTTCGACCTTGCGCAAGGCTTTCCGCTGGTGACGACCAAGAAGGTCCACCTCAAATCGATCATCCATGAACTGATCTGGTTCCTCTCCGGCGACACCAATATCCGCTATCTCAAGGCCAACGGCGTTTCCATCTGGGACGACTGGGCCGACGCGAATGGCGATCTCGGACCGGTCTATGGCGCCCAATGGCGGTCGTGGCCGGCCGGCGAGGGCGAGGCGATCGACCAGATTCGTCAAGTGGTTGACGCGATTCGTTCAAACCCCGATTCACGCCGGCTGATCGTCACGGCGTGGAATCCGGCCGAGGTCGACAAGCAGGCGCTGCCGCCCTGCCATTGCCTCTTCCAGTTCTACGTCCTGAACGGCAAGCTGAGCTGCCAACTCTACCAGCGTTCCGGCGACATCTTCCTCGGCGTGCCGTTCAACATCGCCTCCTACGCGCTCCTGACCATGATGGTGGCGCAGGTCACAGGGCTGGAGCCGGGCGACTTCATCCACACGCTCGGCGACGCGCATCTCTACCTGAACCATATCGAGCAGGCGCGGCTTCAGCTCGCGCGCGATCCGAAGCCGCTGCCGACCATGAAGATCAACCCCGAGGTCGGCTCGATCTTCGACTTCGTCTATCCGGATTTCGCGCTGGAAGGCTACGATCCCCATCCTCACATCAAGGCGGCGGTAGCAGTATGAGTGTAACCGTCCGGGCGGCGCGGCCCAGCGATGTCAACGCGGTTTTCGAGCTGATCAGTTCGCTCGCCGACTACGAACGGCTTCTCCATGAGGTCGAGGCGACGCCGGAACAGGTCGCGGAAGCGCTGTTCGGCGAGACGCCGCGGGTCTTCTGCGACCTTGCCGAGATCGACGGCGAGATCGTCGGCTTCGGGCTGTGGTTCTATACGTTCTCGACCTTCCGCGGGAAGCATGGGCTCTATCTCGAAGACCTCTTCGTGAAGCCCGAACATCGCGGTCTTGGCGTCGGCCGCATTCTCCTCGGCCATCTCGCGGCGCGCTGCCTGGCGGAGAATCTCGGCCGGCTGGAATGGTCGGTGCTCGACTGGAACGAGCCGGCGATCGCCTTCTACCGCTCGATGGGGGCGACGCTGATGAACGGCTGGACCATGTGCCGGCTCGATGGCTCGGCGCTGGCGGCGCTGGGCGGCATGGCGGCGCCAAGCCTTGGCGCTGCCGTCGGAGCACGTATATGAAGCGGCGGATATCCCGCTGATCTTACGTGGAGCTTTGCGTTGAAATCGATGGAATTGCTGATCGAGCGCCTGATTCTGGCAAGCCGCTGGATCCTGGTGGTCTTCTATGTCGGGCTCGGCGCAGCGCTTGCGGTCTATGCCTTCTCATTCGTGCTCAAATTCCTCGAGATCGCCGCCAAGGTGATGGTGCTGAGCGAGAACGACATGATTCTCGCCATGCTGTCGCTGATCGATGCGGCACTGGTCGCCAGTCTTCTCGTCATGGTGATGATCTCGAGCTACGAGAATTTCGTCGGTCGCTTCGATGAGTCGAAGACCACCGAATTGTCCTGGCTCGGCAAGATGGATTCGGGCAGCCTCAAGATCAAAGTCGCATCATCGATCGTCGCGATCTCATCGATCCATCTGCTGCAGGTATTCCTGAACATAAACCAATATATTGGTCCGGACGGCTATATGAGCAAAGTCATGTGGCTGACGATCCTTCACGTGACTTTCATCCTTTCGGCGGTGATGCTGGGCTACCTTGAAAAGATCATGGCCAACCTGAAACCGTGACGATCCGCCTGTCGATCATTGCTGCCGTGGCGGAGAATGGCGTGATCGGCGCCGGCAATGCCATGCCCTGGCGGCTGTCTGGCGACCTGAAGCGTTTCAAGGCGCTGACCATGGGCAAGCCGGTGATCATGGGCCGCAAGACCTTCGAATCGATCGGCAAGCCGCTCGCCGGCCGGGTCAATTTCGTCGTGACCCGGCAGAAAGACTTCGCGCCCGAGGGCGTGACGGTGGTGCCGAGCGTCGATGCCGCCCTGGTCGCCGCCGAGGCGGGGGCCCGCGCCGCGGCGGACGATGAAATTATGGTGATCGGCGGCGGCGAGGTCTATCGCGCCGCCTTCGAACGCGCCGACCTGCTCTACATCACCCATGTCGAAGCGGCACCCGGTGGCGACACGCATTTCCCGGCGATCGACCCTGCCGTCTGGCGGGCGACAACGGCGGAAAGGCTGCCTTCCGGGCCGAAAGACAGTGCCGCGACGACCTTCGTTGTCTATGTGCGGACGACGCCGTTCGACGCCGATTGAAAGAGTGCTTCCGAACCACCAAGTGACAGGGGTTCAGCGCGTTTGCCATTCGAGGCGGGTTGCGTTGAAAGGGCGGACTTAGTCGCCTATAACCCGCGCCAACGATTTCTTTGCAGACCGCCGGGACTTTTGCCCGGCGCTGCGACAATCCCCGAAGGGAAAAAGATGCCCTGGAGCAATCAATCCGGCGGCGGCTGGAAAGGCGGAAACGGCGGTCCCTGGGGCCAAGGTCCGCGCAGCACCGGTCCGCAGCCGCCCGATCTCGAAGAATTGCTCCGGCGCAGCCAGGATCGTCTGAAGCGCGTGCTGCCAGGTGGCGGCGGCCTCGGCGGCGCTGGCGGACTCAACCCGCTGGCGCTGATTGCGGTGCTGGTGCTTGGCGTCGCGTTCCTCGGCTATAATTTCTTCACCTTCCGTGTCCAGCCGGACGAGCTCGGCATCGTGCTCCGCTTCGGCTCGTTCGACCGGCAGGCCCAGCCCGGCCTCAACTACCGCCTCCCTTATCCGATCGACGAGGTCTATACGCCGAAGGTCACCTTCGTGAACCGCGTGACCGTCGGCCAGATCGCCGATGACGTCGGCACGGTCGGCATGGGCCGCGACATCCCGGAAGAAAGCCTGATGCTGACCGGCGACGAGAATATCGTCGACATCGATTTCTCGGTGTTCTGGGTCATCAACAATGCCGAGGATTTCCTGTTCAACATCCAGAATCCGGAAAACACGGTGAAGGCGGTGGCCGAGAGCGCCATGCGCGAGATCGTCGGCCGTTCCAACATCCAGCCGATCCTGACCCAGGCGCGGCAGATCACCGAGACGGCTGTCCAGGAGCTCATGCAGTCGATGCTCGACGGTTACGGCGCCGGCGTGCAGGTCACGCAGGTCCAGCTTCTCAAGGTCGATCCGCCGGCCGAGGTCATCGATGCGTTCCGCGACGTCCAGGCGGCGCGTGCCGACCAGGAGCGTATCCAGAACGAAGCGCAGACCTATTCCAACCGCATCATTCCCGAAGCCCGCGGCCAGGCCTCGCAGATCACCGAGGCGGCCAACGCCTATCGCGACCGGACGATTGCCGAGGCACGCGGCCAGGCGGATCGCTTCACCAAGGTCCTGACGGAATACGAGAAGGCGCCCGACGTGACCCGCCGGCGCATCTTCCTCGAAACGATGGAAAGCGTCCTTTCGGACATGGACAAGATCATTGTCGACGAGAATACCACCGGCGCCGGCGGCGTCGTGCCCTACCTGCCGCTGAACGAACTGGCCCGCCCGCAAAGCAGCACGACGGGAGCCGCACAATGACCGCCCGTCTGTTCGGAGGCGTTGGCCTCGCCATCCTCGCGGCGATCGGCATCCTCGCCTATCTGTCGCTCTTCGTCGTCCACCAGACCCAGCAGGCGCTCGTGCTGCGTTTCGGCGAGCCGGTGCGTGTCGTGAAGATAGCCGGGCTCTACACCAAGCTGCCGCTGATCGACAATGTCGAGCTCCTCGACAAGCGCATCCTCGACCTCGATTCGCCGCCGCTCGAAATCATCGCGTCCGACCAGAAGCGGCTCGTCGTCGATGCCTTCGGCCGCTACAAGATCATCGATCCGCTGCGCTTCTACCAGGCCGCCGGCAGCGTCGCCGGGGCCGACCAGCGCCTCTCGGTGCTGCTCAACTCGGCCGTCCGCCAGGTGCTCGGCGAGTCGACCTTCGAGACCGTCGTCCGCGACCAGCGTTCGGCGCTGATGCAGAGGATCACCGAGCGGGTCAACCGCGAGGCCGGCAGCTTCGGCATCCAGGTCATCGACGTGCGTATCCGCCGCGCAGATCTGCCTGCAGCCAACAGCGAGGCGATCTACCAGCGGATGCAGACCGAGCGCCAGCGCGAGGCAACCGAGATCCGCGCCCAGGGCGAGCAGGCTGCCCGTCGAATCCGGGCAGAGGCGGATCGCGCCGCGACCGTCATCGTCGCCGAGGCGAACCGGGAATCGGAGCAGGTTCGTGGCGATGGCGACGCGACCCGTACCAATACCTTCGCGCTCGCCTATGGCGCCAATCCGGAGTTCTTCGACTTCTACCGGTCGATGCAGGCATACCAGGTGGGCCTGAAGGCGGGCACGACACGGATGCTGATCTCGCCGAACTCGGAATTCTTCCGCTACTTCAATGATGCGACAGGGGCCGCTCCGCTCACCGGCATGCCGGTCGTGCGTGGCGCCACGCCGGCGCCCGCGGTGTCGGCACCTGCGACGCCGGCGCCTGTGACCCCCCCTGCACCTGCGGCACCCGCTCCCGCCGCACAATGACGGATCTGATCGCGGCCCTTGGCCTCGTTCTGATCATCGAGGGGATTTTCTACGCGGGCTTTCCGGAGGCGGCGAAAGCCTTCATGCGGCAGGCGCTCGCCCAGCCGGAAAGCACCTTCCGCATCGCCGGGCTTGCGGCGGTGGCGGTCGGCCTGCTGCTGGTCTGGCTGGTGCGCGGCTGACGCGGTTGTGATCGCTTTTTTGCCCTATTTGAAGCATGGTTGTCGGAGCGAGCCGATCGGCAAAGGTCGTGCCGATGCGCGACGGCCGGTGCGTGGCATTTCCTGATCTGGAGAGAGGGCCTATGGCCGTATTGTCTGCATTCCCCTCGCTTGTCGCCGGCAAGCGGGCTGTCGCGACGCTTTCAGCACTAGCCTTCAGCCTGGCGCTCGGCACTTCGGCGATGGCCAAGGGGCCGGATTCGGTGGCCGATGTCGCCGCGCCGCTTCTCGACGCGGTGGTCAACATCTCGACCTCGCAGAATGTCGCCGGCACCCGCGGCATCCCGGTGCCCGACCTTCCCGAGGGATCGCCCTTCCAGGATTTCTTCGACGAGTTCTTCAGCGAGCAGCCCGGACAGGAGGGCGCGCCGCGCAAGGTCCAGTCGCTCGGATCCGGCTTCGTGATCGATGCTTCCGGCATCCTCATCACCAACAATCACGTCATCGAGGGCGCCGACGAGATCGCCGCCAACTTCAATGACGGCACCAAGCTCATCGCGGAAGTCGTCGGCCGCGACGAGAAGACCGACATCGCCGTCCTCAAGGTGACGCCGACCAAGCCGCTCACCGCCGTCAAGTTCGGCAGCGCCGAGACCCTGCGCGTCGGCGACTGGGTGATGGCGATCGGCAATCCCTTCGGCCTCGGCGGCACGCTGACCGTCGGCATCGTCTCGGCGCGCAACCGCGACATCAATTCCGGCCCCTACGACAATTTCATTCAGACCGACGCCGCCATCAATCGCGGCAATTCGGGCGGCCCGCTCTTCAACATGGAAGGCGAGGTGGTCGGTATCAACACGGCGATCATTTCGCCGACCGGCGGCTCGATCGGCATCGGCTTCGCCATCCCCGCCGAGACGGCGCAGAATGTCATCAACCAGCTCCGCGAATTCGGCGAAACCCGGCGCGGCTGGCTCGGCGTCCGCATCCAGGAAGTGACCGACGAGATCGCCGAAGGCCTTGCCATGACCGCCGCCAAGGGGGCGCTGGTCGCCGGCGTCACCGAGAAGGGACCGGCCGAGGAGGCCGGCATCCTGCCCGGCGACGTCATCGTCGAATTCAAGGGCAAGCCGGTCGACGCGATGCACGAACTGCCGCGCATGGTCGCTGACGAGCCGATCGGAGAGAAGGTGCCGGTCAAGGTCATCCGCAAGGGCAGCGAGCAGGAGATCACCGTCACGCTCGGCCGCCTCGAGGATGCCGAGAAGGAAATGACCGCGCTCGATACCGAGGAGACGCCGGAGGATGTGCCGCCGGTGCCGACAACCGCCGGTCCGCTCGGCCTGACGCTCACCGACCTCACGCCGGAAGCGCGCGCGGAATACGGCATCGGCGCCGACATCAAGGGCGTCGTCGTCACCGACGTCGCGGCCGACAGCGCGGCGGCCGAAAAGCGGGTCCGGAAGGGCGACGTGATCGTCGAGATCGCACAGGAGCCGGTGGCGTCGCCGGACGAGGTCAAGACGCGGATCGAAGAGCTCAAGAAAGACGGCCGCAAGTCGGCGCTGCTTCTCCTCGCCAACAAGGATGGCGATCTGCGCTTCGTGGCGGTAGCGATCGAGTAGGGAGTAGCTGCCGCTAATTTTTCTTTGATGGTTTGGTGCGGTCGAGAAGACTCGAACTTCCACAGGTTGCCCCGCTGCCTCGGCTCAACCCTCGTCCTTCGAGGCTCGGGATTTTCTTCTTCCCGTCCTCGGTCGTTAGTGGCCCTCGCACCTCAGGGTGAGGATTGAGGGAGGGTTTGGTGCTGATGGCCCGGCGCGGCATGAGCATGGTTCCGCCTCATCCTGAGGTGGCCGCACAGCGGCCCTCGAAGGACGAGGTGGCCCGGGTGGCCCTACATCACGACGTAACAAACTCCTCGCGCCGGTAGCCCTGGGCGAAAAGAAGCGCGGTCAGGTCGTTGTGGTCGATCCTGGCGGCGGCCGCGGCGGCGACTTTGGGTTTGGCGTGATAGGCGATGCCGAGGCCGGCGTGGCCGATCATGGCGAGGTCGTTGGCGCCGTCGCCGACGGCCATGGTCGCTTCGACCGCAAGCCCGAAACGGATGATCGCATCTTCCAGCGTCGCGAGCTTGGCGGTGCGGCCGAGGATCGGCTCGCCGACCATGCCGGTGAGCCTGCCGTCCGTCTCGAACAGCTGGTTCGAATAGCTCTCGTTGAAGCCGACGAGGGTGGCGATGTGCTCGACGAAGGCGGTGAAGCCGCCGGAGACGAGGATGGCGCGGGCGCCGTTGGCGCGCATCGTGGCGATCAGAGCCCTGGCGCCGGGATCGAGGGTGATGCGTTCCGACAGGACGCGGTCGATTGCCGAGACGGGCAGATCTTTGAGGAGCGCGATACGCTCGCGAAGGGCGGGTTCGAACTCGATCTCGCCGCGCATGGCGCGCTCGGTGATCGCCGCGACCTTCTCCTTGAGGCCGGCGAAATCGGCGAGCTCGTCGATGCATTCCTGGCCGATGATGGTCGAATCCATGTCGGCGACGAGGAGCATCTTGCGGCGCCCGGCGGTGGGCTGGACCACAATATCGACCGGAAGTTCGGCGACGAATGTCTGGAGATGGGCGCGGAGCTCGGGCAGCGGCTTGTCGCCGGTGAAGGCGATGTCGACGGCTTCCCCGCGCGACAGTTCGGCGGCGCTGGAGCCGTCGAGGAAATCGAGGCAGTGATCGGTGGCCATGGCGAGGTTTGCGGCGTTCCCCGGCCGGGCTATCAAGGTCGCGACGAGTTCGGTCATGAGGGCCAATGGCTGAGGTTACGATACGGGCCGGAACGAAGGCCGTCCTGATAGCCGGGCCGACGGCGAGCGGCAAGTCGCGGCTGGCCGTCGAGCTTGCCCGCGAGCATGGCGGCATCGTCGTCAATGCCGATTCCATGCAGGTCTATGCCGAACTGCTGGTGCTGTCCGCGCGTCCGGGCCCCGAGGACGAGACGCGGGCGCCGCACCGGCTCTACGGCCGGGTTCCGGCCTCGGAGCGCTATTCGGTCGGCCGCTGGCTGCTCGATGTCACGGCCGAGCTCGATGCGGCGCGGCAGGCCGGGGCCCTGCCGATCGTGGTCGGCGGCACCGGGCTCTATTTCCGGGCGCTGACCGAGGGGCTGGCCGCCGTGCCGGCGATTCCGGCCGATATCCGCGAGATGATCCAGAACAGCGCCGAGGGCGAGGAGAGCGAGCTTCTGCACCGCCGGCTCGCCGAGATCGACCCGGAGGACGCGGCTGCGATCCGGCCGTCGGACCGGTCGCGGATCGTGCGGGCGCTGGAAGTGTTCGAGGCAACGGGACGCTCGCTGGCCGCCTGGAAGGCGCGGCCGACCTTGCCGGTGCTGGAGGTCGCCGACGTGACGCGGCTGGTGCTCGATCCGGAGCGGGCGGCGCTGCACGAGCGCATCGCCCGGCGCGCCGATGCGATGCTCCGGGACGGGGCGCTCGACGAGGCGCAGCGGCTCGGCGATCTGCGGCTTTCACCGGACCTGCCGGCGATGAAGGCGATCGGCGTGCGCGAGCTTCTCGATCATCTCGCCGGCAAGACCTCGTTCGACGAGGCGATCGCCGGGATGAAGACGGAAACCCGCCGCTACGCCAAGCGGCAGATGACCTGGTTCCGCACGCAGATGCCGGAATGGGACAGGATTACTGTCTGATTTTCCTTGCTTGACGATTTCCGTGGCCGCGCCTAGAACGGCTCCATGATCAAGATTGCAAAGCTTCTCGTAGTACCGGCGCGCATCGCTGGGGTGGCCAACTAGGCTGCCCGGAACGGTGATGCGCGACAACAGGGCCCTTCAGGGGCCTTTTTTATTGGCAAAACGGCAGGGTAACAGGGCGTCGAGCGCCCGGACGAGTGGAGCGGAACGATGAAAAAGCACGGGCAACAGATGACGGGCGCCGAAATGGTCGTCCAGGCCCTGATCGACCAGGGCGTCAAGACGATCTTCGGCTATCCGGGCGGCGCGGTGCTGCCGATCTATGACGCGATCATCCAGCAGGACGACGTCGAGCATATCCTCGTCCGCCACGAGCAGGGCGCCGGCCACGCGGCCGAAGGCTATGCCCGCTCGACCGGCAAGCCGGGCGTCGCGCTGGTCACCTCGGGTCCCGGCGCCACCAACATGGTGACGCCGCTCTGCGACGCGCTGATGGATTCGATCCCGATCGTCTGCTTCTCCGGCCAGGTGCCGACCCATCTCATCGGCAACGACGCCTTCCAGGAGGCCGACACGGTCGGCATCACGCGGCCGGCGACCAAGCACAACTGGCTGGTCCGCGACGTCAACGACCTGGCGCGCACCATCCACGAGGCCTTCTACGTCGCCACCCACGGCCGGCCCGGCCCGGTGCTCGTCGACATCCCCAAGGACGTCCAGTTCGCGACCGGCACCTATGTCGGCCCGGAAAATGTCCAGCCGCGCGCCTATCATCCGCGCGTCGATGGCGACATGCGGGCGATCCGCGCCGCGGTCGAACTCATCGCCAAGGCCAAGAAGCCGGTCTTCTACACCGGCGGCGGCGTCATCAATTCCGGCCCGCGCGCCTCGGCGCTGCTCCGCGAACTGGTCCGGACGACCGGCTCCCCGATCACCTCGACGTTGATGGGGCTCGGCGCCTATCCGGCCTCGGACAAGCAGTGGCTGGGCATGCTCGGCATGCACGGCACCTACGAAGCCAACAACACGATGCATGATTGCGACGTCATGGTCTGCATCGGGGCGCGCTTCGATGACCGCATCACCGGCCGCACCGACGCCTTCTCGCCGGGATCGAAGAAGATCCATGTCGATATCGACCCGTCTTCGATCAACAAGAACATCCATGTCGACATCCCGATCATCGGCGACGTCACCAAGGTGCTCGAGGCGATGCTGGCGGTCTGGAAGGAGACCAAGGCCAAGGTCGACAAGGCGGCGCTGAAAAACTGGTGGGAGCAGATCGAGCGCTGGCGGGAGCGCAAGAGCCTCGCCTATCGGCAGAACCGCGACGTGATCATGCCGCAATATGCGATCCAGCGGCTCTTCGAGAAGACCAGGGGCAAGGACGTCTACATCACGACGGAAGTCGGCCAGCACCAGATGTGGGCGGCGCAGTTCTTCCATTTCGACGAGCCGAACCGCTGGATGACCAGTGGCGGCCTCGGCACGATGGGCTATGGCCTGCCGGCCGCCGTCGGCGTGCAGGCGGCGCACCGCAACAGCCTCGTCATCGACATCGCCGGCGACGCCTCGGTGCTGATGACCATGCAGGAGATGTCGACGGCGGTTCAGCACAACCTGCCGATCAAGATCTTCATCCTCAACAACCAGTATATGGGCATGGTCCGGCAGTGGCAGCAGCTCCTGCACGGCAACCGCCTGTCGCATTCCTATTCGCATTCGCTGCCCGACTTTGTGAAACTCGCCGAGGCCTATGGCGGCGTCGGCATCCGCGCCTCGAAGCCCGGCGATCTCGACGGGGCGATCGACGAGATGATCAAGGTCAAGGCGCCGGTGATCTTCGACTGCCGCGTCGCGGCGCTCGCCAACTGCTTCCCGATGATCCCGTCGGGCAAGGCCCATAACGACATGCTGCTCGGCACCGATATTCCTGACTCGGAACTCGGCAATGCGATCAGCGCCGAAGGAAAGGTTCTCGTCTGATGGCGCGCAATACCCAGCCGAAGTCCAAGGCGCCGGCAAAGAAGGCAAAGGCCGAGGCGCCGCTGCCGCCGGCCTCGGCCTATTTCATGGAAGAGCGCCACGACCGGACCGAGCGGCACACGCTCTCGGTGGTGGTCGACAACGAGCCGGGCGTCCTTGCCCGGGTCATCGGCCTGTTCTCGGGACGTGGCTACAACATCGACTCGCTCACCGTGTCGGAGACCGAGCAATCCAAGCATCTGTCGCGGATCACGGTGGTGACCTCGGGCACGCCGATGGTTCTGGCGCAGATCAAGAACCAGCTCGGCCGGCTGGTGCCGGTGCATTCGGTGACCGACCTGACGCTCGCCGGGCGGCCGCTCGAGCGGGAGCTGGCGCTGGTCAAGGTGACGGGCAAGGGCGAGAAGCGGGTCGAGGCGCTACGGCTGGCCGACGTCTACAAGGCCGAAGTGCTCGATGCCACGACCGAGCATTTCGTCTTCCAGATCACCGGCGGCTCGGCCAAGGTCGGCGAATTCATCTCGATCCTGGCGCCGCTCGGCCTGGTCGAAGTCTGCCGGACCGGGGTCGCCGCCCTCAACCGCGGCCCGGCTTCAATGTAACCGGCGAGAGCCTCGCCCGGCACCTTGCCGGGCGAGCCTTTTCAAGCCGTCGCCGGCGTGTCATGCCGGTCTGCTCCTGCTCATCCCGATTTCCGAATTATTTTCCAAACTGGAACATTATAGAAAACTGGCAAGCTATTGATTTAGCTTGATTTCGCTGTTGGCCACCTGGCGTGATTGCCGCATGTCCGGATCGCTTGTCGGCGCGCCGGAAAAGCTGTGGCAGTATCCGCCTGACAAGAGGGGAACGGGTTTGGCCATCACGCGTCACATGGGTCTCGGCGTCATCGAGACACGCTGGTTCAACGAGCGGCACCACACGGTGCGGCCGCTCTTCGAATTCCTTTCCTACGCGCTCAAGGATCGGCCGGACGCGTTCACCTATGAGCGCTTCGTCGGCGCGGTTTTCTTCCGCGAGGCGGCCAAATTCATGCTGGGTGGCGGCGACATCGAATATCTCTATGTCGCGGCGCATGGCGATTTCGGGAAGATCGAGGCGCCGGACGACTCCGGCCTGTCGCGCACGTTCCTCCGCAACACCTTCTGCGAGATCAACCGGCGCCGGCGCCGCCTGAAGGGCGTGCTCTTCGGCTCCTGCAAGTTCGGCGACGAATATAACCTGGTCGACATGCTGCGCCCGTCGAAGATGCGGGGCGAGACTTTCACCAACCGGCTGATATGGGCGGGCGGCTACGACCAGGAGATCGAATATACGCGGAGCTCGCTGTTCGACATCTATTTCTACGATCTCCTGTTCCGCACCACCGGTTCGAGCGAGATCATCCGGCTGGAGAAGACCGTCGACAAGCTCAAGAAGACGCTGCCGGGCCTGGTCGAGAGCTCGTCGTTGAGGATCGTCGCCAAGGTCTCGGTCGGTCGTTATCGGGACGTCACCAACGGCGTCGATATTGTCGAATGAAACGCCAAAGTTCATGAAGGCTTAGCTGAGCGGGGAGAACCCGCTGGACGTGCCCGATAGGGCGGAATCCAATCGCAGCGGCTGTTGGGGTCGCGATCCCGGGAGGAGAAGGCTATGGCAGGCAACTCGATTCTCGAACAAATGCTTGAAGCGGCGACACAAGGCGGCGGTCTCAAAGGCGGCAATCAGACCGGGCAGACCGGGCAGGGCGGGCTTGGTGACCTTCTCGGCAGCGTGCTTGGCGGCGGTCAGGGCGGTCAGGGCGGCCAGGGCGGCCAGGGCGGCCAGGGTGGAGGCGGCGGGCTTGGCGACATCCTCGGCGGCATGCTCGGCGCGGCGCCGCGAGGCGGTAGCGGGAGCGGCACGGGCGGCGGCCTCGGCGACATTCTCGGGCAGGTTCTCGGCGGCGCCCAGGGTGGTGCCGGCGGCCGCGCAGCCGGAGGCGGTGGCCTCGGCGATATTCTGGGCCAGGTCCTGGGTGGCGCCCAAGGTGGCGCTGCTGGACGCACGGCCGGTGGCGGCGGCATCGGCGACATCCTCGGTCAGGTGCTGGGCGGCGCCGGTGCAGGTGCTGCGGCCGGAGCCGGGGCCCGCGACACGGCCGGCGGCAGGTTCAATCCCGGCATGGGTGGCCTGGAGCGCGGATCGCTTGACTCGGCTCCGACCTCATTTCCGCGCGCAGCGCCGGCGCCATCTTTCCCCACCCAATCCGTGCCGACACAGCCGGCGGCGCCCGATCAGGCGCCCGCACCGGGCATGCCCGATATGGTCAAATATGGCGGCCTCGCCGTCCTCGGCATGCTGGCCTATAAGGCGCTCCGCAGCTGGCAGTCGAGCGAGAATACCGGCGCCGCGGCACCATCCGGCACAGGCTTCCTGCCGCAGCAGATGCCGGGTGGCGGCGAGGCCTTCACGAATGTCCTGGTGCAGGCGATGAGGTGCCGTCGCGAAGTTGGTTGGAATTGAGGGTGGCGTAGTCTCCGGGTGCTTTAACCCGAACGAGTCCAGCGTTGACGCGCCGGACAGGAGACCACGCCATGACGAGCACTACCACGAAGCCCGAAGCCGTTCAGCCTGATACCGA
>CAMCWB010000037.1 GCA_945882315.1 Bauldia litoralis | reverse complement strand
ACGCCGCCGACATAGGTGACGCCGATCGTACCGGTGTTGTGGTCCTCGACATGGGCGCCGATCTTCTCGAGAGGTCGACCCGCTTCGACCCGGCCATCGAGGTGGATGACGTAGTGATAGCCGATCCCGGACCAGCCGCGGGCCCTATGCCACGAATCGATCTCGGCGACGGTTACCGGTCGGCCTTCCGGCGTCGCAGTACAGTGCAAGATGATCTCGTTGACAGGCCGCATCGATAGCCCCCCTCGCACATCCGTCCGCCGCGACGAAGATTAATTTACGAGAGTCATCTACGCAACTAATGGCGAGGGTACAATTTATTGCTAATTCGCCCGCGAATTACAGTCCTTAACGCTTTCCAAAACCGCCGCCGGTCGGCGTCGTTATGATAATTGCTTCACCGGCTTCAAGGACGGTCTGGTCGCAGCCGGCAAGGGGTTCGACCGTGCCGTTGCTGCGCCGGACCGCGGTCGAGCCGAGCCCGCCGGACTCGCCGCCGTCGAGCCCGTGCGGCGGCACCGTCCGGTGCGAGGCGAGGATGGCGCAGTCCATCTTCTCGAGAAAGCGGATGGTGCGTTCCGTTCCGCCGCCGGCCGACCAGCGGCCGCTGCCGCCGGAGCCCCTGCGGATGTGAAAATCCTCAAGCAGCACCGGAAAGCGGTATTCGAGGATTTCCGGATCGGTCAGGCGGGAATTGGTCATGTGGGTGTGGACGCCGTCGGCGCCGTCGAAGCCGCCGCCGTCGTTGAAGATGCCGGCCGGCGCGCCCGAGCAGATGGTCTCGTAATATTGGTAGCGGCTATTGCCGAAGGTGAGGTTGTTCATCGAGCCCTGCGCCGAGGCCATGGCGCCCAGCGCGCCGAACAGGCAGTCGGTGACATGCTGGCTGGTCTCGACATTGCCGGCGACGACGGCCGCCGGATAGCGCGGCGAGAGCATCGAGCCGTCCGGAACGATGATGTTGATCGGTCTGAGGCAGCCGGCATTCATCGGGATGCCGCCCTCGACCATGACGCGGAAGCAGTAGAGGACCGCGGCGCGGGTCACCGGCTCGGGCGCGTTGAAGTTGGTCTTCTGCTGCGGGCTGGTGCCGGTGAAGTCGACCGTCGCCTCGCGCTTGTCGCGGTCGACGGTGATCTTGACGCGGATCCTCGCGCCCTGGTCGGTGTCGACGGCGAATTCGGAATCCTTCAGCGCCAGGATGATGCGGCGGACGCTTTCGGCGGCGTTGTCCTGGACGTGTCCCATATAGGCGCGGACGGTGTCGAGGCCGAAATCCTCGACCATCTTGCGAACCTCCTGGACGCCCTTCTCGTTGGCGGCAATCTGGGCTCGCAGGTCGGCGATATTCTGCGCCGGGTTGCGGCACGGCCAGCGATGGTTGGTAAGGAGGTCAAGAAGTTCCGTCTCGCGGAAGCGGCCGCGCTCGACGAGGCGGAAATTGTCGATGAGCACGCCTTCCTCGTCGACGGTCGTGGCGCGCGGCGTCATCGAGCCCGGAGCGCTGCCGCCGACATCGGCATGATGCCCGCGGGAGGCGACCCAGAACAAAATATTGTTTTGGGTATTTTCTTGCTTCCCGGTCGCGGCTGCGCCGCTCCTCGCCTCTTTTGCTTGTTTCCCGGTCGCAGCTTTGCTGCTCCTCGCCTCTTTTTCTTGCTTCCCGTTCGGAGCTTTGCTGCTCCTCGCCTCTTTCTCTTGCTTCCCGGTCGCGGCTGCGCCGCTCCTCGCCTCTTGTTGCGCCTCTTGGGCGAAGACCGGCGTGCAGACTGTGATGTCGGGAAGATGGGTGCCGCCATTGTAGGGGGCGTTCAGCGCGAAGACGTCGCCGGGGTGGATGTCGCCCTGGTTGAGGCGGATGATGGTTTCGACCGAGCGGTCCATCGAGCCGAGATGGACAGGCATATGCGGGGCATTGGCGACGAGGCGGGCGCCGCCGTCGAAGACGGCGCAGGAGAAGTCGAGCCGCTCCTTGATGTTCACCGACGAGGCGGTGTTCTGCAGCGTCACGCCCATCTGCTCGGCGATCGACATGAACAGGTTGTTGAAGACCTCGAGCATGACCGGATCGGCTTCGGTGCCGATCGCGCTGCGCTTCGCCGCGACCGTGTTGCGCGTCAGCACGATGTTATCCTGCCCGGTGAGGATTGCCTGCCAGCCGGGCTCGACGACGATGGTCTGGTGGGCTTCGACGATGAGGGCCGGGCCGGTGATTTCGGCGCCGGGTCTCAGATCCTCGCGCCTGTGGATGCCGGCGTCATGCCAGGCGCCGTCTGAATAGAAGCGTGTCCGATCGGACGGCGCCGGATGGTTCTGCTCCGGCTCGGCCCTGCGCCAGTCGAGCTCGGCGCCGCCGCCGAAGGCCTGCACGTCGATGGCCTCGACGATGATCGGCCGGTCGCCGAAGACGAAGCCGAATTGCTTGCGATGCGCGGCCTCGAAATCCTCGACCATCTCGGCGATGCGGCCGCTTTCGAACGGCACGCCGATCGGCGTGTCGGTGCCGTCATAGCGGAGCTGTGCGGTCGCGGCCGTGTTGATGTCGTCCTGGGCGATGTCCTGGCCAGCCAGTTCGTCGAAGACGATCGTGCGCAGCTCCTCGCGGAGCTTCGTCAATGCGGGGAGGGATGCTTCCGCCAGCGGCGCGATCACCGTGCGGCTGCGGATGGCGCGGATATGGGCGAGGCCCATGCCATAGGCCGAGAGCACGCCGGAGAGCGGATGGATAAGGACGCGCTTCATGCCGAGCGCATCGGCGACCATGCAGGCATGCTGGCCGCCGGCGCCGCCGAAGCAGTTCAGCACATAGTCGGTGACGTCGTAGCCACGCTGGACGGAGATCTTCTTGATGGCGTTCGCCATGTTCTGCACGGCGATCTGCAGGAAGCCGTCGGCGATCTCCTCTGGCTGCCGCCCGTCGCCAATCCCGGCCGCAAGCCGTGCGAAGGAATGCCGGACGGCGTCGGCGTCGAGCGACTGGTCGCGTGAGGCGCCAAAGATCTGCGGAAAATACGCCGGCAGGAGCTTGCCGACCATGACATTGGCGTCGGTGACGGCGACGGCGCCGCCGCGCCGGTAGGCGGCGGGGCCGGGATCGGCGCCGGCCGATTGCGGGCCGACCTGGTAGCGGCCCTGCTCGAATTTCAGGAGCGATCCGCCGCCGGCCGCGACCGTATGGATGCGCAGCATCGGGGCGCGCATGCGGACGCCGGCGACTTCGGTCTCGACAGCGCGCTCGTAGTTGCGGCCATCGAAATGCGACACGTCGGTGGAGGTGCCGCCCATGTCGAAGCCGATGATCCTGTCGAAGCCGGCGGCAAGCGCGCTCTCGACCGAGGCGACGACACCGCCCGCCGGTCCGGAGAGGACGGCATCCTTGCCCTGGAAGAGATCAGCCGAGGTCAGGCCGCCCGACGACTGCATGAACATCAGCCGGGGACCGGGGCCGAGCTCTTCGGCGACCTGATCGACATAACGGCGGAGGATCGGCGAGAGATAGGCGTCGACCACCGTCGTGTCGCCGCGACCGACGAGCTTGATGAGCGGCGACACCTCATGACTGACGGAGACCTGGGTGAAGCCGACGGCGCGGGCGATTTCGGCGGCCTGCCTTTCATGCTCCGGATATTTCCAGGCATGCATGAAGACGATGGCGATCGATCGGATGCCGTCGGCGAAAGCCGCTTCGAGCGCACGGCGAATCACTTGCCTGTCGGGTCGGCGCTCGACGGTGCCGTCGGCGCGGACCCGTTCGTCGGCCTCGACGACGCGCTCATAGAGCATTTTCGGCTTGACGATCTTCTTGGCGAAGATGTCCGGCCGCGCCTGGTAGCCGATCTCGAGAGCGTCGCGGAAGCCTTTTGTGATGAGGAGGAGCGTGCGGTCGCCGCGCCTTTCCAGAAGCGCGTTGGTGGCGACCGTGGTCCCCATCTTCACCGCGGCGATCTCGCCCGAGGGAATCGGGGCCCCGGCCGGGAGGCCCAGCAACTGCCGGATTCCGGCGACGGCGGCATCGCGCCAGGCCCCCGGATTCTCGGACAGGAGCTTGGTTGCGACAATGCGCCCTTCCGGGTCGCGGCCGACGATATCGGTAAAAGTGCCGCCCCGGTCGATCCAGAAGTCCCATTTTTTGCTGCCCGTCTGGGCCATGACCGCTCCGCCGCAAATTGTCCATGATGCCGGGGACAAGCTTTAGCCGCTCCGGCGGGGCTTGCGAACCGCGTATGATCTTCTAGGTTTCGCCCGCTATCCCCGGTAGATTTGCGGCCGGGACAGTCCGGGAGACGTTCGGTAGATGCATGGAATTCGGCTTGGGGCAGCGGTCCTACTGCTGCTTGCCTCGGTCAGCATTGCTGCGGCTGCCTGCGAGGGCGACATCGTTCTCTTCCAGGACCGCTTCGACGCGCTTCAGCCGACCTGGGGCGAGGCGACGGATTCGTTCAAGGTCGAGGATGGCCGGCTCGTCATCGCACCGGAAGCCGCCGACAGCTTCTGGGCGACCAACCGGGCGAGCCTCTATGACGACATCGACATGTGCGTGTCGATGACGACGGTGACCGGCGTCGAGCCGGAGGAGGCCAAGGCCGGCCTCGTCTTCTGGCATGTCGACGCCAATAATTTCTACGTCTTCGAGTTTGCTCCGAACGGCAAGGCGTCGGTGTGGCGGCGGCAGCGCGGCAAATGGCTGGAGCAGGTCGACTGGAAGAATGCCGAAGGCGCCAAGACAGGCGACGCCGGCACCAACCAGCTCCGCGTCGTCACCAAGGGCAATGAAGCGGTCGTTTATGTGAACGATGCCGAATTCGCGAAGTTCACCGGGGTTGCGCCCGACAATGGCCAGCAGATCGGCGTCTTCGCGGAGTCGCCGGAAGCCGGCGCGGCGCGTTATGCCTTCGACGACCTCAAGGTGACGCGGCCCTGAGCCGGCTCGCCTCCATTCCGGGACTCACCTATCTTTTTGCGGTGTTCGACTGAGCGGAGACCGACAGCGATGTCGATGAATGAGCTTGCCGGTGCGCTTCTCGTTGCGATCATCCTTTCCGGACCGGCGCCGGCTTCGGCGCAACTCGCCACGGCACTCACCGGCTCGAACTGGTCCATCGTCGAGGTCTATGGCGAGCCGCTGCCGCAGGATGAAATGCCCTTCATCGCCTTCGACACGGCAGGCGGCTTCGACGGCTGCACCGCCTGCAATTTCTTTTACGGCAGCTATTCGGCCGGGGACGAGACGATCGTTCTCCTGACCCGCCTGACGACGCTGCGCGGCTGCGTCATCGAGAACAAGCGCCGCTCCGACGCCACCCTCGAAGCCCTCGACAGCAGCGCGTCCTTCGCAGTCCTGGGTTCGGTGCTGACGCTTGCCGACGATACGGGCGAACCCGTCGTCAGGCTCGAGAAGCAGGCCGGCGAAGCGACCCGGGCGCCCTGATGGCGATCTGGCAAAAGCTCTTGCAGATCGTCGAAGGTGGCGTCGGTGCGCTCGGCGCCGTCTTCGAATGGGCCAGCAGCTTCATCGGCGATCCCGAGATGCGCCGGCAGGTGGCGTTCTCGGCCGCGATGATCGCGCTGTCGGCCAAGATGGCGAAGGCGGACGGCGTCGTGACCCATGACGAGGTCGCGACCTTCAAGAAGCTCTTCGTCATGCAGGCGAGCGAGGAGCAGCATGTCGCGCGGCTGTTCGATCTCGCCAAGCAGGACATTGCCGGCTTCGAATTCTATGCAAGGCGGATCGCCGACTTCTACGCCGACGACCGGCAAGGCCGGGAAGACGTGCTCGACGGACTCTTTGTCATCGCGACCGCCGACGGGGCGGTGCATCGCGACGAATTTTCCTATCTCGACCGTGTCGGGACGATCTTCGGTATCGACGGCCTGGAGTTCGAGAGGATCGCGGCGCGCCATGTCGTGCCGGAGGAGGGCGATCCCTATCTCGTCCTCGGCGTCGACCGCTCGATGACGCTGGCCGAGATCAGGCGGCGCTACCGCGCGCTCGTCGCCGACACCCATCCCGACCGCCTGATGGCGCGGGGCGTCCCGCCGGAATTCCTGGCGATCGCGACCGACAAGCTCGCGGCGATCAACGGTGCGATGGAGCGGATCGAGCGCGCGCGCGGCAAGCGGGGCAGGGCATAGAGATGCAGATCAAGGAGACGCCGTCGCCCAATTTCGGTGACCGCAAAGACGACGGGCCGGTCGACATCCTGCTCCTGCATTATACGGGCATGCCGTCGGCGGAAGGGGCGCTCGCCTGGCTTTGCGATCCGCGCTCGACCGTCTCCAGCCATTATTTCGTCTTCGAGGATGGGCGCATCACTCGCCTCGTCGACGAGGGGCGCCGCGCCCATCATGCCGGCGTCTCCAACTGGCTTGGCGAGACCGACATCAATTCGCGCTCGATCGGCATCGAGATCGCCAATCCCGGTCATGAGTTCGGCTATGTGCCTTTCCCGGAAGCCCAGATCGCGGCGCTGACCTTGCTCTGCCGCGACATATTGCGACGCCATCCGATCCCGGCCGAGCGGGTGCTGGCGCATTCCGACGTCGCGCCGCTCAGGAAGGCCGATCCCGGCGAGTTTTTTCCCTGGGAGCGGCTGCATCGGGACGGCATCGGCCATTACGTGCCGCCGGTGCCGTGGAGCGATGGTCCGACGTTGTCGGTTGGCGCCCTCGGTCCGGCGGTGACGGAGCTCAAGGATCGATTCCGGAAATACGGCTACGGCCTTGTCGAGGCGGCCGAATTCGATGCCGGCATGGCCGGCGTCGTGGCCGCCTTCCAGCGTCATTTCCGGCCGGAGCGGATCGACGGGGTCGCCGATGTCTCGACGCGCCAGACGCTGGAACGGCTGATCGCGGCGCTGCCCTCGGCGATAGCGGCCAAATAGCGCGGACAGACCTTTGAGGCACGAATCCGTCCTGCCTGCCACATTTCCGGACGATTGCGTCGTCATTGGCCGCGGTCTCACCAACAACAACGAGACCTCGGTAGATGCAGCTCGCTTTTCGTATTGCGTTTGTTTTCGCTCTTCTTCTCTCCGGAACTTCCTTCCTCTCCCAAGACGCAGCGGCCTCCGCGTCCAAGGCTGGCCAATCCCAGAAGATCTATGGGGTTCTCATCGCGCAGCATGCGCGCGCCAACGGCCTTCCGGTCGAACTCGCCCGCGCTGTCGTCAAGCATGAGAGCGGCTTCGACCCCGATGTCACCGGCAGGGCCGGCGAGATCGGCCTCATGCAGATCAAGCTCTCGACCGCCCGCGGCATGGGCTACTTAGGCAGCGCCAAGGATCTCTACGATCCGGCCACCAACATCCGCTGGGGTATGAAATATCTCGGCCAGGCGCAGAAGCTCGCCGGCGGCTCCGAATGCGGCACGCTCTCCCGCTACAATGGCGGCCATGGCACCAAGCGGATGATCAAGGGCTATTGCGGCAAGGTCCAGCTCGCCAAGGGCGGGTAGCACCGACTTTCCTTGACGGGCGTGGCCGAAACCGCCACTTCTCCGTCCGTCAGTTGGCCGGACGGCCGCTCCGGCAAGGCCGAAAGGCAGTCGGGGAGGAAAGTCCGGGCTCCATGGAAACACGGTGCCGGATAACGTCCGGCGGGGGCGACCCTAGGGAAAGTGCCACAGAAAGCAAACCGCCCGGCCGGCTTCGGCCTGTCGGGTAAGGGTGAAAGGGTGGGGTAAGAGCCCACCGCGGGACCGGCAACGGGACCGGCACGGTAAACCCCACCGGGAGCAATACCGAATAGGGATGACGCGGGCTTCGGCCCGGCCTGTTTCCGGGCCAGTCATCCGGGTTGGTAGCGTGAGGCGTCCGGTAACGGGCGTCCCAGAGGAATGGCCGTCGCGCGGCTTAACCGCCGCCGTACAGAACCCGGCTTACAGGCCAACTGGCATGATGAGGCGCCGTCGTCCGACAAGGACGGCGGCGCCGCCCGTTTGTGGCCCCCGCATATTTGCTGATCCCAACGAATTATTAAGCCTAAGAAATCAATACTGCGGGGTCCGCTTTGGCCCCTGAAGGGCGTCGACTTCCATTGACGTCCAGTAAAATCCCATGGTATCCCATATCGTCCCGTTTATGAGTTGGGCCTGTGCCGTCGAGCCGCCGCGTGGAGCACCGCGTTTCGGCAAGGGCGTCGTGCAGTCTCGGGGACGCAACGGGGACGAACCGGACGCGAGCGTCCGGGAGATGGGCGAGGGCGATGGACGAGTTCGTATCCACCTATACGAACAGGCTCGATGCCAAAGGACGGGTGTCGATCCCGGCGCAGTTCCGCGCCGTTCTCGTCCGCGATGGCTTCGAGGGCCTCTATTGCTGTCCGACGCTCGACCGCAACGCGGTCGATGCCGGCGGCAACCGTTTCCGCGACCAGATCCGCTCGAGCCTCAAGCTCTTCGAGGCCTTCTCGGAAGAGCACGAATATCTCTCCACGACGCTGATCGGCGAGAGCGAGATCCTCAAGATCGACCAGGACGGGCGGGTGATCCTGTCGGACGCGATCAAGGATCACGCCGGCATCAGCGATCGCGTCACCTTTGTCGGCCAGGGCTACAAATTCCAGATCTGGGAGCCGGATCGCTTCGCTGCATACCGGGAAGAGGCCAAGAACCGGGTGCGGGACTTGAGGAAGCAACTCGGCTCCCAACACCGCGCGGCGGGTGCAAACTCAGGAGCGGGGGAATGATGACGGGTCGCGACACTGTTGCGGACGGTGTCGCTGGCGGACCGGCCCGTCATGTCCCCGTGCTCATCGAGGAGGTATTGCGCTTTCTCGCGCCCGCCGTCGGTGACACCTTCATTGACGGGACATTCGGTGCCGGCGGCTACAGCCGCGCCATCCTTGCGGCCGGCGCCTCGGTCGTCGCCATCGACCGCGACCCGACGGCGATTGCCGGCGGCACTTCGCTGCAGGCCGAGGCCGGCGACAGGCTGACACTGGTCCAGGGACGCTTCGCCGAGCTTGACGCCATCGCGCGCGATCTCGGCCATGAGCGGATCGACGGCGTCGTCCTCGATATCGGCGTCTCCTCGATGCAGATCGACACGGCGGAGCGCGGCTTCTCCTTCCGCAGCGACGGGCCGCTCGACATGCGCATGGGCGAGGAAGGCCCGAGCGCCGCCGACGTCGTCAATGCCATGGAGCCGGCGGAGCTTGCCCGCGTCATCGCGGTGCTTGGCGAGGAGAAGAAGGCGCGGCTGGTCGCCAAAGCGATCGCCACGGCGCGCCGCCAGGGACCGATCACCGGCACGCTACAGCTTGCCGAGATCGTGGCGCGTGCCGTCGGGCACCGGCCCGGCGACCAGATCCATCCCGCGACTCGGACCTTCCAGGCGCTCCGCATATTCGTCAATCGCGAGCTCGACGAGCTGGCCGATGCGCTGGCCGCTTCCGAGCGCGTCCTCGGCGAAGGTGGCCGCCTCGTCGTCGTCTCCTTCCATTCGCTCGAAGACCGCATCGTCAAGCGCTTCCTCGCCGACCGGTCGGCGACGATCCCGACCGGCTCGCGGCACCTGCCGGAGCGCGAACTCGCCCCGGCGAGTTTCGAGCTCCTGACGCGCGGCCTCGTCGAGGCGGGCGAAAACGAGATCCGGATCAATTCGCGGTCGCGCTCCGCGCGGCTTCGCGCCGCCAGGCGCACTGCGGCGCCGGCGAGGCCGGTGGATGCCGCCGCGATGGGCGTTCCGACGGTTCCAGAATTCGAGGGCAGGTCATGAGCCGCATCATCAATCTCATCCTTCTCGTGGTGATGATCATCGGCGCTGCCGTCACCTACGACATGAAGCATAAGGCCGAGAAGGCCGCCGAGCGCGTCGCCAGGCTCGAAGCCAATATCGCCCGCGAGAGGGATGCGATGCAGCTCCTGCGCGCCGAGCTCAGCATGCTGACGCAGCCCGGCCGCCTGCAGGCGGTGGTCGACCGCTATGTCGACCATTTCAAGCTAGAACCTTTCTCGCCGTCGCAATACGTGCGGCTCGACGAGATCCCGATGAGGACGGCCGGGCCTGCCGACCAGCAGGCGATCGCCGACATCATCGGCGAGAACAACAGCACGATCCGGTAGGGATGGAGGCGACGATATGACCGAAACCGCTCTCCCGACCACCGAGCCAGCGACCGCGGAAACCGCGCTTGGCCGCCGCAAGGCGGAAAAGAACGTGCGCTGGCAGAAGCAGGACCAGATGCGCAATCGCATCCTGATCACCGTCGGCGCCTTCGCCATCGCCTATATGGTCATCATCGGCCGGCTGATCAGCTTCGGTGTCATGGAGCCGGCGCCGATCGGCGCCCTCAACGATCCGAATGCTGGCGTCGCCACCAGCCGTCCCGACCTCGTTGACCGCAATGGCGAGATTCTCGCCACCGACATCAAGATGGCGTCGCTCTATGCCGAGCCGCGCAACATCATCGATCCGGACGAGGCGACCGAGCTGATCACCAGCGTACTGCCCGACCTCGACGCCAGTGCGCTGCGCAAGAAGCTCGCGAGCGACGCCGGCTTCGTCTGGGTGAAGCGGGAGATCACGCCGACCCAGCGCCGGCAGATCCACGATCTCGGCATTCCCGGCGTCGGCTTTCTCAGCGAGAGCCGCCGTTTCTATCCGGGCGGTCCCACCGCCGCGCATATCGTCGGCCTCGTCAATGTCGACAACCAGGGAATCGCCGGCCTCGAAAAGCTCGTCGACGACCGCTGGCTGAATGATTTGCATCAGGCCGGCTTCGCGCGCGGCGAAGACATGGAGCCGGTGCAGCTCTCGATCGATCTCCGCGTCCAGCATATCATGCGCGACGAATTGCTCGGCGCCATCGGCCGCTACGACGCGATCGCCGCGACGGGCGTCGTGCTCGACGTCGAGACCGGCGAGGTCCTCGCCATGGTCTCCTATCCCGATTTCGACCCCAACGATCCGATCGACGCCAACAAGCCGGATCGTCTCAACCGCATGTCGGGCGGCGCCTTCGAGCTCGGCTCGGTGTTCAAGAGCTTCACCTTCGCCATGGCCTTCGATTCCGGGCTGGTGACGATGAACGACAAGATCGATGCGTCGCGGGCGATCCGCGTCGGTCGCTTCACGATCAACGACTTCCACGGCAAGCACCGTGTGCTGACCGTGCCGGAGGTCTTCATCTATTCCTCGAATATCGGCTCGGCGCGTATGGCGCTGAAGGTCGGCAGCGAGGGGCAGCAGGCCTATCTCAAGAAGCTCGGCTTCATGGACCGCCTGCAGACCGATCTTCCGGAAGTCGCCCTGCCGATCATTCCGAAGAAATGGTCCGATCTCACGACGATGACGGTTGCCTTCGGCCACGGCCTGGCGGTGACGCCGCTCCAGGTGGCGGTCGCCGACGCGGCGCTGGTCAATGGCGGCAGGCTCATTCCGCCGACCTTCCTGAAGCGCAGCAAGGAAGAGGCGGCGGTGCTCGCCAAGCAGGTCGTCAAGCCGGAGACCAGCGACTCGATGCGCTATCTCCTCCGCCTCAATGTCGAGAAGGGGTCGGGCAAGCGCGCGGCGGTGCCGGGCTATATGGTTGGCGGCAAGACCGGGACCGCCGAGAAGGTGGAAGCTGGCCGTTATTCCGCCTCAAAGCGGCTTAATTCCTTCCTTGCGGCGTTTCCGATGGACAATCCCAAATATGTCGTTCTTGTCGTTCTCGACGAACCAAAACCGGAAAAGCCTGGAGCGGGAGCCACTGCCGGCTCCAACGCGGCTCCGACCGTAAGCGCGATCATCCGTCGGTCGGCGGCGATCCTCGGCGTCGAGCCGCAGGAACCGCAGATCATCGGGCCTCACCTGGTTTCCAATTAGAGTAGAGCCTTCGCGGCGTGACGCGCACAACCGAATTACGGGTCGAATGCTTCTCGGGGATCTCGCCACTGCCGATCTGACACTGCCGGACGGGGCCAGCGCCGTGGAGATCACGTCGATCTCCGCCGACAGCCGCGCCATCGTGCCCGGCAGTCTTTTTGCAGCAATTCCCGGAACGACCGTCGACGGCGCGCGCTTCGCGGCCGATGCGGTATCGCGCGGCGCCGTCGCCGTGCTTGCCGCCGCGGATGCGGAGATCGACGAGACCATCGGCGTGCCGGTGCTGCGCGCCGCCGATCCGCATCTCGCGCTGTCGCTGCTTGCCGCACGGTTTCATCCGCGTCAGCCCGAGAAGCTGGTTGCGGTCACAGGCACGAGCGGCAAGACGTCGGTGGCGGCCTTCGCCCGCCAGATCTTCGAGGCGGCGGGCAAGTCATCGGCGAGCATCGGCACGCTCGGCGTCGTCAGCCGCGACTGGACCGAATATGGCAGCCTGACCACCCCCGATCCCGTCGCGCTGCATGCCATGCTCGACAAGCTCGCCGCCGCCGGCGTCACCCATGCCGCGATCGAGGCGTCGAGCCACGGCCTCGACCAGCGGCGGCTCGACGGCCTGCGCATTGTTGCGGCGGGCTTCACCAATCTCGGTCGCGACCACATGGACTACCATCCGACCGTCGAGGACTATCTCGGCGCCAAGCTCCGCCTCTTCAGTGCGATCCTGCCGGCGGGCGGAATCGCCGTCGTCGACATGGACGGCGACTATTCCGAAGCCGTCGCGCTGACTGCGGCGGCGCGCGGTGCGACGCTCATCCGGACCGGGCGGAAGGGCAGGGACATTCGTCTCGTCGACATTGTCCCTGACGGTTTCCGGCAGCGATTGCGCATCGAGGCCTTCGGGCGTCTGCGCGATATCGTCCTGCCGCTTGCCGGCGCCTTCCAGGCGTCGAACGCGCTGGTCGCGGCGGGCCTCGCCATCGGCGCCGGCGTCGACCAGGCCGTGGCCTTCGCCGCGATCCAGAAGCTTGCCGGCGCGCCGGGCCGCATCGAACTGGCCGGGCGGAAGGCGAACGGCGCGCTCATCTTCGTCGATTACGCCCACAAGCCGGATGCGCTTGAAAGCGTGCTGAGCGCCCTCCGTCCGATGACCGCCGGCCGGCTTGTCGTCGTGTTCGGCGCCGGCGGCGACCGCGACAAGGGCAAGCGTCCGCTGATGGGCGAGGTGGCGTCGCGGCTGGCCGATATCGTCATCGTCACCGACGACAATCCGCGTTCGGAAGAGCCGGCGGCGATTCGGAAAGCGATTCTCGATGCGGCGCCGGGCGTGCGCGAGATCGGCGACCGGGCGGCGGCGATCGGCGAGGCGATCGACATGCTGCGCGCCGGAGACGTTCTCTGCGTCGCCGGCAAGGGCCACGAGACCGGCCAGATCGTCGGCGCAAGCAAGCTCGAATTCTCGGATCACGATGTCGTCCGCAAATTCCTGGAGACGGAGGAAGCGGCATGAGCCGGCCGCTCTGGAGCTACGAGGCCTTCCTCGCCGGCATCAAGGGCCGGGCTTTCAACACGCGGCCGGAGACGATCACCGGCATCTCGATCGACAGCCGTACCGTCCAGCCCGGCGAAGCCTTCTTCGCAATCGCCGGCGACCGTTTCGACGGCCATGATTATGTAAGCTCGGCGCTGGCGCGCGGCGCCGCGACGGCTGTCGTCTCCGAAGCGCGGCTGATTACGCTCGGCCGCGTCAAGGGCTCGCTGACCGTCGTGCCCGACGTGCTGGCGGCGCTCGCCGATCTCGGCCGCGCGGCGCGGGCGCGGAGCAGCGCCGGAGTCATCGCTGTCACCGGCAGCGTCGGCAAGACCGGCACGAAGGAAATGCTCGCCCGGGCGCTCGCGACCGAGGGCGAGGTGCATTACTCGCCGGCCTCCTTCAACAATCATTGGGGCGTGCCGCTGACGCTGGCGCGCCTGCCCGAAAGCGCGCGCTTCGCCGTCTTCGAGATCGGCATGAACCATGCCGGCGAGATCGATCCGCTCACCCGCATGGTGCGGCCGCATGCGGCGATCGTCACGACCGTCGAGCCGGTGCATCTCGAATATTTCAAGAACGTAAAAGAGATCGCCAAAGCCAAGGGCGAGATCTTCAACGGCCTCGTGCCGGGTGGCGCGGCGATCATCAATCGCGACAACCCGCATTATGCGGCGCTTGCCAAGATGGCCAAGGCTGCGGGGGTGACGCGCATCATCGGCTTCGGCGAGCATCTCAAGGCCGACGTGCGTCTCGAGAAGGTCAAGCTCAAGGACATCTGTTCCTGCGTTTCCGCCTCGGTCCTCGGCGAGCCGATGACCTACAAGCTCGGCGCGCCGGGGCGGCACGTCGTCCAGAACAGCCTGGCGGTGCTGGCGGCGGTCTCGGTGGTCGGCGGCGACCTCGCCAAAACCGCGATGGCGCTCGGCGACATGGCCGCGCCCAAAGGTCGCGGCGAAAGGCACCGGCTCCATTTCGACGAAGGCGGCAAGGCCGTCCTGATCGACGAAAGCTACAACGCCAACCCGGCCTCGATGCGGGCGGCAATTGCCCTATTGGGACAAGCGGTTCCCCGGCATGAGGGGCGGCGCGTCGCGGTGCTCGGCGACATGCGCGAACTCGGCAAGGATACCCCGACGCTTCACGCCGAACTCGCCGGAATCCTGGTCGAATCCGGAATCGACCAAGTTTTCATGGTCGGTCCGCTGATGGCTTCGCTCAGGGATGCCTTGCCTCTGCGCCGGATCGGCGGCTATGCGGAAACGGCCAAGGAACTCGAACCGCTTCTCTTCGAGGCGCTCGCTCCCGGCGACGTAATCATGGTCAAGGGGTCGAATGCCAGCCGGATGGGCCCGCTGGTCGAGGCCCTGAAGGCGCGCTTCGCATCCTCGCGGGCGGAAGCCGATGACCATCACGGACAGGAAATGGCCTGATGCTCTACTTCCTCAGCCAGCTCGGAAATGAGTTCCCGGTTCTGAACGTTTTCCGCTACATCACGTTCCGGACGGCCGGCGCGACGATGACGGCGCTGTTCTTCGTCTTCATGTTCGGGCCGGCGATCATCGCGACGCTGCGCCTGAAGCAGGGCAAGGGCCAGCCGATCCGTGCCGACGGGCCGCCGAGCCACCTGATCACGAAGGCCGGCACGCCGACGATGGGCGGCCTCATGATCCTGTCCGGCCTCGTCGTCTCGACCCTGCTTTGGGCCAATCTCGGCAGCGTCTATGTCTGGATCGTGCTCGGCGTGACGCTCGCCTTCGGGCTGGTCGGCCTTTACGACGACTACCTGAAGGTCACCAGGCAGAGCCACAAGGGCTTCTCGGGCAGGGCGCGGCTCTCGATCGAGTTCGTCGTCGCGGCAGTTGCCTGCTTCTTCCTGGCGCAGACCGGCACCGAGCCCTTCTCGACCTCGCTCACCGTCCCCTTCTTCAAGGACGTGCTGCTCAACCTCTCCTGGTTCTTCATTCCCTTCGCCGCGATCGTCATCGTCGGCGCCGGCAATGCGGTGAACCTCACCGACGGTCTCGACGGCCTCGCCATCGTGCCCGTCATGATCGCGGCGGCAAGCTTCGGCTTCATCGCCTATCTCTCCGGCAATGCGGTGTTCGCCGAGTATCTCCAGATCCATTTCGTTGCCGGCACCGGCGAGCTTGCCGTCGTTTGCGGCGCACTGCTTGGCGCCGGCCTCGGCTTCCTGTGGTTCAACGCGCCACCGGCCGCGATCTTCATGGGCGACACCGGTTCGCTCGCTCTCGGCGGCCTGCTCGGCGCGATCGCCGTGGCGACCAAGCATGAGATCGTGCTGGCCATCGTCGGTGGCCTGTTCGTGCTGGAGGCCGCCTCGGTCATCATCCAGGTGGCTTCCTTCAAGCTGACCGGCAAGCGCGTCTTCAAGATGGCGCCGATCCATCACCATTTCGAACATCTCGGCTGGAAGGAGCCGCAGATCGTCATCCGTTTCTGGATCATCTCCGTCATGCTGGCGCTGATCGGCCTGTCGAGCCTCAAGATCCGGTGACGCCACGATGATCCCGATCAACAGCTTCAAGGGAAAACGCGTCGCGGTCTTCGGACTCGGCGCGAGCGGCCGCGCGACGGCGGCGGCGCTCGAGGCGGGCGGGGCGGAAGTGGCGGCGTGGGACGATCTCGGCAATTCGGTCGCGATTGCGATCGCGGCCGGCCTCCGCACCGTCGACCTCCGCGAGGCCGACTGGGGCGACTTCGACAGCTTCGTCCTGGCGCCCGGCGTGCCGCTCACCCATCCCGAGCCGCACTGGACCGTGAAGCGCGCCGAAGCCGCCGGCCTCGAGATCATTGGCGACATTGAATTCTTCTGCCGCGAGCGCCAGCGCAATGTGCCCGATGCGCCCTTCACGGCGATCACCGGCACCAACGGCAAGTCGACGACGACGGCACTGATCGCGCATCTCCTTTCCTTCGCGGGACGCGACGTTCAGCTTGGCGGCAATATCGGCACGGCGATCCTGTCGCTGGAGCCGCCGGCGAGTGGCCGTCATCACGTCATCGAGTGCTCGTCCTTCCAGATCGATCTCGCGCCCGGCCTCGATCCTTCGGTCGGCGTGCTTCTCAATGTGACGCGCGACCACCTCGACCGGCATGGCACGATCGAGAATTACGCGCAGATCAAGGAACGCCTGGTTGCCGGCGCGGATATCGCGGTCATCGCGGTCGACGACAATTGGTGCCAGTCGGTTGCCGACCGGCTGGCGCGTACCGGCAAGAAGGTCGTGCGCATCTCGGCGCGGCGTCCGCTCGCCGACGGCGTCTATGCCGAGAACGGCACGCTCTATATCGCGGAGGACGGCGCGTCGCGGCCGATCGCCTCGCTGGACGGCATCGGCTCGCTGCGCGGCCGGCACAATGCCCAGAACGCGGCGGCAGCGATTGCCGCCGTGCGCGCCCTCGGGCTCGGCGATGCCGAGATCGTCGAGGGGCTGAAGCGTTTTCCCGGCCTGCCGCACCGGATGGAAGAGGTCGGCCGGCGCGGCCGCGTGCTCTTCGTCAACGATTCCAAGGCGACCAACGCCGACGCGACCGAGAAGGCGCTGTCGAGCTTCCAGCGCATCTACTGGATCGCCGGCGGGCGCGCCAAGGAAGGCGGCATCATGAGCCTCGTCGATTATTTCCCGCGCGTCGCCAAGGCCTATCTGATCGGCGAGGCGGCGGCGGATTTCGCCGCGACGCTCGGCGATACGGTGCCTTACGAGATGGCGGGCACGCTCGAGGCGGCGACGGAAATGGCAGCCCGCGACGTCGATCGCGACAATGCGGCCGAACCGGTGGTGCTCCTCTCGCCCGCCTGCGCCAGCTACGACCAGTTCAAGAATTTCGAGAAGCGCGGCGACCGATTCAGGGCGCTGGTGGCCGCGCTTGATGGAGTGACAGCCCGGGGAAAGGCAGCCTGATGGTCAGCCGCGCAGACCGTTCCGCATTCGCCGAGTGGTGGTGGACCGTCGACAAATATCTGTTCGCGGGATTGATCGCCCTGATGCTCGGCGGCGTCGTCCTGTCGCTCGCCGGCTCGCCGGCGGTCGCCGAACGGCTCGGCTATGACAGCTTCCATTTCGTCAAGCGCCACCTCTTCTTCTTCCTGCCGGCAGTCGCCGTCATGGTCGCGACGAGCTTCCTCAACCCGAAGCAGGCGCGTCGCGCCGCCTTGATCGTCCTCGTCGTCTCGCTCGTCCTGATGCTGGCGACCCTGTTCGTCGGCGTCGAGGTGAAGGGCGCGCGGCGCTGGATCAACCTTCTCGGATTCTCGATCCAGCCGTCCGAATTCATGAAGCCGTCCTTCGTCGTCATCATCGCCTGGCTGTTCGCCGAGAACGCCCGCCGCTCCGATATCCCCGGCAATATCTTCGCGCTGATCCTGCTCACTATCGCCATGGCGTTGCTCGTCGCGGAGCCGGATTTCGGCCAGACCATGCTGATCGCCATCGCCTGGGGCGCGCTGTTCTTCATGGCCGGCATGTCGTGGGTCTGGATCGCGGCGCTGGGCGTCGCGGCGCTCGGCGGCGTCGGCGTGGCCTATGTCATGCTGCCGCATGTCGCCGGCCGTATCGACCGTTTCATCTCGCCGCAATCCGGCGACACCTTCCAGATCGACCGGGCGCTCGAATCGATCCTGCGCGGTGGCTGGCTCGGCCAGGGACCGGGCGAGGGAACGGTGAAGAGGATTTTGCCGGACGCCCATACCGACTTCATCTTCGCCGTCGCGGCCGAGGAATTCGGCATCATCATCTGCATCGGCCTCGTCATCGTCTTTGCGATGGTGGTGTTCCGCGGCCTCGCCAACAGCCTGCGCAACGAGGACCCTTTCGCGCGGCTTTCAGCGGCCGGGCTGGTGGTGCTCTTCGGCGTCCAGTCGGTGATCAACATGGCGGTGAATCTCAGCCTGATGCCGCAGAAGGGCATGACGCTGCCCTTCATCTCCTATGGCGGCTCGTCGATGATCGCGGTCGCCTTCGGCATGGGGCTGCTGCTCGCCTTCAGCCGCCGGCGTCCGGACCCGCGGCCGGTGCGGCGGCGCATCGAGGCCGGCGAGCCGGTCAACGCCAGCCTGGCGTGAGAGCATAGACGTGGCGGGCACCGTCCTGATCGCTGCCGGCGGCACCGGCGGCCATCTCTTTCCGGCCGAGGCGCTGGCCATCGCGCTGACGGCGCGCGGCTGGACGATCCACCTCGCCACCGACCATCGCGTCGAGGCCTATGGCCAGGATTTCCCGGCCGCGAAGGTCCACATCATCCCGTCGGCGACGATCACCAAGGCGCCGCTCGAGGCGGCGCGAGCGATCGTCCAGCTCGCCAAAGGCATGATCAAGGCGCGCGGCGTGATCAAGACGGTGAAGCCCGATGTCGCGATCGGCTTCGGCGGCTACCCGACGCTGCCGCCGCTCTTGGCCGCGACGCTGATGCGCGTGCCGACCATCATCCACGACCAGAATGCCGTGCTCGGACGGGCGAACCGGTTCCTGGCGAAGCGCGTCACGGCGCTGGCGACGAGCTTCGCCGCCGTCGGCGGCGCCGAAGGGCTCGCCGGCAAGATGGTCGAGACCGGCAATCCGGTGCGGCCGATGGTCCTGAAGGCGGCCGAGCGGGCCTATACCGACCGCTGGGCGGGCGATTCTTTCCATCTTCTCGTCTTCGGCGGCAGCCAGGGGGCGCGCTTCATGTCCGACCTCGTGCCGCCGGCGCTAGGCAGGCTGCCGGAGGTTCTGCGCAAGCGGGTCAAGGTCGTGCAGCAATGCCGGCCGGAAGACATGGAGCGGGTGGCCGCGACCTATCGCCAGATGGGCGTCGAGGCGGAACTCGCGCCCTTCTTCCGCGACCTGCCGGAGCGGATCGCGGCAAGCCATGTCGTGGTGTCGCGGGCCGGCGCCTCGACGGTCGCCGAGCTCGCCGTGATCGGCCGGCCGGCGGTCATGATCCCGCTGCCGCATGCGCTCGACCAGGACCAGAAGGCAAATGCCGAGATCCTGGCCAAAGCCGGCGGCGGCTGGATGGTCGAGCAGAAAGATATGTCGCCGGAACGGCTGGCCCATGACCTCGCCGAGATGATAGGCCATCCCGACCGATTGGCCGCCGCGGCGAAAGCCGCCAAGGCGGTCGGACGGCCGGACGCGGTCGAGCGGCTCGCCGACCTCGTCGAGCGCGTGGCGGCGAAGCAGCCGCCCAGGAAAGAAGGATAGCCAGCATGAAGATGCCGACCGATATCGGACCGATCCATTTCGTCGGCATCGGCGGCATCGGCATGAGCGGCATCGCCGAGGTGATGGTCAATCTCGGCTACCGCGTGCAGGGCTCCGACGTCGCCGAGAGCGCAAATGTCCAACGGCTGCGCGACAAGGGCATCGAAATCCGTATCGGGCACAATGCCGAAAACCTCGGCAATGCCGCCGTCATCGTCGTCTCCTCGGCGATAAAGCGCGACAATCCCGAGCTGAAGGCGGCGCGCGAGACGCTCCTGCCGGTGGTGCGGCGCGCCGAGATGCTGGCGGAGCTGATGCGGCTGAAGCAGGCGATAGCGATTGCCGGAACGCATGGCAAGACCACGACAACCTCGCTGGTCGCGGCGCTGCTCGATGCCGGTGGTTTCGACCCGACCGTGATCAATGGTGGCATCATCAATGCCTACGGCACCAATGCGCGCATGGGTGCCAGCGGCTGGATGGTGGTGGAAGCCGACGAATCCGACGGCACCTTCGTCAAGCTGCCCGCCGACGTGGCGCTGGTCACCAATATCGACCCCGAGCATCTCGACCATTACGGCGATTTCGAACGGGTGAAGGACGCCTTCCGCCAGTTCGTGGAGAACATTCCCTTCTACGGTTTCGCGGCGATGTGCATCGACCATCCCGAGGTGCAGGCGCTGATCGGCCGGATCGAGGATCGCCGCATCATCACCTACGGCTTCAACCCGCAGGCCGATGTGCGCTGCCTCGATCTCCACACCGACAAGGGCAAGACGATCTTCTCCGTACAGATCCGCGATCGCCAGAGCGGGAAGACGCGGCTTCTCTCCGACCTCACCATCCTGATGCCGGGCGAGCACAATGCCCAGAACGCGACCGGGGCGATCGCCATTGCCAGCCATCTCGGCATCGCCGACGAGGCGATCCGTGCCGGCCTTGCCGGCTTCGGTGGCGTCAAGCGGCGCTTCACGCATACGGGGACCTGGAACGGCGTCGAGATCTTCGACGATTACGGCCACCATCCGGTCGAGATCGCCGCCGTCCTCAAGGCGGCGCGATCGGTTGCCGAGGGGCGGGTGATCGCCGTCATGCAGCCGCACCGCTATACGCGGCTTCGCGATCTCTTCGACGGCTTCTGCGCCTGCTTCAACGATGCCGACACCGTCTTCATCGCGCCGGTCTATGCGGCTGGCGAGCAACCGATCGAGGGCGTCTCGCGCGATGCGCTGGTGGAGGGGCTGCGCAGCCGCGGCCATCGCGACGCGCGCGCGCTGGAAGGTCCGGAAGCGCTTGCCGGACATATCGCGGCGCTGGTGAAGCCCGGCGATTATGTCGTCTGCCTCGGCGCCGGCTCGATCAGCCAATGGGCCTATGCGCTGCCGGGCGACCTCGAAAAGGTGGGCAGGGCGTGAGCGATCCGTCGCTTGCGCTTCGGATTGGAGAAATCTCGGGCCTTCGCGGTCGTGTCATGCCCAACGCCACGCTGTCGCCCTTCACCTGGTTCCGCGTCGGCGGGCCGGCGGAGGTTCTCTTCCAGCCGGCGGACGCCGACGATCTCTCGCTGCTTCTTGAGAAATTGAGTCCGGAAATTCCGGTAAGTGTTTTTGGCGTTGGCTCAAATCTTCTCGTCCGCGACGGCGGCGTGCCCGGCGTGGTCATCCGGCTGTCGGCGAAGGGCTTCGGTCATTGCCTGGCGGAAGGCGACAAGCGGCTGCGCGCCGGCGCCGCCCTGCCCGACAAGCGGCTTGCCGCTGCGGCGCTCGAAGCAGGTTTGGCCGGCTTCGAATTTTTTCACGGCATTCCCGGGACGATCGGCGGCGCGCTCCGCATGAATGCCGGCGCCAACGGCGCCGAGACGCGCGAGCGCCTGGTCGGCGCGCTGGCTGTCGATCGGCGCGGCGTTCGGCGTTTCGTGATGAATGACGAGATGGGCTTCACCTACCGGCACAGCGCGGCGCCCGAGGAGCTGATCTTCATGGAAGCAATCTTCGAGGGCGTGCCGGCGGAGAAATCCGTGATCAGGGCGGCGATGGACGCGGTCGAGGAGCATCGCGAGAAGGCCCAGCCGATCCGCGAGAAGACCGGCGGCTCGACCTTCACCAACCCTCCCGGCGAAAAAGCCTGGCAGCTCGTCGACAAGGCCGGCTGCCGCGGCCTTCGCATCGGCGGCGCGATGGTCTCGGAAATGCACTGCAATTTCCTGATCAACACCGGCGAGGCGACCGGCTACGACCTCGAACTGCTCGGCGAGACGGTGCGGGCCCGGGTGCTGGAGACCAGCGGCGTCCGGCTCGACTGGGAGATCAAGCGGATCGGGGCGTTCGGGGAGGGAAGGGACGTCGCGCCGTTTCTGGAGACGGCCAAGTCTTGACTAAAGCAAGCTACCTTTCTACCTTTTTATGGTAGAAAGGTAGAGCAATGGGCGTGAACATCAAAAATCCGGAGGCGGAGCGGCTTATCCGCAAACTCGCCGAGTTGACCGGCTTGGGGCAGACAGAAGCTGTCATGCGCGCGGTTTCGGAGAAGATCGATCGTGTGCAAATGGAGAAGGGGCAAGGTCGAATAGAGCGCATGCGAGCGATCGCCGACAAGATGGCGCCGCTTCTTCAGGACATGCCGGATCACGGTGACTATCTCTACGATAAAGAGACCGGATTGCCGAAGTGATCATCAATACTTCTGCGCTGGTCGCTGTATTGAGAAGGGAAGCGGGCTTCGAGCTTCTCCAGTCGACGATCGAGCGTTCACCCGGCGCGCGTCTCTCTGCTGCGAATCTACTGGAACTGGCCATCGTCGTGGATGCGAAGCGCGACCCGACTGTTAGTCGTGAAATGGACCAGTATCTTCAAGAGGCGGCGATCGAGATCGAGCCGGTCACCGAAGCGCAGGCACGCGTTGCCCGCGAGGCGTATCGCGACTACGGCAAGGGCTCAGGTCATCCTGCGCAGCTTAACTTCGGCGACTGCTTTGCTTACGCGCTTGCCCGCGAGTTGCGCGAGCCGCTTCTCTACAAGGGCGCCGATTTCTCGCAGACCGACATAAAGTCCGCCCTCGACTAGCAAACCTCGGCAAATCAGTCGCGGGGCCTCCGCAGTTTTCCTGATCTGTCAACCGCATATCCAGCCAGCGTCCGAGGCTTTTTGACTCACGCCTATAAAGGCTTGGTTAACGATTCTTAACCAATTCTTGCGGCATAGTCGTCGAGACGCTGATTCGCAGGAAATACGGAATGGCCAAGCACGTTGCAGTCTTGATGGGAGGTTGGTCCAGCGAGCGGCCGGTTTCCCTCAATTCGGGCAATGCCTGCGCCGATGCGCTCGTGGCCGAAGGCTTCAAGGTCAGCCGCGTCGACGTCGACCGGAACGTTGCGGCGGTTCTTCAGGATCTGAAGCCGGATGTGGCGCTGAATGCGCTGCATGGGCCGTTCGGCGAGGATGGCTGCATCCAGGGAATTCTCGAAATCCTCGGCATTCCCTACACGCATTCGGGCGTGCTCTCCTCGGCGCTGGCGATGAACAAGCCGCGGGCAAAGGACGTCATGAAAGCGGCCGGTATTCCGGTTGCCGAGTCGCTGCTGATCCATCGCCTCGATGCGGCCAAGGCGCATGCGATGCCGCCGCCTTACGTGATCAAGCCGCCGAACGAGGGCTCGAGCTTCGGCGTCCTCATCGTCAAGGAAGATGCGCTGACCCCACCGCAGCAGCTCTATGCCGACGACTGGCCCTATGGCGACATCGTCATGATCGAGCGCTACGTGGCGGGAAGGGAGCTGACCTGCGGGGTGCGCGGCGACGAGGCGCTTGGCGTCATCGAGATCGTCACCGACCAGCGTTTCTACGATTACCACGCAAAATACGCACAGGGCGGCTCAAAACACGTTCTGCCCGCACAAATTTCACCAATTATTTACCAAAATGTACGGATGCTGGCGCTTAGGGCTCATCAAGCTTTGGGCTGCCGTGGCGTCAGTCGAGCCGACTTCCGTTACGACGACCGACCGGGCGGGACGGGCGCTCTTATCTGCCTCGAGGTCAATACCCAGCCGGGCATGACAGGGACGTCGCTGGTTCCCGACATGGCAGCCTATGCCGGGATGAGTTTCCAGTCATTGGTTCGCTGGATGGTGGAGGACGCAAGTTGCGGGCGTTAGTGGGCGAAGCAGCGAAGCGCTTTTGGGCGCGCAGCCAGGAGGCAGGTGAGGAGACTCGCGTGCTGCACCCGATGCTGCGCAAGCCGGCGCGCCTGCTGGCCCGCATCGAGTGGCGCTCGCCCCGTTATTTCGGCGTCAAGAGCGTCGGCCTGCTGTTCGCCGCGACGGCGATCACCGGCATGATTGTCGGCAACCACACCAACACGGTTCTCTCGGCGGTCACCGCGGCGTCCGGCCTGGCGATCGATCAGGTCACCATCACCGGCCAGAGCGAGACGTCGGAAGTCGACGTCCTCAACGCACTTTCGATCGGCGAATATCCGTCGCTCTTCACCTTCGACGTCGATGCGGCGCGGGCCCGGGTCGAGGCGCTGCCCTGGGTAGCGCAGGCGACGTTGAAGAAGCTTTATCCCGGCATGCTCGAAGTCGCGGTCGTCGAGCGGCTTCCCTATGCGCTCTGGCAGCGCGGCAAGACGGTCTCGCTCATCGATCCGCAGGGCACCGTCATCACCGACGGGGTCGGCGAGCGTTATCGCAACCTGCCGCTCGTCGTCGGGGCGAGCGCCAATACGCGGGTCGACGAATTCCTCGACCTGATCGTCGACCATCCCGATTTGATCCCGCGCATTCGGGCCGGCGTGCTCGTGTCCGAGCGCCGCTGGAACGTCGTACTTGCCGAAGCCGTCGAGATCCTGCTGCCCGAGCAGGACCCGAAGGCGGCGCTGGATCGCGTCGTCGAGATCGACGACAGCAGCCAGCTTCTGTCGCGCGACATCGCCGCCGTCGACATGCGCCTGCCCGACCATATGGTCGTACGCCTCACCGAGAAGGCGCAACTCGCCCGGCAGGTAGTCATCAAGGAACGCGAGAAGCTCGCCAAGAAAATGGGGACCGATACCTGATGGCGCTTTTTGGTGTCCATGATTCCAAGTCGAGTCCGTTCTCGCGGCGCCCGTCGATCGTTTCCGTCCTCGATGTCGGCACGACCAAGGTCTGCTGCCTGATTGCCCGGCTGACGCCGCGGCCCGCCGTGGATTGCCTGCCCGGCCGGACGCATGCGGTCGAGGTGCTGGGCATCGGCCACCAGCGCTCGCGCGGCATGAAGTCGGGCGTCGTCAGCAATCTCGACCAGGCCGAGCAGTCCATCCGCCAGGCGGTGGATGCGGCCGAACGCATGGCCGGCGTCACGGTCGAATCGCTCATCGTCAATCTCTCCTGCGGCCGGATCTCCAGCGAAACCTACTCGGCCGGCGTCGGCCTCGCAGGGCAGGCGGTGGTCGAATCCGATATCGGCCGCGTGCTCTCCGCCGGCCGCCGGCACTCGGTGACCGACGGCCGCTCGGTCGTGCACTCGCTGCCGATCGGCTATTCGATCGACGCCGACAGCGGCATCGCCGACCCGCGCGGCATGATCGGCTCGCGCCTCGGCGTCGACATGCATGTCGTTAGCGCCGACACGCCGCCGCTCCGCAATCTCGAACTCTGCATCAACCGCTGCCACCTCTCGATCGAGATGATGGTGGCGACGCCCTATGCCAGCGGCCTGTCGACGCTTGCCGACGACGAAGCCGAGCTCGGCTCGGCCTGCATCGATTTCGGCGGCGGCACGACGACCATCGCCGTCTTCATGAAGGGCCAGTTCGTCCATGCCGACGCCATCGCCGTCGGCGGCCAGCACATCACGACCGACATCGCCCGCGGCCTTTCGGCCAAGCTCGAAGATGCCGAGCGGCTGAAGACCATGCATGGCAGCGCGCTTCCGAGCATCGCCGACGATCGCGATTTTCTCTCGGTGCCGCCGATCGGCGACGACGAGGGCGAGGTTGCGACGCAGGTGCCGCGCTCCTCGCTGACCCGCATCATCCGTCCGCGCGTCGAGGAGATCCTCGAACTGGTCCGCGACCGGCTCAATGCCTCGGGCTTCGCCGGCATGGTCGGGCGCCGCATGGTGCTGACCGGCGGCGGCAGCCAGTTGAACGGCATGGTCGAGGCGGCGCGCCGGATCCTGGCGCGCAATGTGAGACTTGGCCGCCCGCTCGGCGTCTCCGGCATGCCGGACGTCGCCAGGGGCCCGGCCTTCGCCACCGCCGTCGGGCTCCTGATCTATCCGCAGGTCGCGGAGATGGAGCAGTTCGACGCCGGATACGAGAACTATTTCGCCAAAACCGGCACGGGCGGCTACTTCGCCCGGGTCGGACAGTGGTTCAAGGAAAGCTTTTAAGCGCCTGCGGCGGCAGCGCTATTGACTGAGTCAACACAGGCCGAAGACACGCAGGCGGCCGCAGGGGTCAAGACGACGAGGATGCCATGACGATCAATCTCACAATGCCGGGAATCAAAGAACTTAGGCCAAAAATCACGGTGTTCGGCGTCGGCGGCGCCGGCGGCAACGCTGTCAACAACATGATCCGCTCCGGCCTTCAGGGCTGCGAGTTCGTCGTCGCCAATACGGACAGCCAGGCGCTGATGTCCTCGCGGGCCGAGCGCATGATCCAGATGGGCGTCGCCGTCACCGAGGGTCTCGGCGCCGGCTCGCAGCCGGAAGTCGGCCGGGCCGCGGCCGAGGAGGCGATCGACGAGATCATCGATCACCTGACCGCCTCGCACATGGTGTTCGTCACGGCCGGCATGGGCGGTGGCACCGGTACCGGTGCGGCCCCCGTCGTTGCCCGCGCGGCGCGCGAGCAGGGCATCCTCACGGTCGGCGTCGTCACCAAGCCCTTCCAGTTCGAAGGCGCCCGCCGCTCCCGCGTTGCCGAGGCCGGCATCAAGGAACTGCAGGCCAATGTCGACACGCTGATTGTCATCCCCAACCAGAACCTCTTCCGCATCGCCAATGAGCGGACGACCTTCGCGGACGCTTTCGCGATGGCCGACCAGGTTCTCTATTCGGGCGTCGCCTGCATCACCGACCTGATGGTCAAGGAAGGCCTGATCAATCTTGACTTCGCCGACGTCCGCTCGGTGATGCGCGAGATGGGCAAGGCCATGATGGGCACGGGTGAAGCCTCCGGCGAACGCCGCGCCATCCAGGCGGCGGAAGCGGCGATCGCCAATCCGCTGCTTGACGAGACCTCGATGAAGGGGGCCCGCGGCCTGCTGATATCGATCACGGGCGGCAAGGACCTCACCCTGTTCGAGGTCGACGAAGCCGCCACCCGCATCCGCGAGGAAGTCGATCCCGACGCCAACATCATCCTCGGCGCCACCTTCGACGAAAACCTCGAGGGCATCATCCGCTGCTCGGTCGTCGCGACCGGCATCGACAATGAGCGCCTGGCCGAAACGATCCCGACCGACATCCGCACCGATACGGTTGCCCGGGCTCGTCCGGCGCCGCAGCCTGCCGCGCAGCGGCCGGCCATGGCGCCTTCGATCCGCACCACCGCCCCGACGGCGGCGGCACCGGCTCCCGTCGCGGCGACCGCTCCGGCTCCGCAGCCGGCGCCCACGACCGAATACGCCCTCGACGGCGAGATGGCGGCGGCCCTTGCCGCCGAGATCGAACGACCGGTGGCGGCAACCTCGTCCGGGATCACCATCGCGCCCTTCGATCCGGGCCCGCGCTACGCACATAGCGAGATCGACAGCGAGCCGCAGGCTCCTGCCGATCATCATGAACTCTACGACGAAGCTCCGTTCATTCCGCCGACGGCCGAAGCGCCTCCGCAGAAGATGCCGCGGGTCGAGGATTTCCCGCCGGTGGCGCAGCGCCAGATGGAAGCCCGCCGGAAGCCGGCTGCCGCGGCCGAGGAAGACCGCGGTCCGCTCAGCCTGCTGCGCCGCCTCGCCAGCGTCGGCCTCGGCCGCCGCGAGGAGGATCCGATCGGCGCCGGTCCGGCCCAGCGCCAGGACGAGCCTGCGATGCGGCCGCAGCCCCGTCAGCAGGCCCTGCAGCCTCAGCCGCAGCGGGCCGAGCCGGTGGCTCAACAGCAGACGGACTATGCCAAGCGGCCGCCGCAGCCTCGGGCCGCGACGCCGGAGGCAATGTATCGCCCGCGCCAGGGCGATCTCGACCCGTATGGCCGCCCGCAGCAGCGCGAGCCCCGCAGCATGGATGACGAACTCGAGATTCCGGCCTTCCTGCGTCGGCAGGCCAATTGATACACAGGCTCAGAGCGCCCGGTTTCCGCGAAAGCGGGGCTGGGCGCTTTCTATTTGATATGTAACGTGAAACTCCGCTGGAGCGGATATGCGGGAAACGTGCCCCATTTCCGTAACACACTGTAAATAAGCGTGATTTGCGATGCGGAAGGGCCTGAGTACTCTTTGGGCATGCGAGGGCGCTGGGGCCACCGATTCGTGGCCAGCCTTTCGGAAACGACTTAGAGGCAAAGTCGTTCCACCGGAGGCTCATCCACCCAGTCTCGCCGGACCGTCGCGAGGGGCGACACCGGGTCGATACCAAGGGGCGGGGTTGTAATGGCGGGTTCGTTTTTCGGTCTACAGACGACGCTGCGACAATCGACGACCCTGTCGGGGATCGGCGTCCACTGTGCCAAGCCCGCGACTCTTACCCTGCATCCTGCTCCGGCCAATTCAGGCATCAGCTTTCGGCGACTTTGTGGCGAAGGCCAGGAATTCGAAATTCCCGCCGACTTCCGGCATGTGAATGCCACCGACTATTGCACCGCGATCGGCGTTGCCCGCGGCTCTGTCGCCACCATCGAGCATCTGATGGCGACGTTGAGCGCGCTCCAGATCGATAATGTCTCGGTCGAGATCGACGGCGATGAAGTGCCGGTCATGGACGGCAGCGCCGAAGCCTTCATCGAAGCGATCGACAAGGTCGGCGTAAAGGCCCTGGCAGCACCGCGCCGCTTCATCGAGATCAAGAAGACGGTACGGGTCGAAGTCGGCTCGTCTTACGCGGAATTCCGCCCGCACAAGGGATCGCGCGTCGAGGTCGAGATCGATTTTACCAATCCGCTGGTCGGCCGGCAGTCCTACGCCGCCGAGATCGACGGCGAAACGTTCCGGCGCGACCTGGGGCGTGCCCGTACGTTCGGCTTCATGGCCGAGGTCGAGCAGCTCTGGGCGCGGGGCTTTGCGCTCGGCGCCTCGCTCGACAATGCCGTCGTGATCTCCGAGGACCGCGTGGTCAATCCGGGCGGCCTTCGCTTCGTCGATGAATTCGTTCGCCACAAAGCTCTCGATGCGATCGGCGATATCGCCCTTGCCGGCGCGCCGATTCTGGGCTGTTACCGGTCGTTCCGCGGCGGCCACAAGGTCAACCACAAGGCTCTCGAAGCGCTGTTCGCCGATGAGAGCGCCTACGAGATCGTCGAGCGGCCGATCCGGCGCGAAGTCTCCGGCCATGCCGCGCTGGGCGCCGGCGTTGGTGTCGCCGCCTACGGTCCGGACGTCTCCTGACCGAAAATTTCATGGAATCAGGCGTTTGATCTTGGCGGCGGCGGTCTTCGCGCCACAAAAATGCGCCAATGCCCTGCGACCCCGGAATGGAACTGGGCGTTCAATTGGGCTAAAAGACAGCCCACGACCTTCACAGATGAAAGGCGAGTCCGCCTGTTTCCGGATTCGGGGCTGCATATGACAGGAATCGCTGGATCGCGCCTTCGCACGGGCGGACTCGGACGGCGCGCCACCGCGCTGCTGAGCGCGGTCGTTCTGCTCGGCGCGGGACTGATGCTCTCCGCCTGCAACAGCGTCGAGGGCACCAAGGCGGCCTATGCCGACGAGGAGCCGGCGGGCAATCTCTACAATGCCGGCCTTGCCTACATGAATGCCGGCAAGCTCAACGACGCCGTCAAGAGCTTCAACGAGGTCGACCGCCAGCACCCCTATTCGGAATGGGCGCGCAAGGCGCTCATCATGTCGGCTTATGCGAGCTACAAGCGCGGCAAGTATGACGATGCATCGTCGACGGCGCGGCGCTACCTGACGCTCTATCCCGGCACCGACGACGCGGCCTACGCGCAATATATCGTCGCGCAGTCGCACTATAACCGCATCCCCGACATCACCCGCGACCAGGCCGAGACCAAGAAGGCGATGGCGGCGCTCGAAGAGATCGTCGACCGCTTCCCCGACTCGGAATATGCCGACGACGCGCGGCAGAAGGTCATCCAGACGCGCGACCAGATCGCCGGCAAGGAGATGCAGGTCGGCCGCTATTACCTTGAGCGGCGCGAATACATCGCCGCCGCCAACCGCTTCAAGACGGTCGTGACCACCTATCAGGACACGCGCCATGTCGAGGAGGCGTTGTACCGGCTCGTCGAGGTCAATCTGGCGCTCGGCATCGTGCCGGAGGCGCAGACCGCCGGCGCCGTGCTTGGCCATAATTTCCCGGACAGCGACTGGTACAAACAGGCTTACAAGCGCCTCGGCGGCAGCGGCGTGGAACCCGACGAGAACAAGGGTTCGTGGATCAGCCGCGCCTTCGGCGGCGGAAAGACCACCTGAGCGAACCGGGAGACTGGAGCGTGACCCGTCTCAACGGACTCGGATCATGCTCTAGGCTTTTCTGTTGTACGCAAGGTCGGACGGCAGACCGGCTTCAACCCCGGATTACGGTCCGGGCCATGCTTTTCCTGACACCGCTCTAGCCGGACGCGGCATGCTCGTCGCCCTCGCCATTCGCGATATAGTCCTCATCGATCGGCTCGATATCGAATTCTCGCGTGGCATGACCGTGCTCACCGGCGAGACCGGCGCCGGCAAGTCGATCCTTCTTGATTCCCTTTCCCTGGCGCTCGGCGGACGCGGCGACAGCGCGCTGGTCCGCCATGGCGCCAACCAGGGCGACGTGACCGCCGTCTTCGACGTCGGCGACACGCATCCGGCGCGGTTGCTGCTCGTCGACAGCGGCCTCTCCATCGAGGGCGACCTGATCCTCAGGCGGGTGCAGGGCAGCGACGGCCGGAGCCGCGCCTTCATCAACGACCAGCCGGTTTCCGCGGGGCTGCTTCGCCAGGTCGGCGCCGGCCTCGTCGAGATCCATGGCCAGCATGACGACCGGGCGCTGATCGAGCCCAGCGTCCACCGGCAATTGCTCGATGCGTTCGGTGGGCTCGACAAGGAGACCGAGACGGTCGCGGCGGCCGAGCGGGCGTTGCGCGGGGCGCGGACCGCGGTGGCCGACCTCGAAAAGCGGATCGCGGCGGCGCAGAAGGAGGCCGACTATCTTCGTTCCTCGGTGACGACGCTGGCCGCCCTTTCGCCGCAGGCTGGGGAAGAGACCGAGCTTGCCGGCCGGCGGCAGCAGATGATGCGGGCGGAGAAGGTCGCCGGTGACATCGGCGACGCGCATGAGATCGTCGCGGGCTCCGGTTCGCCGATCCCGACGCTGGCTAGCCTCCTGCGGCGGCTCGAAAGGAAGGGCGCCGAGGCCGGTGGGCTCCTCAACGACGCCATCGCGGCGCTCGGCCGCGCGCTTGATGGGCTGGAGGACGGGGCCCGCGCGCTGGAAGCGGCGATCGCTGCGACCGAGTTCGATCCGAAGGAACTGGAGCGGACCGAGACGCGGCTCTTCGCGCTCCGGGCCGAGGCGCGCAAGCATTCGGTGACGGTCGACGCGCTGCCGGCGCTGGTGGCGCGCATGGAAGCCGATCTTGCGGCGCTCGAGACCGGCGAGGCGCAGCTTGCCGAATTGCAGAAGGCGGCCGGCGCGGCGCGGGGCCGCTATGACGACGCGGCGGCGCGGCTGTCGAAGAAGCGGCTCGAGGCGGCGCGGCGTCTCGAAAAGGCGGTCAACACGGAACTGCCGGCGCTGAAGCTGGAGCGGGCCGAGTTCATGGTCGAGGTCGCGACCGATGCGGAGCGCATTTCGGGCGACGGCATCGACGAGGTCAATTTCAACGTCCGCACCAATCCGGGCACGCGACCGGGGCCGCTGATGAAGGTTGCCTCCGGCGGCGAGCTGGCGCGCTTCCTGCTGGCGCTCAAGGTGGCACTCGCCGATCGCGGCTCGGCGCCGACGCTGGTCTTCGACGAGATCGATACGGCGGTCGGCGGCGCCGTCGCGGAAGCGATCGGCAGGCGGCTCGGGCGCCTGGCCGAGCGCGTGCAGGTGCTCGCCGTCACCCATGCGCCGCAGGTCGCGGCCCGGGCCGGCGCCCATCTCCTCGTCGCCAAGGCGGCCCGGAAGCGCGGCGCCGAGGTCGTCACCAATGTCGAAGGCCTCGACGAAGGCGCGCGCCGCGAGGAAATCGCCAGGATGCTGTCCGGCGCGACGATCACCGACGAAGCGCGGGCGGCGGCCGGGCGGCTGATCGCCGGGGCGGCGTGACATGGCGAAGATCGCCGCCGCCGAGAAACCGGTCGAGGAGCTAACCAAGAAAGAAGCCGCGGCCGAGCTGGCGCGGCTCGCCGAGGAGATCGCCGGGCACGATCGGCGCTACTATCAGGACGATGCGCCGACGGTCACGGATGCCGAGTATGACACGCTCCGCCGACGCAACCTTGATATCGAGGCGCGCTTTCCCGAGCTGAAGCTGGAAGAAAGCCCGAGCGAACGGGTCGGGGCTGCGCCGACCGGGCGCTTCGCCAAGGTGCGGCACGCGGTGCCGATGCTGTCGCTCGACAATGCCTTTGCCGAGGAGGACGTCGCCGAATTCCTGGCGCGGGTGCGCCGCTTCCTGCGCGTCGCCGAAGAGGCGCCGCTCGATATCGTCGCCGAGCCCAAGATCGACGGACTGTCGCTGACGCTGCGCTACGAGAAGCGCAAGCTCGTCTCGGCGGCGACGCGCGGCGACGGCTATGAGGGCGAGAATGTCACCGCCAATGCGCGGACGATCAAGGACATCCCCGACAGCCTGCCGAAGGCGGCGCCCGACATCGTCGAGGTGCGCGGCGAGGTCTATATGCTGCACAAGGATTTCGCCGCGCTGAACGAGCGGCTGGCGGAAGCCGGGCAGAAGACCATCGCCAATCCGCGAAATGGAGCTGCCGGCTCGCTGCGGCAGATCGATCCGTCGGTGACGGCGTCGCGGCCGCTGAAATTCTTTGCCTATACCTGGGGCGAGGTGAGCAAGCTGCCGTCTGAGACGCAGAGCGGCGTGCTGGCGGCCTTCGAGAGCTGGGGCTTCAAGGTCAATCCGCTGATGCGGGTCTGCCGCTCGGCCGCGGAGGCGCTCGAATTCTATCGCGAGATCGGCGAGAAGCGGGCGCGCCTCGGCTACGACATCGACGGCGTCGTCTACAAGGTCGACCGGCTCGATTTGCAGGAGCGGCTGGGCTTCGTGTCGCGCAGCCCGCGCTGGGCGATCGCGCATAAATTCGCGGCCGAGCAGGCACAGACGATCCTCAAGGGCATCGATATCCAGGTCGGTCGCACCGGTGCGCTGACGCCGGTGGCGCGGCTCGAGCCGATTACGGTCGGCGGCGTCGTCGTCACCAACGCGACGCTGCACAATGAGGATTATGTCCGCGGCATCGGCTCTGACGGCGAGCCGATCCGCGAGGGCAGGGACCTCCGCATCGGCGACACGGTGACCATCCAGCGGGCCGGCGACGTCATCCCGCAGATCGTCGACATCGACCTCGCCAAACGGCCGAAGGGTGCGGAACCCTATGTCTTCCCGACCGAATGCCCTGTCTGTGCCAGCAAGGTCGTGCGCGAGGTCAACCCGAAGACGGGCAAGCGCGACTCCGTGGCGCGTTGCACCGGCGGCCTCGTCTGCCCGGCGCAATCCGTCGAGAAGCTGAAGCATTTCGCCTCGCGCAACGCCTTCGACATCGAAGGGCTGGGCGACAAGCAGATCGAGGCCTTCCACGCGGAAAGGCTGATCGCGACGCCGGCCGACATCTTCACCTTGTCGAAGCGTCTGCCGGCTGCGGATCTCGCCGAGAAGGAAGGCTATGGCGCGGTCTCGGCGAAGAACCTCTATGCCTCGATCGACGGCCGGCGGACGATCCCGCTCCACCGCTTCATCTATGCGCTAGGCATCCGCCATGTCGGCGAGACCAACGCCAAGCTGCTGGCGCGCTCCTACGGGACCTATGACGCCTTCCAGCCCGCGATGATCGCGGCGGCCGATCCGGAGTCGGAAGCGTGGTCGGAACTCGATTCGATCGCCGGTATCGGGGACGTGGTGGCCCGGGCGATCGTCGACTTCTATGCGGAAGACCATAATCGCGAAGCCCTCGATGCGCTTCTCAAGGAGGTGACGGTCGAGCCGGCGGAAGCGATCGACGCTTCGTCGTCGCCCGTTGCCGGGCAGACGGTGGTCTTCACCGGCTCGCTCGAAAAGATGACCCGCGATGAAGCCAAGGCGATGGCCGAGCGCCTCGGCGCCAAGGTCGCCGGCTCCGTCTCCAAGAAGACTGATCTCGTCGTCGCCGGTCCCGGCGCCGGCTCGAAGCTGAAAGATGCCGAGAAGCACGGCGTCAAGGTGATCGACGAGGCCGGCTGGTTCACGCTGATCGGCAAGGGTTAGTAGCGAGTAGCAACCATTAAGTCGTTGCGGTTTTTTCGATCCATGGAGTACCGCGCTGGACGACGGTATTTGCATAGATGAGGAGCTTCCTGGCGCAGGCGACGAGGGCTGCGGTGTGGGCTTTTCCGCGTGCGACGAGTCGGCTGTAGAGCTCG
>CAMCWB010000036.1 GCA_945882315.1 Bauldia litoralis | reverse complement strand
CGCAGCCTTCCTGACGAAACTCCGCCGGACGACAAACCCAAGGTCTGATCGAAAACCCCGAAATGCCTCCCGGCCCAGCCGTCCGGCCGGGCCGGCTGATGCATTTTTGCTCCGGAACGCCGATGCATTTTTGATCCGGCGTTGACACGAGTTCGATGGAACGCCGGAGCGCAAGCTCTTCGATCCAGCACCTTGTTTCGGTCAGTTCGCGAAACTCGTCGGCGCTGACGCCCGCAACAAAGAAACCCCGCTTCTCCTCACGTCGGATAAAGCCCTCCGCGGCAAGCCGGGTCAGCGCCTCGCGCACCGGGCTCGACCCCATTTTGTAGCGCTCGCAGACGAAATCGACGCGAAGCCGCGTGCCGGGCGTGAGCTCGCCGGCGATAATGTCGGTCTTCACCCGCTCGTAGACGAGATTGGCGCGTGTGACAGCGGCGTTGACCGTCGCTGCTTCTGCCATATCGGACTTGATGCGGAATTCGCGATTCATTCTGTCGTCCTACGGCTTCGTCGACCGCCCGGGGCGATAGTTCAATCGTTGTCCGTTACGCAATAGCCCTTTGGATCGAAGCGATAAAGCTGCTGGATGCGATGGAGGCGCGCCGAACGGGGACTGGTGACGCCCCACTGGTCCGAACGACCAGGCGGGAAACGCCAATATTCCGGCCCGTGAGACACGTAGCTGTCGTCAACCTGCAGCACCTCGGCGGTGTATTCGATGGGTATTTCCTCAGGACCGGCGAAATAGGCAAACACATTGTTGCCCGCGCCGTGGCGGCCGACGCCCCACTCGATCGGGTAGCCATTATCCCGCATGCGGCCGGCGCCACGCATGACCGAGTCGAGGTCGGGCATCTCGAAGGCAATATGATTCAGCGTCGCGTCCGGCGCCTTGGCGAGAACAATGGAGTGGTGGTCAGGACTGCCGCAGCGGAGAAACCGGAAGATGCTCTCGTCGACCAACCGGAAGCCGAGGATTTCGGCAAAGAAGGATAAGCTCTGATCCGCCTCACCGCTGTTGAGATTGACATGGGTTATCTTGCGGACACGGTCCGCAAGCGGCCCCTGATCGAGATGATCGCTGACGTCGGTCACGAAGGCGAGACCGCGGCCCTCCGGATCCAGGCAGCCGAAGCCATAACCGCCGCCCGGCGCGCCAATGCTGCCTGGTGCCTCGACATTCGCACAGCCCGACTTGCAGATCGCCGAATACAGTCGGTCGATCCCTTCCCTGCCCTCGACGTCGAAGACTATGCGGAGGATTCCGGAGGACGGCCTCCGATGCAGCGCAAGGATATGATGATAAGGACCAGTACCTCGAAGATAGACCGCGTCGGGTTGGCTTCCCACGCGGTCCAGATGCCATACCTGTTCAAAGAAGTCGGCGGCGGCATCGAGAGCTGTGAAGCCGATGGCGACCGACCGTATACCGCGTATCATCCCACCCTCCGTGTGAAGCGTCCGCCGGGGACGCCCATGGCTGCGGCATTCATGCAGCCGACAAGAGCGCCGCGACTGGGTGAGTGAACTTCACTGTTCATCCACTTCACGTGCAGTTGGACCATCCTGACTTTTGCAGACTAAGCCGAACGGACGCAACTGATCCACAAGGGGTGAGCGGCCGGTTTTTGGATGAGGCGGCGGGTAAGCCGCAGTCCCATTGATCGCTTGGCGGCATTATGGAGCGGGTGGAGAGAATCGAACTCTCGACATACAGCTTGGGAAGCTGTCGTTCTGCCACTGAACTACACCCGCACTGGCATGATCTTTATCGACCGCTGCCGCCCGGCGTCAAGTTTGTGCCGATGGCCAGCGCCACAGGACGGTTCGCTTTGCGGCAGGACTTGCTGCCGTGCGCAATGGCGGACGGAAAACCGGTTTCCACTTTTCCTGACATTGCTTTAGCGTTCGAGACCGACCGGAGCGAAAGATTCCCGATGGATGAGTCCCAGACCTTTGCGCAGCTTGTCCAGGCGCGTCTGGCGGACGACATCCTTAACGGCAGCCTCGAACCCGGCTCGAAGCTCAAGCTGCAGGCGCTCTGCGAGACCTATGAGGTGAGCATGAGCCCGCTCCGCGAGGCGCTCGCCCGGCTCACCGGGCGCGGTCTCGTCTTCCAGGAAGGGCAGCGCGGCTTCCGCGTCGCCGAAGCCTCCTTCGACGACCTCCGCGACGTCACCGAGACCCGCATCCATATCGAGACGACGGCGCTTTGCCTCGCGATGGAGCGCGGCGGCGACGAATGGGAGGCGACTGTGCTGGCGGCGCATCATCGCCTGGCGCGGCGCCTGCGCAGCAAGGATCTCCTCGTCGACGCGGCCTGGGAAACCCTGCATCGCGGCTATCACATGGCGCTCATCGAGGCCTGCGGCCTGCCGCGCCTTCTCGATATCTGCACCGGCCTGCACGACCATTTCGACCGCTACCGGCGCCTCGCCGTGCTGCATGCCAACCGCCATCCGAAGCTCCGCTCGAGCCATGCCGCGATCGTGAAATTCACGCTGGCGCGCGACGCGGAGCGCGCCGTGGCGCTGCTCACCGAGCATATCCAGGAAAGCTCGGACCAGTTTGCCGGGCTCCTGAAATCCGAAGGGGCGAGCAAGCTCCTCAAGACGGTCGAGAGCGGCCGCGGGCTTTCGCGGATGAGCGCCTGACCCCCAAGATCATTTCCGACGCCTCGTGATCGTCGGCACGGGCCGTAAGGCGCCTCTATATGCCTCTTAAAAATATCGAAATTTTTGTCTTTTGCACAAATATTATTGCCCTGCACATTTTATGCACCGGTAGAAACAGCTGATTTCTGCCGTTTCAGACTTGGTCCGGAACTTGCGACATCGCAGACTGTGAACGCGCCCCGATCATCAAGACGAGCCTCTACGAGCCGCCGCATGGGCGACGCCAACGTTCGCGAACCCGAACACTCTTTCCAACGGAGCATCGCGATGTCGCATCCCACCAAACCTGCCGGCCGGCTTCTTGCCTGTGCGGCCGCAGCAGCCATCACCATCCTCGCCGTCCCGGCGCAGGCGCTCGACACCATCAAGATCATGACGCCCAACGACGTCTCCTGCAGCCCCTATCCGCAGATCGCCTCGGACGAATTCGGCTTTTTCGCCGAAGAGGGACTACAGGTCGATCTCCTCTCCTCCGACACCAGCGTCCCCTACATCGCCTTCCTCAAGAACGGCCAGGCCGATATCGTGACGCTCGATTCCGGCATGATCCTGCAGGCGGTCCATACCGGCCAGCCGATCTCGATCGTCTATGAAGCCTACCAGCGCGGCGGCGACGGCCTCGTCGTGCTCGCCGAAGGCGACATCGCCTCGGTCGCCGACCTCAAGGGCAAGACGATCGGCATGGCGTCCGACCGCGACCAGCTCACCACGGCGCTGGCGCTGAGCGCCGCCGGCATCGACATCACCGAAGTGACGACGGTGGTCGTCGGCGACGGCGGCCCGGTGGTCGCCAAGGCGATGCTCGACGGCGACATCCAGGCCTTCGCGGCGGCCTTCACCGACTTCCCCGGGCTCGCCGCCGGCGGCCTCAAGATCAAGAACATCACGCCGGCCAATGTCTCGCAGATCCCGGGTAACACCTGGGCGGTCTGGACTCCGACCGTCGAGGAGAAGCGGCCGCTGATCGAGAAATTCCTGCGCGCCTGGGCCAAGGGCCAGCATGCCGGCATCATGGATATCAAGGCGGTCATGTCGGCCTGCAAGAAGCGCATTCCCGAGCAGTGGGAAAAGGCCGGCATGGGCGAATCCATCGTCGAGAACAGCGTCGCCAACACGCAGATGCGGCGGACGCTGAAATATGGCGAGCTGCAGGGCGACATCTGGACCGATGTGCAGCCGCCCTACGTGAAATTCGGCGAGATTCCGGGCCTCGTCGAGATCTCGAAATTCATCGACGCCTCCTTCATCGACGCGGCCAACGACTTCTCGACCGACGACGTCAAGAAGGCTGTGAAGACCTGGAAAGAGGCGAACAAGGACATCCTCGTCAACTGAGGCGGCCCTTCCCCTCACTGACAACGAGCCCGGGCAAAGCCTGCCCGGGCTCTTCCTCCCCCTTCCCGTCCGAGGTCCCTTCCCGATGCTGATGCTTTCCGAGCGCGACATCGACAGCCTGATCGACCCCGCTGCGGCGATTGCCGCGATGGCGGAGGCCTATCGCAGCCACGCGCGCGGCAACGCGCCGGCGCCGGCCCGGCTCGACCTGCCCCGCCAGAGCCCGAAGGGCAGCGTGTTGCTGCTTGCCGGCCACGCCGCCGGCAGCAGCTTTGCGGTCAAGGCGAACTTGCATGTCTATCCCGACGGCGACGTCCTGCCCCGCCAGGCGACGAGCCTGATGCTGCTCCTCGATGCCGCGACCTGCGCACCGAAGGCGCTCATCGCCACCAACGGCTTCAACAACCACCGCACCGCCGCCGGGCTCGCAGCCGCCGCCGAGGCGCTGGCACCCGCCGCGCCGCAGACACTGGCCGTGTTCGGCGCCGGCAAGATCGCGCCGGCGGCGATCGACTATCTCCTTCGCGTGCGCCCTTTCAAGCGGCTGCTCATCGTCGGCCGCGATCCCGGCCGAGCTGCCGCGCTGGCGCAGGCGACGAGGATCCTGCATCGGCTCGACGCGAGCGTCGCCGATGCCGAGACGGCGGCGCGCGAGGCGGACGTGATCGTCACGCTCACTACCGCCGACAAGCCGGTCTTCCCGGGAGATCGCATCAAACCGGGCGCCCTCGTCATCCTTGCCGGCGCCAACCGGCCGCAGGCGCGCGAGGCCGACGACGATCTCATCGGCCGCGCCGTCCTCTATGTCGACGATCGCCGTGCCTGCCTGGAGCGGGCCGGCGACATCCTCATGCCGCTGAATTCCGGCGCGCTCCGGCCCGAGCAGATTCTTGCCGAGATCGGCGAGCGTCTTTCCGGACAGGTCTTCCCGACATCCTTCCCGCATGACGTGACGGTGTTCAAATCGATGGGCATCGTCGCGCAGGACATCGGCCTCGCCGAACTCATCGTCGCCCGCGCGCTGAAGGACGGAAGGGGCAGCGATTTCGATCCGGTCAGCGGGCTATGCCGCCCGGTCGTGCCCGCCGCGGCGCCGTTGGAAGAGGCGCTGGTGCCATGACGCAGGCCGACACGATCATCACCGGCGGCAAGCTCGTCAGCCCGGAGGGCATCGTCGAGGCGGCGATCGCCATCGCCGGCGGCAGGATCACGCGGATCGGGCCGGCGGAAGAGATGCCGCCAGCCGCCGAGCATATCGACGCGTCGGGACTGCATGTGCTGCCGGGCGCGATCGATGTGCATGTCCATTTCCGCGAGCCGGGCTTCTCGCATAAGGAAACCTGGACCAGCGCCACGCAGGCGGCGGCGGTCGGCGGCGTGACGACCGTCTTCGACATGCCGAACACCAATCCGCCGACCTCGACCGTCGATGCGCTCCGCTGGAAGCTCGACAATGCCGGACGGCAGGCGATCGTCGATTTCGGCATCTACGGCAATATTGCTCCCGACAACCTCGCCGAACTCCGGCCGATGGCGGAAGCCGGCGCGGTCTCCTTCAAGCTCTATATGGGCAGCGAGAATCCGCTGGTGCCCTGCCCGCCCGACGGGGCCATCCTCGACGCCTTCGCGCTTCTGGCCGAGCTCGGCCTGCGCTGCACGGTGCATACGGAGAACACGCCGATTCTCGAATGGCGCGGCGCGCGGCTCCGCGCCGCGGGCCGTACGGATGCCGCGGCGCATCTCGAGCAGCATGCCGATGTCGCCGCCGCTGAAGCCGTCAGCCGCGTCGGCATCTTCGCCGAATGGACCGGCTGCAAGATCCATATCGCGCATGAGAACAGCCGATACTCGCTTCCGCATATCCGCTTCGCCAAGGCGCGCGGCGTCGACATGACGGTCGAGACCTGCCCGCATTATCTCCTGCTCACCACCGATGACGGCGCGCGGCTCGGCGAGAATTTCCTGCGCGTCAAGCCGCCGGTGCGCGAACCGGGGCATAGCGGGCCGCTCTTCGACGCGTTGCTCGACGGCACGATCGACATCCTCTCGACCGACCACGCCCCGCATCTGCCGGCAGAGAAGCGCCGCGCCTCGATCTGGGACTGCGCGCCGGGCTTTCCCGGCGTCGAGACCTCGATGGTGCTCATGCTGACCGAAGTTTCGCGCGGGCGGATGACGCTTTCCGACTATGTCCGCATGGCGTCCGCCAAGCCGGCCAAGGCCTTCGGACTTTATCCGCGGAAGGGCGTGCTGGCGGAGGGCGCCGACGCCGATATCGTGCTGGTCGACATGGAGAAGCGCGGCACGATCCGGGCGGAGAATCTCCACTCGATCGGCAATGCGACGCCCTTCGAGGGATTTGCGGTGCAGGGCATGCCGGTGCGGACACTGGTCCGCGGCCGGACGGTGGCGCTGGATGGGAGGCCTACCGGCACGCCGGGCTGGGGCAGGAATGTCGTCGCTTAGGCACCAGGCCAGCGCTCTCCGGCAGAATTCGTTGCGACGCTTACGGGCCTTCGCAAGATTGCGCGCTACGGCTTGAGCCGACCCCGTCGGCCATGGAACCCGGCAAGGCAACAATCGTTAGCGCTGTTCAACCTGGAGGACAGACGCATGGCAAAAGCACCCAAGACACTGGACGATCTCTTTCACAACACGCTGAAGGACATCTACTACGCGGAAAAGAAGATCCTGAGCACGCTGCCCAAGATGGCGAAAGCGGCGCAGAACGCCGACCTCAAGGCGGCGTTCGAAAAGCATCGCCGCGAAACCGCGGAGCATGTTTCGCGGCTGGAAGACGTCTTCGAGCTCATCGGCAAGAAGCCGCAGGGCAAGACCTGCGCCGCGATCAACGGCATCATCGACGAGGGTGCCGAGATCATGGACGAGTATAAGGGTACGCCGGCGCTCGACGCCGGCCTGCTCGCCGCCGCGCAGGCGGTCGAGCATTATGAGATCGCGCGATACGGAACTCTCTGCGCCTGGGCCAACGAGCTTGGCCACACCAAGGCGATCAAGTTGCTGCAGGCCACCCTCGACGAGGAGGAGGCGACCGACGAAGCGCTTTCCGAGCTCGCCGAGAATGTCGTGAACCAGGAAGCCGAAGCGGCCTGATCCGTCTGTTTAAAAACCCAATCTCCCTGCCGCAATGATGATTGCGGCGGGGAGTGGTTGCTTGGAGTGATAGGTTGAACGGGTTGGGGGCCGCTTTCGTTCAAACGCAAATTACAAGAAACGATCCACCGCGATCGCAATCGCCGCGCCGGCGCCGAGCAGGATCAGCGGGTTGATCTTCGGGCGCCATAGCAAGACGGCGAAGGCGGCGAGCGCCAGGGCAATGGCGAGCCAGGAATTGGCTACCTCGAGCACGGCGGCGATGCCGACCCAGAGGAGGCCGGCGGCGACCGGGACGAGGCCGTTCTGGATCGCGGTGTGCCAGGCGCGGCCGCGATAGCGGGTCCAGACGCGCGAGACAGCGAGGCAGAGGAGCGAGGACGGCAAATAGAGCGTCAGCGTCGCGACGACGGCGCCGAGCCAGCCGCCGATCTTCCAGCCGATGATGGTCACGATCATCGAGCCCGGGCCCGGTGCGGCGCGCGAGATCGCGAAGTAGTCGACGAATTCCTGCGGACCAAGCCAGCGATTGACGTCGACGGCCTGATGCTGGATGCCACCGAGGATCGCGAGATTGCCGCCGAAGGCCATCAGCGACAGCGGAACGAAGGCGAAAAGGAGCGCCCAGAAATCCTCACTCCGCATCGGTCAGCTTTCTCGGCCAGGCGATGGCGATCGAGAGCGGCGCCATGACTGCGACGATCAGCATGAAGGGGAGATGGAGGACGCTGATGCCGATGAAGGTCGCGGCCATTGTCGCGAGGCCGGTGACCGACGCCCTGATCTCATAGGACGTCTTCCAGGAAATGAGGATCAGGAGGCCGATCGCCGCGGCCGCTATGCCGTCGAGCGCGGCGCGCACGAAGGAGAGCTCAGCGAAATATCCGTAGGCGGCCAGCAGCGCGATGGTGCTCGTCGCCGGCACTAGGAGGATCGCGAGGAGCGCGACGATCGCGCCCGGAATGCCGCGCAGCCAGTTGCCGACATAGACGGAGATATTGGTGACGTTGCCGCCCGGCAGCGCCTGGGCGAGCGCCAGGCCCGTGACGAACTCGACTTCCGTCATCCATTTCTGCTTCAGGACGACGTCGCGATAGACCCAGCCGGTGATGCCGCCGCCGAAGCTCAGCGCGCCGATCGACAGGAAGACGCGGGCGATGGCGAAGAGCGAGACATGCGGGCGGCCGGAAGAGGACGCGTCGGCCGGGACATGCTGATCCTTGACCGACAAACCTCCGGCTCCGCTCAGGTCAGGGCGCGGAAATGCTTCGAGAGGCGAAGGCCCTGGGCCTGGTAGTTCGAGCCCATGTCGAGGCCGTAGAGCTTCTTCGGGCGCTCGACCATTTTCTCATAGGCGAGGCGGCCGACGATCTGGCCATGCTCGAGGATGAAGGGGATCTCGTGGCTGCGCACTTCGAGCACGGCGCGGCTGCCGTCGCCGCCAGCCTCGGAATGGCCGAAGCCGGGATCGAAGAAGCCGGCATAGTGGACGCGGAATTCGCCGACCAGCGGATCGTAGGGGACCATCTCGGCGGCATAATCCGGCGGCACATGCACGGCCTCGCGCGAGACGAGGATGTAGAACTGGTCGGGATCGAGGACCAGCTCGGTGCGGCGGTGCGGCGGGATCGGCTCCCAGAAATCGAGCACCTCGCAGAGCGCCCGCTTGTCGACATCGACGAGGCCGGTGTGGCGCTTGGCGCGGAAGCCGACGAAGCCGCCCGGCCCGCTCGACGCGCCGGTGAGATCGATCGAGATGGCGATGCCGTTATTGATGTTGGGCATGCCGTCGACGAGGTTGGCCTTGCGGTGCAGCGCCAGATGCTCGGCATCGGTGAGCCGCGTGACGCCGCGGCGAAAGCGGATCTGCGAGAGACGCGAGCCGGCGCGCGCGATGATCGGGAAGGTGCGCGGGCTGATCTCGAGATAGAGCGGCCCCGCATAGCCGACCGGCACATTGTCGAATTCGCGGGCCTTGTCGATGATGACGCGGGTAAAGATATCGAGCCGGCCGGTCGAGGATTTCGGGTTGGCCGAGGCCGAGAGATCGGGCGGCAGCTTCAGGCCCTCGACCAGCGGGACGATGTAGACGCAGTTTGTTTCGAAGACGGCGCCGCCGGAAATGTCGAATTCGTGCAGCGTCAGGGTCGAGAGCCGGTCGGCGACGGTCAAGGACGGACCGGGCAGGAAGCTGGCGCGGACGCGGTAGGCGATATTGCCGAGGCGGAGGTCGAGACTGGCGGGCTGGATCTGGTCGCTGGTGAGCGGCACCGACGGCACGATCCCGCCGCTCTGGACCAGCTCCGAAATCTGATGGCCCGGCAATATCCCGGTCGTGCTCTTGTCCGCCATGATGCCCCTTTGCCGCGCCCAGAAGCGGCGGCGACCGGAGGCTTAAACCATGTCGCGATTGACGCCAAGGTCGAAGGCACGCGGCAGACCACTACCACTCGCAGGAAGGGCAGATTTATAGCCCATCAACGACCGGCGCGCTTGTCGATGAAGGCCTGAACGCCTTCGAGCGCCGAACCGTCCATCATATTGAGAGCCATGGCGGTACCGGCGATCTCATATGCCTCGGCGATCCCTTTCCCGATCTGCCGATAGAACTGCTCTTTGCCGAGGGCGATGGCCAGACGAGGCTTGCCGAGGATCTTCGCCACCAGAACCTCGATCTCCTCGTCGAGCCGATCGGGCGCCACGACGCGGTTGACGAGGCCGCGGGCGAGCGCCTCTTGTGCGTCGATGAAATCCCCGGTGAGCAGCATCTCCATCGCCTGCTTCTGGGGAACATTGCGCACCAAAGCGACGCTCGGCGTCGAGCAGAAGAGGCCGACATTGATGCCGCTCACCGCGAAGCGCGCGTCATTAGAGGCAACCGCGAGGTCGCACATGGCGATCAGCTGGCAGCCCGCCGCCGTCGCCATACCGTGTACCCGGGCGATAACCGGTACGGGCAGGTTCTGGATCGAGAGCATCATGTCGGTGCAACGGGCGAACAGGTCTTCATAATAGGCGAACGACGGTTTCGCCCGCATCTCCTTGAGGTCGTGGCCGGCACAAAAGGCCTTTCCCGCGCCGGCCAAAACCACGATGCGCGCCGCCTCGTCAAGCGCGACCTCATCGAGCGCGGCCTTGAGCGCCGCGAGCATGGCTTCCGAGAGTGCATTGAAAGCCTGCGGCCGGTTAAGCGTCAGCCGCACGACGCCGCGGCCATCGGATTTGCGCAGGACGACAGTTTGTTCGGTTTCGGCCATCACCCAGACGCTCCTTCTACGCAATCGCGCTTGTCGATTTGGCGAGTTCCCGGAGCAGGTATTTCTGGATTTTACCGGTCGACGTTTTGGGGATCGCTTCGAAGCGCACGTCGCGCGGAACCTTGTAGTGGGCGAGATGCTCGCGACAGTGAGCGATCAATTCCTCGGCGCTGGCGCTCATCCCCGGGCGAAGCTCGACGAATGCCAGTGCTGTCTCCCCCCATTTCGGATCAGGTTTGGCGACGACGCCACAGGCGAACACCGCCGGATGGCGATAGATCGCATCCTCCACCTCGATCGAGGAGATGTTCTCGCCCCCAGAGATGATGACGTCCTTGCTGCGGTCCTTGATCTTGACGTAGCGATCGCGGTCGAGGACGGCGAGGTCGCCCGTATGGAACCAGCCGTCGGCGAAGGCGGCTTCCGTCGCCTTTGGATTCTTGAGGTAGCCCTTCATGGTGACGTTGCCGCGGAACATGATCTCGCCCATGGTTTCGCCATCGGCGGGAACCTCGGCGAGGGTCTCGGGGTCGAGGACAGTCATGCTCTCCTGCAAGGCGTAGCGCACACCCTGGCGATTGTTGAGCTGCGCCTGCCGTGCCAGCGGCTGATCCTCCCAGACCGGCCGCTTGACGCAGACCGCGGCCGGGCCATAGACCTCGGTGAGACCATAGGTATGGGTTAGATCGAAGCCGATCCGCGCCATTCCTTCGATCATCGCCGCGGGCGGGGCCGCGCCTGCGACCATGCCGCGGACGCGCCAGTCGATGCCCCGGCGGAGTTCGTCTGGCGCATTGACGAGAAGGCTGTGGACGATAGGCGCGCCACAGTAGTGGTCGACCCTGTTGGCCTGGATCGCCGCCAGAATGGCACCGGCTTCGACCCGCCGGAGACATATGTGCGTGCCGCCGAGCATCGCCAGCGTCCACGGGAAGCACCAGCCGTTACAGTGGAACATCGGCAGGGTCCACAGATAGACCGGGAAGTTAGGCATGGTCCACGTCACGGCGTTGCAGACGGCGTTGAGGTAGGCGCCGCGATGATGGGTGACGACCCCCTTCGGATCGCCGGTCGTGCCTGAGGTGTAGCTGACCGCGATAGCGTCCCACTCGTCGGCAGGGCCTTCGAGCCGCTCAAGCGGCTCGTGAGCCTCGATGAAAGCCTCATATTCTTGACTACCAATCCGCTCGCCGGGCCCTGAATATTCGGAGTCGACGACATCGATGACCAACGGTGTCCGGCCGTGCTCGTGTTCCAAGATTTTGAGCGCCTTCGCCATCGTCGCTGAGAACTCGCGATCGGTGAACACGACATCCGTCTCGCAATGGTTCATCTGCCAGGCGAGGAGGGGCGCATCGAGGCGGGTGTTGAGCGCATTGATGACTGCCCCCACGGCCGGAATCGCATAGTGCGCCTCGAGCATCTCCGGCGTGTTCGAGAGCATCATGGTAACGGTGCTGCCGCGCCCGACGCCGATTGCACGAAGCGCCGCCGCGAGCCGTGCCGAGCGCTCGCGGGTTGCCGCCCAGCTGTACCGACGCGATCCGTGGATCACGGCCGTGAGATCGCCGAAAATCTCTCCGCTGCGCTCGATGAAGCTCACCGGCGAGAGGGCGACGTAATTCGCCGGGTTGCGCTCGAGTCCGGTGTCGTAGATGCCGGGCATGTCCATCCTCCGGTTGGCTCACGCGGCTCATCGGATGCCCCCCGGCATGCTTGGATAAGCGGCGACCGATGTCAGATTGGACATTTGCCGCGTCTCCGGCAACTGGTCGCAGGATATGATGTCGTCCCGGCAGGTACGGAAAGTCAGCGGGCTCGCACATGCTATGCCCTGGCTGCCGATGTCGTTCCGGCAACGATTGACGCCAAGTTCGAAGGCTTTTATGACGGAAACCGTTCGTGGTCATTTGAGCCGGCCGGCTTGCAGCCACGTTAAAGAAGTCGCTAAACAGGCCGGAGCGGATTGAAACCCGGCCCGGCACGTTCGGCCGGGTTTTTTTGTGCGAAGGAGACGGGCTCGTGGCCAAGAAAGCGAAGAAATCCTCCCCGAAGCGGCTCAGGCCGGCAACCGAACTGGTGCATGGCGGCACGCTCCGCTCGCAATTCGGCGAGACGTCGGAAGCGCTCTTCATGACCCAGGGCTTCGTCTATGCCAGCGCCGAGGCGGCGGCGGCGCGCTTCTCCGGCGAAGAGCCGGGCTACATCTATTCGCGCTTCTCCAACCCGACGGTCGCCATGTTCGAGGAGCGGATGCGGCTTCTCGAAGGGGCCGGCGCGGTGCGCTCGGCGGCGACCGGCATGGCGGCGGTGACGGCGGCGATCCTGTGCTCGCTGAAGACCGGCGACCATGTCGTGGCGGCGAAGGCGCTGTTCGGCTCCTGCCGCTATATCGTCGAGGATCTGGTGCCGCGCTACGGCATCACCTCGACGCTGGTCGACGGCACCGACCTCGACCAGTGGCGGAACGCCATGACCAAGAACACCAAGATCCTTTTCCTGGAGAGCCCGACGAACCCGACGCTGGAGGTGGTCGACATCGCCGCCGTCGCCGAGATCGCCCACAAGGCCGGCGCCCGGCTGATCGTCGACAATGTCTTCGCGACGCCGCTCCAGCAGAAGCCGCTGCAGCTCGGCGCCGACGTCGTCGTCTATTCGGCGACCAAGCATATCGACGGCCAGGGCCGCTGCCTCGGCGGCGTCATCCTCTCGGACGAAAAATTCGTCACCGACCATCTCCACAATTATCTCCGCCAGACCGGCCCGTCGCTCAGCCCGTTCAATGCATGGGTGCTGCTGAAGGGGCTGGAGACGCTGGCCGTGCGCGTCGAGCGGCAGACGGCGTCGGCGGCAAAGCTTGCCGACTATCTCGCCGGCCACAAGAAGATCAAGCGGCTGGTCTATCCTGGCCGCGCCGACCATCCGCAGGCCGACATCGTCAAGAAGCAGATGTCGGCCGGGTCGAACCTGATCGCCTTCGAGGTGAAGGGCAACCGGGCGGGGGCCTTCAAGATGGCCAACGGCTTCGAGATCATCAAGATCTCGAACAATCTCGGCGACGCCAAGAGCCTCGTCACCCACCCCTCGACGACGACGCATCAGCGGCTTTCGGAAGAGGCCCGGCGCGAGCTCGGCATCACGCAGGGGCTGCTGCGGCTTTCGGTCGGACTCGAGGATGTCGAGGATCTCGCCGACGATCTCGACCGGGGCTTGGCGGCGCTGGGTTAGAGACGGCAGGCAGCGGCGGGTTACGCCTCCGGCTAACCCGCCCTACGGGCACGCCGCAGGGTGGGCAAAACTGCAAGGCAGCGTGGCTACGCAGGTTCACGCAGATACGCGTGGGCACGGCCTGCGGCTTTGCCCACCCCACGGACTCTTGTGATATAGTTGGCTTATGACGACGAAAGCACTCAAGGAAGCCATTGAGCGCGTGCAAAACTGGCCCGAGGAGCGTCAGGAAGACGCCGCCAGAATGTTGCTTGAGATGGAAGCACAGATGACCAGCTCATATGGTCTGACAGACGAGCAACTCGCCGAGCTTCGCAGACGTCGCGCCGCAAAGAACCCCAAGACCATCTCCCTTTCAGAGTTGGATAGCCGTCTCCGCCGTCGCGGCGTATGAAGATCGTCATCCGCGACGAAGCGGTCCGCGACCTGGAAGAAATTCAGGATTGGATCGAAAGAGACAGCCCTGTTGCGGCCGTCCAAATGATTCGTCGTATTCGCGCAAAGATCGAATTTCTTCTTATCCCCGGCATGACGGAGATAGGCCGCCCGGGTCGCGATGAGGGAACCCGCGAGCTCGTCGAACGCCCTACATCATCGTCTACGAGATGATCGGTTCCCGCGAAGAGATCACCATTTTGGCGATTTTCCACGGCGCACAGGAGCGGTAGCGGTTGTCCGGGGCAAGCGTCGCAGGCGATTGACGCGAACGGCCTCGACCGCATAATTCAGGCGGCGCGCCGGGCGGCGGCGGGCGGAGGCTGGAATTCATGTACAAAGCGACGACCCGGTCGATCCTGGTCACCGTCGAGCCGAGCTTCGTCGAGGCGGAATCCTCGCCCGGCGACAATCGATATTTCTGGGCCTATTCGATCGAGATCACCAACAAGGGCGAGGAGGTCGTGCGGCTGCGCTCGCGGCACTGGCGGATCACCGACGCCAATGGGCGAACCGAAGAGGTGCGCGGCGCCGGCGTCGTCGGCAAGCAGCCGGTGCTGAAGCCCGGCGAGAAATTCGCCTATACCAGCGGCTGTCCGCTTTCGACGCCGTCCGGGATCATGGTCGGCAGCTACCAGATGCAGAACGAGAAGGGCGAGCTCTTCTCCATCCAGGTGCCGGCCTTTTCGCTGGACCTGCCGGGCGAACGGCGGACGGTGAATTAGGGGCTGGGCGCCCGACCATCAGCTCGAGCGGAGAATTTTAGGTCGCCCCCTCCACCACGCTTCGCACCCAACTCGGCTGTAGCCGAGTTGGGCATTCAATAATGCTCAAATCGGATACACCCGATTTGAGTGTCCCCCTCCCCCGCTTCGCAGGGGAGGAACCGGCCCGGTCTGGGCTGCTCCTTCATCTTCCGATTCAGGATGAGACCGGGACTTCGCGCAGCGATTCAAGTGCGGCGGGATTTACGAGTCTTTTGAATCGCTTGGCAGCTCGTCTTCAGCGGCCGCGGCGGCGATCTCGGCTGGCTCGAAAGCATAGTTGGTGCCGCAGAATTCGCATTTGACGGCGATCTTGCCGTCCTCGACGCTGGCCGAAATTTCCTCGGCGCTGAAGCGGCTCAGGACCGACTTGATGCGGTCGCGCGAGCAGGAGCAGCGGTCGTGGACCGGCAGCGGCGCGAAGACGCGGACGCCGCGCTCGTGGAAAAGGCGGAAGAGGAGCGTGTCGACCGGCACCGCCGGATCGGTGAGTTCGTCGTCGCCGACCGTCTCGATCAGCGACTGGGCCTCGACCCAGGCATCGTCCTCCTTGGCGCCGTCGGCCTCGCTGCCCTCCGGCGTGTCGCCGCCCGGCAGGTCGGGGACGCGCATGCGATCCGATGCCTCGGGCAGAAACTGGACGAGGATGCCGCCCGCCCGCCAGCCATGCCGCATGATTCCATCGGCGCCGCGGACATGGATCTCGCCGACGGCGAGGCGGATGCGGGTCGGGATCTGCTCGGACTGGCGGAAATAGGTGTGCGCGGCGCTTTCGAGCGTATCGGCGTCGAGCGTGACGATGCCCTGGTAGCGGCTGGTATGGGCGCCCTGGTCGACGGTCATGGCGAGCGTGCCGTTGCCGAAGAGCTGGCGCTGGTCGGCGCCCGGAACGGCCTCCACCCGCGCGCGGTCGAAGCGGGCATAGGCGCGGACCGCGTCGGGCGTGCGGAAGTCGACGACCAGCATGTCGACCGGGCCGTCGGTCTCGGTCTGGAGGATGAACTTGCCCTCGAATTTCAGCGAGGAGCCGAGCAGCACCGCAAGGACGATCGCCTCGGCGAGCAGCTTCGACACCGACGGCGGATAGTCGTGGCGGGCGAGGATCGCATCGAGCTCGCCGCCCATCTGGATGGCGCGGCCGCGGAGATCGAGCGCCGCCACCTCGAAGGGGCGGACGACATCGTCACCGGCATGCGGTGCCGGCGGGGCCAGTCCGGAAGCGCCGGTCACGAGGCGCTTTTCCCCATGCACCAGAGGAGAATGCCCTTCTGCGCATGCAGCCGGTTCTCGGCCTCGTCGAAGACCACCGATTGCGGCCCGTCGATGACCTCGGCGGTGACCTCCTCGTCGCGATGCGCCGGCAGGCAATGCATGAAGATCGCCTCCGGCCGGGCCTTCGCCATCAGCCGCGACGTGACCTGGTAGGGCTTCAGGAGATTGTGGCGGCGCTCGGCCTCCTCGTCGCCCATCGACACCCAGGTATCGGTGACGATGCAATCGGCATCCGCCGCCGCGGCATCGGGATCGTTGGTGGCGGTCACGTCGGCCTGGTTGGCCTTCGCCCAGCCGAGCAGTTCTTTCGGTGGAGCAAGCTCGGGCGGCGTCGCGATCGCCAGGCTGAAGCCAAAACGGCCGGCGGCATGCGCCCAGGAGGCGAGCACGTTGTTGCTGTCGCCCATCCAGGCGACTTTCTTTCCGGCGATCGGGCCGCGATGTTCCTCGAAGGTCATCACATCCGCCATGATCTGGCAGGGATGCGTCTTTTTCGTGAGGCCGTTGATGACCGGGATGGTCGCATTGGCGGCGAGCTCCTCGACCATGTCCTGGTCGAGGGCGCGGATCATGATCCCGTCGACATAGCGGGAAAGCACGCGAGCCGTATCGGCGATGGTCTCGCCGCGGCCGAGCTGCATCTCCTTGCCGGTGAGCATCAGCGGTTCGCCGCCGAGCTCGCGGATCGCGACGTCGAAGGAGACGCGGGTGCGGGTCGAGGGCTTATCGAAGATCATCGCCAGGACGCGGCCGGCGAGCGGCTTCTCGTCGGCCGGCGTGCGGCGGATCGATTTCAGCCGGACGGACTCGTCCAGGATATGACGAAGGTCGGCGCCGTCGATGGCGGCGAGATCAAGAAAATGCCGGACCACGGCTTCACTCCTAACCGGCCCTGACCGGCGTGAGGGCGGCGAGCGCCTTGTCGAAGCGGGCGATCGCTTCGTCGATTTCGGTTTCGGTGACGATGAGCGGCGGGATCAGCCGGACGACATTGTCGCCGGCCGCGACGCCGAGAAGCTTTTCGCCGCGCATGGCGGCGATGACATCGCCGACCGGCAGGACGCAGCGCACGCCGACCAGCAGGCCCTCGCCACGAACCTCCGAGACGACCCCGGGATGGGCGTCGACGATACCGGCGAGGCGCTGCTTGAAATAGAGGCCCATGCGGCGGACATGATCGAGGAATTCGGGCGCGCCGACGGTTTCGACGACGGCAGCGCCGACCGCGCAGGCGAGCGGGTTGCCGCCGAAGGTCGAACCATGCGTCCCCGCGGTCATGCCCTTGGCGGCCTCGGCCGTGGCAAGGCAGGCGCCGAGCGGGAAGCCGCTGCCGATGCCCTTGGCGACGGCCATGATATCGGGCGTGACGCCCGACCATTCATGGGCGAAGAACTTTCCGGTGCGGCCGATGCCGGTCTGGACCTCATCGAAGATCAGGAGGAGGCCGTGCCGGTCGGCGAGAGCGCGAAGCTCGCGGAGGAACGGGCCGCCGATCAGGCGCACGCCGCCCTCGCCCTGGATCGGCTCGATCAGGATCGCCGCCGTTTCCGGACCGATGGCGGCTTCGACCGCCTTGAGGTCGTCAACGACCGGGATCTGGTCGAAACCGTCCGGCGTCGGGCCGAAGCCTTCGAGATATTTGGCGTTGCCGGTCGCGGCAAGCGCCGCCAGCGTCCGGCCATGGAAGGCGCCGGCAAAGGTGATGATGCGGCGGCGCTCGGGATGGCCGCTGACAAAATGATAGCGGCGCGCCGTCTTGATGGCGCATTCGACGGCTTCGGCGCCCGAATTGCCGAAGAAGACCTTGTCGGCAAAGCTCGCGTCGCAAAGGAGCTGGCCGAGCTTCTCCTGCTCGGGGATGCGGAAGAGGTTCGACACATGCCAGAGCTTGCCGGCCTGGTCGGACAGGACCTCGACCAGCTTAGGATGGGCGTGACCGAGCGAATTGACCGCGACGCCGCTCGAGAAATCGAGGTAGCGGTCGCCATCCGTGGTCTCGAGCCAACAACCCTCGCCGCGCGCGAAAGCGAGCGGCGCCCTGGCGAAGGTGTCATAGAGAGGTGAGCGGTCCATGTCGCCGCCTTGGCCTTTTCGACTGTCCGAGAAATCAAAAAAAAGCGCCGCCATGGGCAGCACTTGCGTCGGCCGCCCTTATACCATTGCGAGGCGGATTCCTGTCAAATCTTCTGGAAGAAGGGAGTATGGGCGCCGGCGACCCCGCATTGCCGGCCGCCGTTGCAGCGCGGACACACCCTGCCTGTGATTTACGCACCACTTGGGGAAAACGATCCGATTTATTCCCGCGAGTCCCTGTGACTCTTGTCAGGGAGTCCACGCATATTGTACCTTCCCGCTTGTCAGATACGACATATCGCGCGGCGGACCTCAGTACTTCCATTGTCAGGCGTTTGGCGTCGTCCACGAGTACGGACAGCGCACGATGGTGGATTGCGAGTCCCGTCGCCCTAAACGGGAAAGATGCGGATGTCTTGGACCGACGAACGCGTCGAGTTGCTTAAGAAGCTGTGGGCCGATGGTCTGAGCGCAAGCCAGATCGCCGGCCAGTTGGGTGGCGTGACGCGCAATGCCGTGATCGGCAAGGTGCATCGCCTCAGCCTTTCGGGGCGCGTCAAGCCGGCGTCGAGCACGCCGCGGCCGCGCAAGCCGCGACCGGCGGTGCAGCATCGGGCCTCGGCCCGACCCTTCATTCAGGGCAATACCGTCCTGAAGCCGCATGCCCCACCGGCGCCCCGGCGCCTGCCGGCGCCGATCGCGGCGGAAGACGTGGTCGTGCCGATCAGCCTCAACCGGTCGCTCATGGAACTCAGCGATACCATGTGCAAATGGCCGCTCGGCGACCCCGGCGTGGAAGGCTTCTACTTCTGCGGCCACAAGAATTTCAACAGCCTGCCCTACTGTGAGTATCACAGCCGGGTGGCCTACCAGCCGGTCAACGACCGGCGGCGGGAACGCAGCAACTATTCCGGATAGCGGTCGCGCTCAGGCGCAGCCTGCCGGACAGCATCAAAGGGCATCATCCGATCTCGGGATTGGATGATGCCTTTTTGTTTTGGCGATGCGTTCCCAAACTGCAGCCTTGCTTGCTGCCCTGGATTCCCGCTTTCGCGGGAATGAGCGGAGTTTGGGGTTAGGTCCGATGCAGGCTCAGGCCGGGACCAGAAAGCTCTCGTCGAAGGAATAGCCGGAGCCGCGGACGGTGCGGATCGGGTCGCGGCCGCGACCGAGCGCCTTGCGAAGGCGGCCGACATGGACGTCGACGGTGCGCTCGTCGACGAAGACGTCCCTGCCCCAGACGCCGTCGAGGAGCTGGGCGCGCGAGAAGACGCGGCCGGGGCTCTGCATGAGGTATTCGAGCAGCCGAAACTCGGTCGGGCCGAGATGCAGTTCGCGGCCGTTGCGCCGGATGCGGTGCGTCTCACGGTCGAGTTCGATGTCGCCGGCGCGCAAGATGGTAGCGATCAGCTCGGGCTTGGAACGGCGCAGGATCGCCCTGACGCGGGCCATCAGCTCCGGCACAGAGAAGGGCTTGACGACATAATCGTCGGCGCCGGTGGCGAGGCCGCGGATGCGCTCCGATTCCTCGCCGCGTGCCGTCAGCATGATGATCGGCAGCGAGCGGGTTGCCTCGCGCGAGCGCAGGCGCCGGCAGAGCTCGATGCCGGAAATCCCCGGCAGCATCCAGTCGAGCAGGAGAAGGTCGGGCACGCTTTCGCGCAACCGCACCTCGGCGTCGTCGCCGCGCATGACGGCGTCGACGGTGTAGCCCTCTGCTTCGAGGTTGTAGCGAAGCATCAGCGATAGAGGCTCTTCGTCCTCTACGATCATGACCTTCGGGATCATAGGCTAGTTCCCGCGCTCAGCTCAGGCTTCCTTGTACTCAATGGAGGTCAGGCTCGACGTATCCTTCTTGGGACGCTCGTCGGTCAGTTGAACTCCGGTGATCACATAGTTGACGATCTCGGCGATGTTAGTCGCATGGTCGCCGATTCTCTCGATATTCTTGGCGCAGAAGAGAAGATGCGTGCAAAAGCTGATGTTGCGCGGATCTTCCATCATGTAGGTCAGGAGCTCGCGGAAGAGCGAGGTGTAGAGAACGTCGATCTCGTTGTCGTGCTTCCAGACCGAGAGGGCCTGCTCGAGATCGTGGCTGGCATAGGCGTCGAGGACGTTCTTCAACTGCTCCAGCGCCAGGTCGGCGAGATGCTCGACGCCATGCACGAACTGCTTCGGCTGGAACTGGCCGTCGATCGCGATGACCCGCTTGGCGGTGTTCTTGGCAAGGTCGCCGACGCGCTCGAGGTCGTTGGCGATGTGGATCGCCGCCATGACCTCGCGCAGATCCTGCGCCATCGGCTGGCGCCGGGCGATGACCAGGATGGCGCGTTCCTCGATCTCGCGCTGGAGCGCGTCGATGTGGTCGTCGCTTTCGATGACCTTGCGGGCCACGGCGAGATCGACCGCCGTCAGCGCCCGCACCGCCTGATCGACGGCCCGTTCGGCGAGCCCGCCGACCTCCGCGATGCGCCGCGCGAGATCCTTGAGGTCGTCGTCAAAGGAGGTGACGATATGTTCCGCCATTTCAAAAATCCCCTGTCCGGTCAGCCGAAGCGGCCGGTGATATAGTCCTGCGTGCGCCGATCTATCGGATTGGTGAAGATCTGGTCGGTCTCACCGGTCTCCACCAGGACACCCAGATGGAAGAAGGCCGTGCGCTGCGAGACGCGCGCCGCCTGCTGCATCGAATGGGTGACGATGATGATCGTGTAATTCTCGCGAAGCTCGTCGATCAGTTCCTCGATCTTCGCCGTGGCGATCGGGTCGAGCGCCGAGCAGGGCTCGTCCATCAGGATGACTTCCGGCGACACGGCGATGGCGCGGGCGATGCAGAGGCGCTGCTGCTGCCCGCCCGACAGGCCGGTGCCGGATTCGGCGAGGCGGTCCTTGACCTCTTCCCAGAGGCTCGCCTTCTTCAGGCTGGTCTGGACGATCTCCTCGAGGTCGGTCTTGGAGCGCGCCAGGCCGTGGATCCTGGGGCCGTAGGCGACATTCTCGAAGATCGATTTCGGAAACGGGTTGGGCTTCTGGAAGACCATGCCGACGCGAGCCCGGAGCTCGACGACGTCGAGGCCGGAATCGTAGATGTCGGCCTTGTCGATAGTGATCGTGCCGGTGACGCGGCAGGTCTCGATGGTGTCGTTCATGCGGTTGATGCAGCGCAGGAATGTCGACTTGCCGCAACCCGACGGGCCGATGAAAGAGGTCACGGCGCGCTCCGGGATGTCGATCGAGACCGACTTCAGGGCTTGCTTCTCGCCGTAATAGACGTTGACGTCGGCCGCATGGACCTTGGCCTGGTTGGTGCTGGGGGCAGGCTTCCCGGTCGCGGCAACGGCAGCGGCGGTAGAAGCTGAAACAGACGCGTCGTTCATTGGTCTTCTCCGAAACTTTCTACCAGCGCCGCTCGAAGCGCTTGCGAAGCATGATGGCACAGCCATTCATGACCAGCAGGAACATAAGGAGGACGATGATCGCGGCCGAGGTCTTCGCCTGGAAGCCGACTTCCGGAAGATCCGACCACAGGAAGATCTGCACCGGCAGCACGGTCGCCGCGTCGGTGACGCCGCCGGGCACGTCGACGATGAAGGCGATCATGCCGATGAGGAGCAGCGGCGCGGTCTCGCCCAGCGCATGCGCCATGCCGATGATCGTGCCGGTCATGATGCCGGGCATCGCCAGCGGCAGCACGTGATGGAAGACGGCCTGCTGGTGCGAGGCGCCGACGCCGAGCGCCGCCTCGCGGATCGACGGCGGCACCGCCTTCATCGCGGCGCGCGAGGCGATGATTATGGTCGGCAGGACGAGGAGCGCCAGCACCAGGCCGCCGACGATCGGCGTCGATCGCGGCAGGCCGAAGAAATTCAGGAAGATGGCAAGGCCGAGCAGGCCGAAGATGATCGACGGCACCGCGGCGAGGTTGTTGATGTTGACCTCGATAACGTCGGTCCAGCGGTTCTTCGGCGCGAACTCCTCGAGATAGACCGCGGCGCCGATGCCGATCGGCAGGCAGATGACCAGCGTGACCAGCATCGTATAGGCCGAGCCGACCAGGGCGCCGAGAATGCCGGCGAGTTCCGCCTCGCGGCTGTCGCCGGTCGAGAAGAAGAGCCAGTTGAAGGAGGAGGAAACCTTGCCTTCGTCCTCGAAGCGCATCAGCCAGGCGATCTCGAGATCGGAGAGCTTGCGGTTCGCTTCGGGCGTCTCCAGCGCGACAACCTTCCAGTCGCCCGCTGTCGCTGCGTCGGCCGACTCGAGCGGGATCAGCGTCGTGCCGGCAATCCGGTCGTTGGCGACCTGGCTGACCTTGATGACGCCGCCATTGATCTCGACGAGCATCGAGGGCACGCGGCCATCGAGCGTCTCCGCATCGTTCGACCTGAAGCGGGCTTCGAGCGCCGCGGCCTGGCCGCCGAGCGTCGCGATCTGATTGTCGATGCTGTCGCGATCGGCGCCGGCCTTGGCGACGACGCCTTCGAGACGCGGCACGTCGCCGGGATTGGAGACACGCGCCGCGGCGAGTTCGCCTTCGGCGGCCATCATCTGCGCGGCATAGCTCGCCTTCAGATCCTCGAAGCGCCGGACTTCGTCGCGAAGCCGGGCGGACTGCTGAAACAGCGCCTGCTTGATGATGACCAGAGGCTCGGAGAAATCATTGGCGGAGGACAAGACCGTCACGTCGCCGGCCGTCGCCGATGGCGAGCCGATACCCTTCGCATCGACCGTAACGGTGTCGGTGACGACGCCCTTGTAGAAAAGATCGGCGTCGTCCGAGAGGAGGACCGGGGCGCTGACACTCCGGCCGATCAGCGACGGATCGGCGACGACCATCCGGCGCAGGTCGGCGTCGCCGCTGGAACTGACGAGGCCGTTCAGCTTCTGCCGGGAGCGACGATCCTCCTGCACACCAGGAAAGAGCGTGTAGAGCGAGGCGCGGATCGAGGCCACGTAGTCGCCGCGCGCGATGACGGTGGGATCGCGCGTGCCTTGCGGGTCGATGTCCTCCTGCGCCGGCGTCACGTCGAGCGTCAGATTGTAGAGGGTGAAGGCCGGCACCGCCTTGATCAGGATGTCGGTGACCAGGAAGAGCAGAAACAGCAGGGCAAAGAGGATCGCCGCGATGCCGTAGCCCTTGAAGCGGGCTTCGGCGCGATAGCGCTTGCGGGTGCGCTTCCGGGCGGCGTCGCTCGAGATATCGATGGCTTGGGCCTGCGCGGGCACGGCGAGGTCAGTCATACTGTTCCCGATACTTACGGACCACGCGGAGCGCTATGATGTTGAGCATCAGCGTGAAGAAGAAGAGGACGAAGCCGAGCGCGAAGGCCGAGAGCGTCTTGGCGCTGTCGAACTCCTGGTCGCCGACGAGCAGCGTCTTGATCTGAACCGTCACCGTCGTCACCGCTTCGAGCGGGTTGAAGGTGAGGTTGCCGGAGAGGCCGGCGGCCATGACGACGATCATGGTCTCGCCGACGGCGCGGCTGACGGCCAGCATGAAGGCCGAGACGATGCCCGGGAGCGCTGCCGGCAGCACGACCCGCTTGATGGTCTCCGCCTTGGTGGCGCCGATGCCGTAGGAGCCGTCGCGCAGCGATTGCGGCACGGCGTTGATGATGTCGTCGGAGAGCGAGGAGACGAAAGGAATGATCATCACGCCCATGACGATACCAGCGGCGAGCGCACTCTCGGAGGCGACCTCGAGGCCGAGCATCTCGCCATACTGGCGGATCATCGGCGCCACCGTCAGCGCCGCGAAGAAGCCGAAGACGACCGTCGGGATACCGGCAAGCACCTCAAGGACCGGCTTCGCCATGGCGCGCACCCGCCGCGACGCATACTCGGCCATGTAGATGGCGGCAAACAGGCCGATCGGACCGGCGATCAGCATGGCGATCAGCATGATCAGCGTCGTGCCGGCGAAAAGTGGCACCGCACCGAAGGCGCCCGAGGAACCGACCTGGTCCTCGCGGATCGCGGTCTGCGGCGACCATTGCAGGCCGAAGAGGAAGTCCTGCACCGGATAGCGGGCGAAGAAGCGGAGCGTCTCAAAGAGCACCGAGAAGACGATGCCGACCGTCGTCAGGATGGCGACCGCCGAGCAGGCGATCAATACGACCTTGACTATGGTCTCGAAGCGATTGCGGGCGCGAAAGCGCGGCGCCAGGTTGCGCAGCGCCCAGAAGGCGCCGAGCGCTCCGAGCGCGGCACCGGCAATCAGCAGGATCCACCCGGCGGCCTCTCGCCAGCCGGCATAGACGTTACCGGCCGACAGCAGGGCGAGATCGGCGCTTACCTGACCATTGGCGATGCCGACGATGTCGCGAAGGCGCGCGTCGCGCGTCAAATCATCGATCGGCGCCAGGCTGGACGGAAGGCTGGACAGCGCCATGTGATCGACGAAGCGCGGAGCCACGATGCCCCAGGCGACGAGGAGCAGAAACATCGGAACGATGGCAGCCGTCGCGGTGTAGAGCCCGTGATAGGTGGGCAGCGAATGGGCCCGCGGGCCGCCGCCGACGGGCATGAAGGTAAAGCCACGCTTGCGTCCCGCGGCAAAAGCCAGGCCAGCGAGCACGACGATGGCGACGAAATAGACCGGAACCATGTTGGTCAGAAACCATGCCGCGATGCGGCGCCGCCCCAAAGGAAAGGAGAAGAGCGGCGGCCCGTAACGGCCGCCGCTCCCAGCGTGTCTGATTACGACGTCGGACCGGAGATGGTCTCGAGCGCGTTAACGGCGCCCTTAACCTTCTCAAGCTCTTCGGCGGGAAGCGGCACGAGGCCCTTGGCCGAAAGGTAGCCGTCTTCGCCAATCGCTGCGTCCGAAACGTATTCCGCGATGAATTCCTTCATGCCCGGAATCACGTCGATATGTTGCTTCTTGAAGTAGACGAAGAGCGGACGGGCGCCATCGAAAGACCCATCGGCCACGGTCTCGAAGGTCGGGATGACGCCTTCGATCTCGGCGCCCTTGATCGAAGAAGCATTCTCTTCGAGGAAGGAGAAGCCGAAAATGCCGACAGCCTGCGGATTGGCCTCAAGCTTCTGAACGATCAGGTTGTCGTTCTCGCCGGCGTCGATATAGGCGCCGTCTTCACGGATCGACTTCCAGACCACGTCATAGGCCTTGACGTCCGACTTGCGGAGCGCCGCGAGCGTCTCGATCTTGCGAGCGCCCTGATCCATGTAGAGCTCGAGGAAAGAGTCGCGCGTGCCGGAGGTCGGCGGCGGGCCGAGGACTTCGATCTTCTCGTTCGGCAGTGACGGATCGACGTCGCTCCAGTTCTTGTAGGGGTTGTCGACGAGCTGGCCGTCGGCACCGGGAACCTGCTTGGCGAGAGCGAGGAAAACCTGCTGACGCGTCAGCTTGAAATCGGGACCCGACTTCGAGTTGGACATGACGAGGCCATCGAAGCCGATCTTCAGTTCGATGATGCCGTCAACGCCGGCCTTGGTGCAATTCTCGAACTCGGTCTTGGTGATGGCGCGCGAGGCATTCGACACATCGGGGTGATCGGCGCCGACGCCGCCGCAGAAGAGCTTGAAGCCGCCGCCCGTGCCGGTCGACTCGACGACGGGCGTCTTGAAGGTACCGGCCTTGCCGAACTGCTCGGCAACCGCGGTGGTGAAGGGATAAACGGTCGAAGAGCCGACCACGCGAATCTGGTCACGGGCATACGCCGCACCGGCCATCGTGGCCGAAGCGATCGCGAAAGCCGCAACGCTCGTGAGAAACTTGGTTTTCACCGGATTGTCTCCTTAGGTCTGAGACCATTGGTAGAAGGGCAACCGTCTGGCGCCCTTGATGCGAGGCGGACCCTAAAGACCCCGGGTAATGTTTCTATGACGGTTGCGTGACGGTTTTACGACACTCTTAGTGGCTGATTTTCTTCACTTTTTTCGACTGCCGGCGGGGTGGCGTCGAAACGGGCCTGGGGAAAGGTCACGGTGAAACGGGCGCCTTCGCCCGGGGTGCTTTCGACGGCCAGGCGGGCGCTGTGCCGGGCGAGAATATGCTTGACGATGGCAAGCCCCAGCCCGGTGCCGCGATGCTGGCGGCTGGCCTCGACATCGACCCGGTAGAAACGCTCCGTCAGCCGGGGCAGATGCTCCTCGGAGATGCCGGGGCCGAAATCGCGGACGGAGACGGCCGGGGCGTCGGTTTCGGTCGCCTCGATGGTGACGACGACGCGCTTGCCCGACTGGCCGTATTTGATGGCGTTCTCGATCAGGTTCTCGAAGACCTGGATGAGCTCGTCGCGATCGCCCGGCACGATCACCGGCGCCACCGGCAAAGCGGATTCAATCGCCACCCCCAGTTCGCGGGCGAGCGGCTCCAGCGCATCGGTCAGATGCTGGATGACGGAGACGAGGTCGATCGGGTCGGACGGCTTGACGTGGACCTTCAGCTCGATCCGCGACAGCGACAGGAGGTCGTCGATCAGGCGGCTCATGCGCATGGCCTGGTCGTGCATGATGGAGAGGAAGCGGCTGCGCGCCGTAGCGTCGTCGCGGGCCGGCCCCTGGAGGGTCTCGATGAAGCCGGCCAACGAGGCCAGCGGCGTGCGCAGCTCGTGGCTGGCATTGGCGACGAAATCGACCCGGACGCGGTCGATCCGCTTCTGCTCGGAAAGGTCGTCGAGGAGAAGGATGACAAAGTCCTCGCCGCCGCGCGCATCGAGGCCGGCGAACCAGGCGGCGAACCAGCGCTCGGTGGGCACCCGCTCGGCGAATTCGATCCGCTCCGGGGCCCCGCCTTTGGCGACGCGCTCGAAGGCGGCGACGAGCTCGGGCACGCGCAGGCGGACGGCGAAGGGCTCGCCGGGCCGGATCGGAAAGGCGGCGGCGGCGCGCCGGTTGACATAGCGGACGACACCGCGGCGATCGAGGACGAAGCAGGGGTCAGGCAGGGCTTCGGCGAAAAGCTTGACGCCGGTTTCCGGCCAGACCGGCTTCTGGATCTCCATGGCCGCCGGCCTGGCCGAATCCGGAGCCCGCGGCGCGAACAGGATGATGGCCGCGATGGCGGCAAAAGCCAGGAAGGCGCCGCCCGGAACGAGCAGGCCGGAGAGGCTGAAAAGAACAAGAAGCAGGGCCAGCCCGAAGAGGACCCAGCGCAGTTCGGCCAGGCGCCTTGCCAGCCGCCGGGCGGGTGGTCCCCCATCGTCGCCGGAATCAGGGCTTCTGGCATCTGCCATCGCTAGCTCCGGATCGGGGCCGATTTCTCGCCCCGGATTTGACCGAATCATGACTTTAGTGACCGTCCGGCCCCGACCACGGTATAAGATCAGGGTCTTATCCGGCCAAGCGCGAACGTTCACAAAGACAGAAGAGATGGCGAACCGACGCGACAAGAAGAAGACGGACAGCGCCGAAAAGAACGGGAAAGCGGAGAAGTACCGCCCGCTGCCGGCAGTCCTGGTGCCGACCGTCGACGCCCCGCGCTTCAAGACGAAAGACGGTTCCTTCGACCTCGACGACCCGGTCCTGCCCGAATGGATCGAGCGCGATGCGCTCCGGTCGGGCGGCTATCCCTACGACGAGACCATGAAGGACAAGCTCTACGAGGAAGAGCTCGAAACCCTTCAGGTGGAACTCGTCAAGCTGCAGCACCATGCCGGCCAGAAAGGCCTGCGCATGATCCTGCTGTTCGAGGGCCGCGACGCCGCCGGCAAGGGCGGCGCGATCTTCGCCTTCCACCAGTATCTCAACCCGCGCAGCGCCCGCACGGTCGCCCTGCCGAAGCCGACCGAGGCCGAGGCCGGCCAATGGTATTTCCAGCGCTATGCCACCCATTTGCCGACGGCCGGCGAGATCGTGCTCTTCGACCGTTCATGGTATAATCGTGGCGGCGTAGAGCCGGTTATGGGCTTCTGCACCCCAGCGCAGCACAAGGAATTCCTTCGCCAGGCGCCGGCTTTCGAGAAGATGCTGGCCGAGGCCGGCATCGTCGTGTTCAAATTCTGGCTGGATATCGGGCGGGCCATGCAGTTGAAGCAGTTCCACCAGCGGCGCCACGACCCATTGAAGATATGGAAACTATCGCCCACGGATTATGCGGCGATGTCCAAATGGGATGATTACACGGTGGCGCGTGACAAGATGCTGGCCGCGACCCATACCAAGACGGCGCCCTGGACCTTCGTCCGGGCGAACGACAAGAAGCGCGCCAGGCTGGCCATCATCCGCCACGTCCTTCAGGCAGTCGACTATGCCGGCAAGGACAAGCATGCCATAGGGCATGCCGATCCGCTCATCCTGAGCGACGGTCCGCCGCGGTCGGGCACGCGTTGAGTTCGAATTGATGACCGATTTCTATTCCGTCCTGAAGAGTTCGATCGTCAGCCGCGACCTGCGCTCGCCGGCCGACCGCCAGGAAGTCTACGACCAGGCGCGCAAGGCGATGATCCGCAAGCTGTGGTCCTTCGACCCGCCGCTTGCCGAAGACGAGATCGACACGCGCATCGGCCTTTTCGACGCCGCCGTCGACCGCATCGAGAGCGACCTCGAACTCGCATTCGCCGAAGCCGACGCGCTCGAGGCGCAACCGCCGCGCCGTCGCGAGCCGCGCCGGCTGCCGCCGCCGGAACCGCAGCGCCAGCCCATGGTCTATGAGGGCTATGACGAGGAGGCCGACTATATGCCGGCCTTCGGCGGCCGTTCGGGCGCGCGCGAGACGCGTGATTCGAGGCAGCAGCCGCCGGCCTATCGCGTCGTCGATGACGAGCCGCCGCCGGCACCTGCCCCACGCCGCTACGAGGCGCGTCCGGAGCCGGCCCGCCAGGACCGCCGCCAGCAGCAACCGCCGCCGCCACCGCCCAGCCCGCGGGCCAAGCCGCAGCAGTTCAACCCGCGGACCGCGGAGCGGCTGGATGTTCCGCCGCCCCGGCCCGCCGACCAGTGGGACGAGCCGGAAGAGGACGACGACGTCGCTCCGCCGCGCCGGGTGACACAGGACTACGAGCCGGAGCCCTATCAGGAAGAGCATTACGAGGAGGCGGCTTACGAGGAGCCGCCGCCGCCGCGCGGCGCGCCTGCCCGGGGCACCGGGGCCTATCAGGCGCCGAAATACCGCCAGGACGAGGACGAGTGGCAGGAGCCGGCGCCGGCACCGGTCGAGCGCGCCCCGCGCCAGCGCCGGGCCGAGCGCTGGGAGTCCGCCGAGGTCGTCGAGGCGCAGGCGTTCGACGGCGAGGAAGAATATGCCGAGGTCGAGCACGCCCAGCCGAAGAAGAAATCCAGGAAGAAAGCCGCCAAGCCGGGACGGAGTGGCGGGCGCAGCCCGGTCCGCATCCTGTCGCTCACGATTGCCGCGCTGGCGATCCTGCTGATCGCCTTCAATGCCTATGTCTTCCTGCCGCTCATCATGGGGCCGGAGCGGGCACCGGTGGCGCCGACCGTAGCGCCGCCGAAGATCGATGACAGGCTGCCGGTCGACGGCGCCGCTGCCGGCGGCGCGGCGCGCATCGTCAGCGACAGCGCGACGGCGAGCGAGATTTCCGAGCGGTCGGTCGATGTCACGGAATCACTCGTCGTGTTCGACGGCCGCGATCCGACCGTGTTCGAGGGATCGCCGGACAATCCGATCCAGTTCGCCAGCGACGCCGACGGCGAATTCGCACGAATCTCGTCGGCGACCAGCGCCGCCGGCGCGCGGGCCGTCATCGGCCCCGGCCTCGCGGAACGCTTCGCCGGGCACACCGTGCGGATCACGTTGCTGGCCCGGGCTTCAGCGGAAAACGGCGCCCCCAATCTCCGCTTCGCCTATCAGAGCGGCGTCGCGATCAGCCATTGGCAGGCGGCCAACCTTACCGACGGTTACGGCACTTACGGCATGATCTGGCGCGTGCCGGCCGGCGACAACAACACCCGCGACTACCTGCTGATCGAGCCCGGCATTCCCGGCGACGGCACCAGCACCGACATCCGCTCGATCAAGATCGACATCCTGGCGTCGTAGGGTCGGAGCCTATCTGTCCGCGTGGGCACGCTGCTTCGCAGCTTTGCCCACCTACAGGCCCGGCTGGCATTCAGTCGCGTAGGGTGGGCAAAGGTCGGAGGCCGTGCCCACGTGTGACCATTCGCTGACGCATGTCGGCGCCCACGCTACGGTAGGCCCGCATCCCAGCCGAGATAACCGCCCTCGCGAAGCTTTGCGACGATGCGGTCGGCCAGCGCCTCGGGGCTTTCCGTCGTCGTATCGAGCCTGATGTCCGGGTTGAGCGGCGCCTCATAGGGCGAGTCGATGCCGGTGAAGTTCTTGATCTCGCCGGCCCGGGCCTTGCGATAAAGGCCCTTCGGATCGCGCTCCTCGACCACCGACAGCGGCGTCTCGACGAAGACCTCCAGGAACTCGCCCTCGCCGACCAGCTCGCGCGCCATGTCGCGCTCGGAGCGGAAGGGCGAGATGAAGGAGACCAGCACGACCAGGCCGGCATCGATGAAGAGCTTCGCGGTCTCGGCGACGCGGCGGATATTCTCGACGCGATCGGCATCGGTGAAGCCGAGGTCGCGGTTGAGGCCGTGGCGGACGTTGTCGCCGTCGAGCAGGTAGGTGTGGCGGCCGAGGAGATGGAGCTTCTTCTCGACGAGATTGGCGATGGTCGACTTGCCGGCGCCGGAGAGACCGGTGAACCACAGGATGACCGGCTTCTGGCCGAGGGCGCGGGCGCGCGACCCCTTGTTCACGTCGAGCGCCTGCCAGTGGATGTTGCTGGCGCGGCGGAGGCCGAAGCGGATCATGCCGGCCGCGACCGTCTCGTTGGTGAAGCGGTCGATCAGGATGAAGGAGCCGGTGGTGCGGTTCACGTCATAGACGTCGAAGGCGATCGGCTCCGACAGGGACAGATTGCAGAGGCCGATATCGTTGAGCGTCAGCGTCTTGGCGGCGAGCGGCTTGAAGGAGGCGATGTCGACGCGGTGCTTCAATTCGCTGACCGCGGCGCCGACCGTGCGGGTGCCGGATTTCAACAGATAGGGCCGGCCGGGCAGCAGTTCGTTCGAGGACATCCAGATGAGATGGGCGGAGAACTGGTCGGTCACTTCCGGACGCGCATCCGGCGAGGAGAAGATGTCGCCGCGGCTCGCATCGAGCTCGCGGTCAAGCGTGATCGTGACGGCGGCGCCGGCTTCGGCAGAGGGGAGATCGCCGTCCTGCGTGACGATGCGGGCGACCTTGGCGACGGCGCCGTTGCGCGCCACGACGATGTCGTCGCCGGGCTTCACCGTGCCGGCGGCGAGCGTGCCGGCATAGCCGCGAAAGTTGGCATCCGGGCGGTTGACCCATTGCACCGGGAAACGGAGATCGCCGGAGGCGGCGTCCTCGGTGACGTCGACCGTCTCGAGATGTTCGAGGAGACTCGGGCCGCTGTACCAGGGCGTCCGCTCGCTCCGCGCGATGACATTGTCGCCATCGCGCGCTGCAATCGGGATCGCCACGAGGCTGCGGAAATCGAAGGCGTCGGCGAATTCGGCGAAGGCTTCGCGGATCTCGTTGAAGCGGCCTTCGTCGAAGCCGACGAGGTCGATCTTGTTGATCGCCAGCACGACGTGCCGGATGCCGAGGAGCGAGACGATGTAGGCGTGGCGGCGGGTCTGGGTGAGGATGCCGTGGCGCGCATCGACGAGCAGCACGGCGAGATCGGCGTCGGAGGCGCCGGTCGCCATGTTGCGCGTGTATTGCTCGTGGCCGGGCGTATCGGCGACGATGAAGCGGCGCTGCTCGGTGGCGAAATAGCGATAGGCGACGTCGATGGTGATGCCCTGCTCGCGCTCGGCGACAAGTCCATCGACGAGCAGCGCGAAATCGATCTCGCCGCCGGTCGTGCCGTAGCGGCTGGAGTCGGATTTGAGCGATTCGATCTGGTCGTCGAAAAGCCGCTTGGTGTCGTAGAGAAGCCGGCCGATCAGCGTCGACTTGCCGTCATCGACGCTGCCGCAGGTGAGGAAACGAAGCTGCCCCTTGGTTTCCGGCTCGGGCCGGAGGGCGGCCTCGGCCAAAGCCAGGGTCTCGGCGCGGGCCATCAGAAATACCCCTCGCGCTTCTTCAATTCCATCGAGCCGCTCTCGTCGTGGTCGATCAGCCGTCCCTGCCTCTCCGAGGTGGTGGCGGAGAACATCTCGGCGACGATCTCCGGCAGCGTCGTGGCATCGGACTCGACCGCCGCGGTCAGCGGGTAGCAGCCGAGCGTGCGGAAGCGAACGCGGCGCGTCTCGGGCTTCTCGTCAGGCAACAGGCGCATGCGCTCGTCATCGACCATGATCCACTGGCCGCTGCGGCTCACGACCTTGCGGTCGTCGGCGAAATAGAGCGGCACGATGTCGATCTTTTCGGCGGCGATGTATTGCCAGATATCGAGCTCGGTCCAGTTGGAGATCGGGAAGACGCGGATCGATTCACCCGGCTTGACGCGCGTGTTGAAGAGCGACCACAGCTCGGGCCGCTGGTTTTTCGGATCCCAGCCATGCGTCGCCGAGCGGAAGGAGAAGACGCGTTCCTTGGCGCGGCTCTTCTCCTCGTCGCGGCGGGCGCCGCCGAAGGCCGCGTCATAGCGGCCGGCGGTCAACGCCTGCTTCAGCGCATCGGTCTTCATGATCTGGGTGTAGAGCGACGATCCCTGGTCGAAGGGGTTCACGCCGCGGGCCCGGCCATCCTCATTGGTGTGGACCCTGAGGTCGAGGCCGAACTTCTTCGCGGTCTCGTCGCGGAAGCGGATCATCTCCTTGAACTTCCAGGTCGTGTCGACATGGAGGAAGGGGAAGGGCGGCGGCGCCGGATAGAAGGCCTTCAGCGCTAGATGCAGCATGACCGACGAGTCCTTGCCGATCGAATACATCATGACCGGCCGCTCGAAGGTCGCCACCACCTCGCGCATGATGAAGATCGCCTCGGCCTCGAGGCGGGCGAGATGCGGCAGGGACGCGACGCTCATTGGTGTTCTCCTCAAGAGTGTTCTCGCCGCGGACCCTATAGTAGCCGGCTCCAGTCTCAAGCATCGGCCGCCCGGATTTACAGCCTGTCGCCGAGGATTTTGGCGCGAACTTGGCCTTTCTTGGAATGGTTTTCTTTCGGGGCCGGCGCGGGTTTTGGATGGGTGCCGTCACCAACCCTCGGCGTCATCGGCGGGCTTGACCCGCCGACCCATCCCGATTCATCCCCTCCGAGAGCAGGCTTGTACGGTTTTGGGCGGCCACGGACGCTGTTCCATACCTTCGTGATTTTTCCGACACCGAGAGCTCACGGAATGGGTCGGCGGGTCAAGCCCGCCGACGACGACCTAGGACTGGAGGCGCGAAGCCCGGCCGCTTCCCTTCTCAAGGGAGCGGCGCGATGCCGCCGGCCACCACGAACCATGGATTCCGGAAGGCGGCGGCACCCGCTTCGCCGTTCGGGCCGTAGGGCAGCGGCTTGCCGTCGAGCGTCACCACGGAGCCGCCCGCAGCCCGCACGACGGCGTCGCCGGCCGCCGTATCCCATTGCATCGTCGTGCCCATGCGCGGGTAGAGATCGGCCTCGCCGGCCGCCACCAGGCAGAATTTCAGCGAGGAGCCGGCCGAGACGAGATTGCCGACATTGAACTTGAAGATGAAGTCGTCGGTCTCGGGCGTCCGGTGCGATTTCGAGGCGACGACGAGGATCGGGCCGTCCGGCGCCGGACGGATGCTCACTTTGTGGCGGGGGCCGATCTTGCCGGCCGCGACCTTGGCCTTCCAGGCGCCCTCGCCGGCGATGCCGACATAGAGGTCGCCGGTCGCCGGCGCGAGAACGATGCCGAGCACCGGCACGCCGTTGCGGATGAGGCCGATATTGACGGTGAAATCGTCGCCGCCCTTGACGAATTCCTTGGTGCCGTCGAGCGGATCGACGAGGAAGAATTCGTCGCCAACCTCCGGAATCCGGCCGGCGGCGACGGCCTCCTCCGCGACGACCGGGATACCCGGGGCGACCTCATCGAGGCATTTGAGGATCTCCGCCTCGGCGGCCCGGTCGGCTTCGGTGACCGGCGATAGGTCGGCCTTGCGCTCGACCGAAAGACCGCGGCGGCGGACAGCGAGGATGAGGACACCGGCCTCGATCGCGGATTCGACGAGGCGCTCGACGGTGGCAGGATCGGTGAGGGTGGCGGGGGCGACGTTCATGGGTACCCTCTCTAGCCGATCCTGCGGGATTGCATAGGCGGGAAATCCGCCTCGCCCGCGAGGCGTTCCGGGGCGCCCTTTCGTGTCGGCGACTTGTATTTCGGCAAGTGGGCCGGGGGCTGCGGCGTTTCGGGCAGTCATCAATCCATCGCGAAACCGACACGGACCTGTCGTCGATGGAACCGATATTTCGAACCTTTCCAAACAGGAGTGGTTCCATGACTGACCGCCACAAGACACGCGCCCGGCCGACACGCCGGCGGGCGCAATCGACGACCTACATGAACTTGCTCGCCGAGGGCGCCAGCCGCCGCACCGTGCTGAAGGGCCTCTTCGCCTCTTCCGCCGTCGCCGCGCTCGGCCTGCCGGGCGTAGCGCTCGCCGCCGCCGCCTCGCCGTCGTCGCTGACCTTCAAGGAACTCGATCGCGTCACCGATACGACCGATCATTGGCCGGAAGGCTATCGCCGCCAGATCCTGCTGAAATAGGGCGATGGGATCTTCACGGATTCGCCGGCCTTCGACATCGCGACGCTCGACGGCGCCGCCCAGGAGAAGCAGTTCGGCTACAATAACGACTTCACCGCCTTTCTGTCGCTGCCGCAGGGCTCGGCGAGCAACGATCGCGGCCTCCTCGTCGTGAACCACGAATATGCGCAGCCCTGGCTGATGTTCCCGGGCGTCACCGACGAAGACTGGAAGGACAAAATTTCCGACGCGCAGATTGCCGCCATGGCCGCGTCGACCGGCATGTCGGTGGTCGAGGTGAAGAAGGAGGGCGCCGACTGGAAGCCGGTGCTCGACAGCAAATTCAACCGCCGCCTCCATCTCTCGACGCCGATCGTTCTTTCCGGCCCGGCGGCCGGAGACGACCGCCTGAAAACCAAAGCCGACCCGACCGGCCGGCTGGTGCTCGGCTCGATCTCCAACTGCTCGGGCGGCATCACGCCCTGGGGCACGATCCTTTCGGGCGAAGAAGGCGGCATGGACGTCTTCGCCGGCGACTACACCACCCTCCCCGACCAGGAACTGGTCGAGCGACAGGGCTGGGACGAGGAAGACAATGATGCCTACGGGGTCGGCCGTATCGACCCGCGCTTCCGTTACGAGGAAGAGCCGAATGAATGGATGCGCTTCGACTGGGTGGTCGAGATCGATTCCTTCGACCCGGACGCCAAGCCGGTCAAGCGCACGGCGCTCGGCCGCTTCACCCATGAAGGCGCGCAGACGGCGATCGCCCCGGACGGCCGCGTCGTCATCTATATGGGCGACGATGACGACTTCGAATATCTCTACCGCTTCGTCACCGCGAAGCCGTGGAATCCGACCGACCGCGCCGCCAACAAGGACCTCCTCGACGAGGGCACGCTCTCGGTGGCGCGCTTCGACGCGGACGGCGTCCTGACCTGGCTACCGCTCGTGCTGGGCCAGGGTCCGCTGACCGCGGAGAACGGTTTCACCAGCCAGGCCGACATCGTGCTGAGGACGCGCATGGCGGCCGATCTTCTCGGCGCGACGCCGATGGACGCGCCGGAAGGCTTCGTCCCGCATCCGAAGACCGGCAAGATCTACGTTGCCATGACCGAGAACGAGGACCGGCTGCCGGAAGGCGAAGGCGACGCCCGCGAGCAGGTCAACCTCGCCAACCGCCGCTCGCCGAACCCGGACGGCCACATCCTCGAAATGTCGCCCCCGGGCTCGCCGGACAAGCCGGACCACGCCGCCGAAATCTTCTCGTGGGACGCCTTCATCCTTTGCGGCGACCCGAAGAATCCGGCCAGCGACGCGCTCTGCCATCCCGAGACGACGGCCAATGGCTGGTTCACCGACCCCGACAATCTCTCGGTCGATCCCGAAGGCCGCCTCTGGGTGACCACCGACGGGCCGCCCGACGCCGGCTTCAACGACGCCCTCTATGTGGCCGACACGGAAGGTCCGGGACGCGCTTTGCCGCGGCTCTTCTACCTGCCGCCGGTCGGCTCGGAAGTCTGCTCGCCGGCCTTCACGCCGGACGGCAAGACGCTGTTCATCTCGATCCAGCATCCGGGCGATCTGCGCCTTGCCGATGGCGAGGACGCGACCTCGATCGCCGATGCCGGCACCAACTGGCCCGACTTCAAGGCCGGCCAGCCGCCGCGGCCGTCGCTGCTGGTCATCAGCCGCGAGGATGACGGGGTGATCGGGGTTTGATCCGTAGGGCGGGTTAGCCCGAGGCGTAACCCGCCGCCCGCATGAAGACGGCGGATTACGCTTCGCTAATCCGCCCTACAGTCTCGAGTTAAAACGGGCGCCCTTCGGCGCCCGTTTGCATTTGGGAAGATAGGTAAAGCTACTTCAATCCCGCCGCGTCGGTGATGTCGTGCGTCCAGGCGCCGGTGGGCTCCTTGGAGATGATCTTCTGGTCGAGGACCGCTTTGGCGGTGCGGTCGTAGGCGGCCTCGTCGAGGACGCCGTTGGCGCCGGCCGTGAGCTTGGCGACCTCGCCCATCATGTATTTCTGAAGGTCGAGATCCTGGCCGCCATTGTCGACGACAATCTGGGCGGCCTCGTCGGGATTGGCGAGCGCATAGTTCCAGCCCTTCATCGAGGCGCGAACGAAGCGGACCATCTTGTCCTTGAAGGCGGCGTCGGCGAGCTTGTCCTCGAGCACGTAAAGGCCGTCCTCGAGCAGGTCGTTGCCCATCTCGCTGTAGTTGAAGACGGTGAGCTTATCGAGCGTATAGCCGGCATCGATCGCCTGGCCGAGTTCGTTGTAGGTCATCACCGAGATGCAGTCGGCCTGCTTCTGGATGAGGGTGCCGTCGCTGGTCGTGTTGGAATTCGCGTGACGTGGCTCCGGCGTGTTGAAGGTATCGGTTCAGGCGGCCAGGTCAACCGGCTGATCGACGGGCTTGGTTGCGAGGGTCTGCCAACCGTCGATTTTGCGCATGACGATCTGTCCG
>CAMCWB010000035.1 GCA_945882315.1 Bauldia litoralis | reverse complement strand
CGGACAGATCGTCATGCGCAAAATCGACGGTTGGCAGACCCTCGCAACCAAGCCCGTCGATCAGCCGGTTGACCTGCCCGCCTGAACCGATACCTTCACCACGCCGGAGCCACGTCACGCGAATTCCAACACGACCAGCGACGGCACCGTTACGCCGTGGGGCACCTATGTCATGGCCGAGGAGAACTTCCACGGCTACTTCTCCGGTGAACTGCCCGCGGGGCACAAGGAAGCCGCCAATTACGAACGCTACGGCGTGCCGGAAGGCGGCTATGAATGGGCGAATTTCCATGACCGCTACGATCTCTCCAAAGAGCCGAACGAACCCAATCGCTTCGGCTGGATCGTGGAGGTCGATGTGATGGACCCGAATTCAGTCCCGAAGAAGCGCACCGCCCTTGGGCGCTTCAAGCACGAAGGCGCCGAATCCATCGTCGCCAGGGATGGCCGCGTCGTCTTCTATCTCGGCGACGACGAGCGCTTCGACTATGTCTACAAATTCGTAACTGCGGGAACGTTCAGCCCAACCGACCGCGCCGCGAATATGGATCTGCTCGATGAGGGCACGCTTTATGCGGCGAAATTTTCCGAGGACGGCACGCTGCAATGGCTGCCGCTCATCCACGGCCAGGGCCCCCTGACGGCAGAGAACGGTTTTGCCGGCCAGGCCGACGTCTTGATCGAAACGCGTCGAGCCGCCGACCTCCTGGGCGCCACCAAGATGGACCGCCCGGAAGATATCCAGCCCAACGGCGTAAACGGCAAGGTCTATCTGATGTTGACCAACAATACGCGCCGCAAGGCCGACCAGGTCGACGCCGCCAATCCGCGCGCCGAAAATGCCTTCGGTCACGTCATCGAGATGATCGAGGACGGCGGCGACTTCGCGGCCACCGCCGGCAAATGGGAAGTCTTGCTGAAATGCGGCGATCCTTCCGTGGCCGAAGTCGGAGCAACCTTCTCCACCGAAACGACTAGGAACGGCTGGTTCGGCATGCCGGACAACTGCGCCGTCGATAGTGCCGGCCGCCTCTGGGTGGCGACCGATGGCCAAGGCCCAAAGGCCACCGGGCGCACCGACGGCCTGTGGGCCGTGGACACCGAGGGCGATGCTCGCGCGACGTCCAAGCTGTTCTTCCGCGTGCCGGTCGGAGCCGAGATGTGCGGTCCCCTCTTCACGCCGGACGACCAGACGGCGTTCGTGGCCGTGCAGCATCCCGGCGATGGCGGCGACGACTGGGAGCCCTTCGGCCGCCCGTCCTACTACGAGGATCTCTCGACGCGCTGGCCGGACTTCAAGGACGACATGCCGGTTCGCCCTTCGGTGGTCGTGATCACCAAGCAGGGCGGCGGCAAGATTGCCGTATAAGATCTGCCCTCGGTGAACGCCGCAAGGCCGCGGTCGATCGCGGGCGGCCTTGCGGGATCGTCGTGTAATGCGACAGCTACGACGCCGCCAGACGGCGTAGGCCGGCGTCCATCTTCTCGCGCAGCGCTACCGCCTCGGCGCGGCGTTCCATCTGCTCGTCGACGACCTCGGCCGGCGCCTTGGCGAGGAACTGGGCGTTGGTGAGCTTGGCATCGATCTTGGCGATCTCCTTCGCGACCCGATCGAGCTCCTTGGTGAGCCGGGCGCGCTCGGCGGTGAGGTCGATGACGCTGCCGAGCGGCAGCGAGAAGGTCGCCTCGCCGACGTGCAGCTGCACGGCGCCCTTGAGGCTCTCAGCACCGATGCCGACCGACTCGATCCGGGCGAGGCGACGCAGCACCACATCATGGGTGGCAAGCCGCGCCCGGGTGAGTTCGGAGGCGCCGGACACCGAGAGCGGCACCATCGCGGAGGCGGGCACGTTCATTTCCGAGCGGACGGAACGGATCTCGGAAATGGCACCGACCAGCCAGTTGATCTCGGCGGCGGCGGCCTCGTCCTCGAATCCCGGCTGCGGCCAGGCGGACAGCGCCAAAAGCTTCCTGCCGCCGAAACGCGGCCAGAGCTCTTCGGTGATGAAGGGCATGAAGGGGTGGAGCAGCGCGACGATGCGGCCCATCAGCCAGGCGACGGTCGCCCGCGTTTCGTCCTTGGCCGCCCCGTCCTCGCCGGCCAGAACCGGCTTGGTCAGTTCCAGATACCAGTCGCAGGTCAGGTTCCAGACGAAGCGGTAGGCGGCGGCGGCCGCCTCGTTGAACCTGTAGGCCTCGATCGCCTCGGTCACTTCGCGCGTCGCGCGGCTTGCCTCGGTGGCGATCCAGCGGTTCAGCGTCTCCGTCGCGGTCGCCGGATCGAAGCCTTCGACCGCCTGGCATTCGTAATGCTCGGCGAAGCGGGCGGCGTTCCAGAGCTTGGTCGCGAAATTGCGGTAGCCCTCGACGCGGTTCGTCGAGAGCTTGATGTCGCGGCCCTGCGCCGCCATCGCGGCGAGCGTGAAGCGCAGCGCGTCGGCGCCGTATTCGTCGACGAGTTCGAGCGGGTCGATGACGTTGCCCTTAGACTTCGACATCTTGGCGCCCTTCTCATCGCGGACGAGGGCGTGCATGTAGACGTCGCGGAAGGGCTCCTTGCCCATGAAATGCAGGCTCATCATCATCATCCGGGCAACCCAGTAGAAGATGATGTCGAAGCCGGTGACCAGCGCGTTGGTCGGATAATAGAGCGCCAGCTCCGGGGTCTTGTCCGGCCAGCCGAGCGTCGAGAAGGGCCACAGCGCCGACGAGAACCAGGTGTCGAGGACGTCCTCGTCGCGGCTCAGTGCGACGTCGCGGCCATAATGCGTGCGGGCTTCGGCGCGGGCCTCCTCCTCGCTGGAGGCAACGAAGACCTTCTCGTCCGGCCCGTACCAGGCCGGGATCTGGTGCCCCCACCAGAGCTGGCGCGAAACGCACCAGGGCTGGATGTTCTCCATCCACTCGAAATAGGTCTTCTCCCAGCTCTGCGGGACGAAGACGGTCCGCCCTTCGCGGACCGAGGCGATCGCTGGCCGCGCCAGGGTCTTGGCGTCGACATACCATTGCTCGGTCAGGAAGGGCTCGATCGCCACGCCGCCGCGGTCGCCATGCGGCACGGCGTGGACATGCTCCTCGATCTTCTCGACGAGGCCGCGCTCGACCAGCATGTCGACGACGAGCTTGCGCGCCGCGAAGCGGTCGAGGCCGTTCAGGGCGTTGATCGTATCCTCGATCTCGACGCTGTAGGGCACGCCCTTGACGAAATCGGGGTTGGGACGGAGGACAATCTTCGCCTCGGTGTCGAGGATGTTGATCATCGGCAGATCGTGGCGGCGGCCGACCTCGAAGTCGTTGAAGTCGTGCGCCGGGGTGATCTTGACCGCGCCGGAGCCGGTCTCGGGATCGGCATAGTCGTCGGCAACGATGCGGATCCGGCGGCCGACCAGCGGCAGGATGACATGCTTGCCGACCAGGTCCTTGTAGCGCTCGTCATTCGGGTTCACCGCGACGCCGGTATCGCCGAGCATGGTCTCCGGCCGCGTCGTGGCGACGGTGATTAACCGCCCGGGCTCGCCCTCGATCGGATATTTGAAATGCCAGAGATGGCCCTTGGTCTCGACCTGCAGGACCTCCACGTCGGAGATCGCGGTGCGCAGCTTCGGGTCCCAGTTCACAAGGCGCTTGTCCTTGTAGATGAGGCCCTTGCGATAGAGTTCGACGAAGACCTTGACGACGGCCCGCGACAGGCCCTCGTCCATGGTGAAGCGCTCGCGGCTCCAGTCGCAGGAGAAGCCGAGGCGCTTGAGCTGGTTGATGATCAGGCCGCCGGATTCGGCTTTCCACGACCAGACCTTCTCGACGAATTTCTCGCGGCCGATGACGTGGCGGTCGGGCTCCTGGCGCTCCATCATCTGGCGCTCGACGACCATCTGCGTGGCAATGCCGGCATGGTCCATGCCCGGCTGCCAGAGCACGTCCTTGCCCTTCATCCGGTTGAAGCGGACGAGGATGTCCTGGAGCGTGTTGTTCAGCGCGTGCCCGATATGCAGCGAGCCGGTGACGTTGGGCGGCGGAATGACGATCGTATAGGTCTCGGCGCCGGTCTTGGCACCGGCCCCGGCCTTGAAGGCGCCGGCCTTCTCCCAGGCGTCATAGATGCGCGGCTCGACGGCCGCCGCTTCGTAGGATTTATCGAGCATTTCCGGTCCCGGACAAAAGAAGGCTGTTCACTGTCAACAATTCTGTGAACTAGCAACAGTTTTGTACCTTTGGCACAACGCAAAGCGCCGGCAAAGCCGGCGCTTTGAAGCGGTTGGCCGGGAGTGACTAGCGGCGGCGCGAGACCCGCTCGATCTCCTCGCGGACGAGGCGCTCGACCAGCGGCGGCAGGTTGTCGTCCAGCCAATCCTTGAGCATCGGCCTCATCATGTCCTCGGCCATCTGCTCGATCGTCCGCGAATTGGTGGCCAGGATCGTGCCAGCCAGATGATTGAAGGCCGAGGTGACGGCCGCATCGGCCCGCGGCGACAGCAGCGAGGGCTGGTTAAGGGGCGCCCGCGGCTCGGCCGGCTTCCAGTCCGGCACCGACAAGGCGGCCTCGACGGCGGCGGCCGGCTCGATGGTCATCGTCAGGGTCCGCTCGGGCGCCGGCTCCGAATCCCCCGGCTCTTCCCGGCAGCGCGGAAAGGACAGGGTCGAATCGACCGAATCCGCGTCCGCCGCGTCGTCGGACAGCGTCTCGTCGGGCCGGGAAGCCTCGCTTGCGACCGGCTCTTCCTCTTGCCCGATGGACAGTTCCGCGGGCTCGTCGCCGAAAAGGCGGGCGACGTTGTTCGCCGGCCGCGGCGCCGGAGCAGTCTGCGGCGCCAGCGTCGGCCTCAGCGCCGGCTTGGCCTCGTCCTCTGAGATGATCTTGCGGATCGAGGCGAGGATCTCCTCCATCGAGGATTCCGGTACTTGGTTCGGCTTGGCCATGCATGTCTCCGCCGTCCGCACGCGCGAATCAAATCGCACGCCGAACTGAATCTTCTCACAGAGCGGACACTAATTGAATCGTAGAGGCGTGAAAAACCCGGGGCAGCGATCTCCCCGGGTTATTTGCCTCAGCGGCCGTCGGGCGTGCGCAGGCCGCCCCATTTGTCGCGGACCTGCCGGTGATGCTCTTTCGGATTGTAGAGCTGGACGGCAAGGCGGAGCTTGGCGGCGCCGAGATTGCCGACCGCGGCCAGCACGCTGTAGGCGGCGACGACGCGATTGCGGCGTGCCGTCACCTGCGAGACCCGGGCTTCGATCAGGTCCTGCTGCGAATCGAGAACGTCGAGGGTCGTCCGCTGGCCGACATTGCGCTCCTCGGTGACGCCCGAGAGCACCAGCTGCTGCGCCGAGACCTGGTCGTCGGCGGCCGAGATCTGGGCCTTTGCCGCCTCGAGCGAGCTCCAGGTGGCGACAACCGCCTGGCGGACCTGGTCGCGCGCCAGATCATGCTCGATGCGGCGCTGGCTCAGCGTCTCCTTGGCCTGCCGGGCGCGCGCGTCGGGCTCGCCGGCCTGGTAGATCGGAACGCTGAACCGGCCGACGATCGAGGCCGAATCGGTGGCGCCCTGCTGGCTGCCGTCACGGTGCGAGACGTCGCCTTCCAGCGTGACGCGCGGCAGGAACTCGCCTTCGATGACCTTCACGTTGAAGGAGGCGATGTCGATATTGTAGTTCGCGGCGATGATGGCCGGATGGTTGATGTGGCCGAGGCTGAGCGCCGCATCGAGGGTGCGCGGGATCAGCCCGTCGACCGATTTCACCGCACCGATCGTGTCGGGGGCCCGCCCGACGACCATCTGGTAGGTCGCGTTGGCGGCGGCCAACGTCGCCACGGCGGCGCTGTAGTCCGATACGCCGAGGCTGAGGCGGGCATTGGTCTGGGCAACGTCGGTCCGGGTGCCCTCGCCGACATTCAGGCGGTCATTGGAGGCGCGGACCTGCTCGCGGAGGAAATCGAGGTTCTGCGAGCGCAGGCTGACGATCGCCTGTGCCTGGGCCACATCCATGAAGGCGGCGACGGCATCGAGGAGAACGTCCTGCTCGGTGCTGCGGAGCGATTCCCGGCCGGCAAGCACGGCGGTCTCGGCGGCCTTCACCGAATTCTTGGTGCGGAAGCCGAGGAAGAGCGGTTGCTCGATCGTGACGCCGATGCCGCGCGGATAGCTGGTACTGGAGCCGCTGCTGCTCGAATCGGAATAATCGATGCCGGCATCGGCATTGGCGAAGACCGACGGCCGGTAGCCGGATCTGGCGCGCGGCACGTCTTCGTCCGTCGCACGCAGCGCGGCGCGCGCCGCGTTGAGCTGCGGATTATTCGTGTAAGCCCACGACATGGCATCGACCAGCGTCGCGGCCGACACCGGTGACGCAAAAATGAGCGCGGCCGCAAGCCCGGCCATCGCCCCTACTCGACGACGCTGACGCAATAATCCCACCCTCGCCGCTTCCCCGGGCCGCCGAACGCGACCGCAATGCAAACCCCATGGAACGCACAATGTAGGCCGGGCGATCCGCAGATCAAACCCGGATAATCGATCGGGCAACAGAATTCGCTCCGCTGCGACTGCGAAACAACACCAGCCGTTCAACCGTCACAATTGAGATTATCTCAGAAAACGAATGTCTTGGGACGCTCGAAGCCGGGCAGCGGACGAACATGGGCGTTGAAGCCGATGCGGCGGCCGACTTCGCCGCCACTGCGCGTGAAGAGCGTCGCCACGGCGGATTGGCCATAACCGACCACGCCAACGAGGCGCCCGCCTTCCTTGAGCTGCGGCAAAAGCGTCTCGGGAACCACTTCCATAGCGCCCCCGACGAAAATCACGTCGAACGGCCCCTCCGAGGGATAGCCCGCCTCGAGCGGCCCGGTGACGACCGCCGCATTGGCGATGCCGAGGTCGACGAGGGTCTGGCTTGCGGCCGCGGCAAGGTCGGGATCGCACTCGACGGCGAGGACCGAATTGGCCAGCCGCCCGAGGACTGCCGTCGCGTAGCCGGTGCCGCAGCCGATATCGAGGACGATATCGGCCGGGCCGACCTCGGCCAGTTGCAGCAGGCGGGCCAGCGGACCGGGTTCCATCAAATAGCGGGCCGGAACGCCGGCGCCGGCTTCCTTGATGAGGATGTCCTCGTCGATATAGGCAAGCTGCTTCATCCGCGCCGGCACGAAGCGCTCGCGCGGGATATCGCCCATCGCCGCCAGGATATCGTAGTCGGTGACGTCCACGGTCCTGATCTGCGAGTCGACCATCTTGATGCGGGCGCTGGCGAAATCTTCCATGGGAACCGTTCTCTTGGCCGTCGTTAAAACCTGATTAGCGGCCCCGGGTGAAACTAACAAGACCGGGCGAAATCGCTTGCGCGACCACCCGGAACAATTATACCAGCCGGCTAAGGCCTCGTGGCGGAGTGGTTACGCAGAGGACTGCAAATCCTTGCACCCCGGTTCGATTCCGGGCGAGGCCTCCACTCCGCTTGCCGCATCGCACGATTTTTCCGTGACTCGTGAGCGGTTCGGTGATGAGCGCCCAGCAGAATACAGGCATCCGGAATCGCTGTCGTCGTCGGTAGCCGGCCGCCGCCGGCCGGAATGTTGAAAACTTGGGAGCTCGGCCCTCAGGCAGCTTTGGCAACCGCGGTCCGCAGGTGAGGCGCGGACAAGTCCTCCCTGATGTAGCGGCGGCGATATTGCAGAAAGGGAAGTTCGATCGTCCGGTAGCTGACGAGACCGATTGGTACGAAGGCTACGAAGGCGAGTGACGAAATCAGCGCCGCCGAAAGAAAATTCGACATATCGATGAGATGCGCATCGATCAGCGTGGCGAGTTGGCGCGCAAACAGAAGATGCCAGAGATAGATCGAGAATGAAGCGAGGCCGGTGGCGGCCAGCGCTCTGCTCATCCGCCGCGGCAGAACGATTCGGCTGCGATCGTAGAGGGCGATGACAAGGGCGAAAGCGGCGCCCTCGACCGTCGGCTCGATGATCCAGATGGGCGAGCCCATGGTGCCGTAATAGCCGCCCATGAGATTGAAACCGTAGAGCAGAAGCATGCCCACGAGAGCCGCCAGCCAGAAGGAGCTGTGGCGCGGACGGCTGTCGCGGAAGAGGACAGCGGCCGCCATGCCGAAGATGAACTGATCTGCCCTTCCGATGATCGTGTAGCTGGCAATATTCCGGATGTCCGCTTCGTCGAGATAGAACAGCGTCCGGAGCGTGATCGGCACGATCGTCAATGTGATCAGCACGAAAGGCCGCTTCACCGCGCACAGGATCAACAGCGGCATGATCAAGTAGAAATGCATCTCGACGGCGACCGACCAGGCGCCGTTCGGCCATTCGGGCAGAATAAAGCCGCGAACCGCCGTGCTCCCTATGTCCGCAAGGCGGGTGCCGCCGAGCCACTGCATGAGGAAGGTAAGGGAAAGGACGACGGTCAGCAGTGGCGCGAGGCGCAGAAAGCGGTTCCAGTAAAAGGAGCTGTAGGAGATGCGTCGGTCGCCGATGATCTTGGCGAAGAGATAGCCGCTGAGGACCATGAAAAGGCCCACGCCGACATGCCCCTCCTCGAGAAGCGAGAAAGGCACGAAAGACGGTACATAGTCAGGCGATACTCCGCCCGCATGGATGAAATGCCAGGAGAAGACCAGGAAGGCGGCGACGCCGCGGACATGGTCCAGCCTCTCAAAATACTGTTCCGACGATGAGCGCATGCGGGCTCCGAGACCTGGCGCCGCCGCATTTGGGTGCCGTTATGATCGGCGGGAAGCGCGTCGGCAGGGCCATGCCACCTTCGTTATCGGTGTGGCAGTGCAAATATTCCCTTAAGCCTCAGTCAATCCCGTCGCGGGGATTCGCTCTTCGCGTATGTGAGGGCGCTGCTAAGCGGCGGGCAGATCGGAAGGTAAGAGCGGGCGGCGGGCCGGCGAATATCCGTCGTGATCGGATACGGATACCTGCCGCTTGGTGAGGCCGCGACTGCTCTTCCGCAGGATGGGAAGAATGCCGCTGGCAGACAGCCGGCCGCCCTGCCGAGGGCACCGCCTGCTCCCGGTCGCGTGGTTTTGGTCCCCTGCTCTCCCAGCAGACCGGCCGCGCCGACAGGCAATTCCTGCTCTATGGTTTCACGGCCTTACCCGGAAGCGTCTGTCCTTCGAAAACGCCGCGAGGACCCTTCGGTGGCGGAGCACCGCCGGTGTCCGGGGCGTTCTTAGGGGCCGGGTCCATCTCTATTTTGAGGCAAATGTCGTATCTGTCGTTGCAGCCCTTGTAGCAACTGCTTGCCTTGCCTTTGCAGCCGTCCCAGCAGCGGTTCCAGGTGCCGGCGCATTCGCTCTGCACGGATCGTGGGTCATTGTTGTCGAGGGCAACCGCAACGCCGGTCAGGGAAAGAAGCGGCGCCGACAAACACAACGCGACCAGAGCTGCTCGCAGAACCATGTGGGACCTCCTCGATGCTCATTTCACGCGCAACACCTTGGCGGGCTCCATCACGGAGTTCTGTGGCGAAGTTCACATAGAGGCTGGAAGTTCTATCCATCGCGGGAAGGCGAGCATCGCGCCGACGGCGAATGCGCGATCACAGGCCTTAAGCGCAGGCCGGCCGGACTCATTGGGAACGCCTGGATGCCCGGACGAGACACCCAGGCGGCCCTGTGCCCTTTGGGCCAGAGGCCCTTGGCGGCAAACTGGTGAACACCGCCGGAGATACACTTGGCGATGCGCCCCGGCAAGGCGTGTCCATTCCTTGGGGGCATTTTCTTTGCCAACGCGGCGCAAACATCGGTAAAGGCGAAGGGACCCGGTTGAGAGCCGCTGCCGGTCGAGGAGGACTTGCGAGATGAAGAGCAATCTGGACGCCCCCGACTGGTCCACGATTCCAGCCCCGATCGACGATGGCGCGGCCCGCCACCTCACGGGCGCGCGGATGGCATCGGTAGGGCTTGCGAGCACCAAGGGCGAGACCGTCGATTTGTCGGCGCTGCGCGGCCGGGTCGTCGTCTACGCCTACCCACGCACCGGCACTCCCGGCGCCGAGAATCCCGATGGCTGGGATATGATTCCCGGGGCGCGCGGCTGCACCCCGCAATCCTGTTCCTTCCGCGACCACTTCGCCGAGCTGCGGGCAAAAGGTGTCGACCACCTGTTCGGCCTTTCGACACAGGACGCGGCGTACCAGCGGGAAGCCGCCGAACGGCTGCACTTGCCGTTTGCGATCCTGTCGGATGAAGGGCTGGCGCTCACAGCGGCGATGAACCTGCCGATCTTTGAGACGTCCGGGATGACACTCCTGAAGCGCTTTACCCTCGTCATCGATGACGGAGTCGTGACGCATGTTTTCTATCCGGTCTTCCCGCCGGACCGAAACGCCGCAGACCTGATCGACTGGCTTTCAAACTCCTAGCCAGGCAACGCCAGCCTTCGCCTCGCTCAAGCGCGGCGATATCGTCTACGCCGGCCCGTGCCCGGATTCGTTTAAAAACCTTTGTGATCACGCGGGTTGAGCGTCCGGCATCCGAGGGTAGACCCTTATGGCTCGATGCCCCGCGCGACCTACCTCTGGCAATGTCCCTAAACGGAGGTTGTCCCATGTTGAAGAAAATCATCCTTGCCGCTTCTATCGCGCTCACCCTTGCCCCAAGCGTCGCGATTGCGGGCAGCGACAGTCTGAGCGACCGGCAAAACGCTTCCGCCTGCGAGCGGCCGACGGCGCCCAATATCTGCCGGTGAAGCCATCTCTTGGAAGCCCGGCTACGTTCCGGGCTTTCTTCATCGGGGCGCATCCCGCTCAGGTCACGGACCAGGGGATGACCACCGGCGCATCGACGAGCGTCACGATCTGCGCATTGACGCCGAAGGTCTTGGCGAGAAGGGCTTTCGTCAGCACGTCGCGCGGCGCGCCGGCGGCGGCGACGCTGCCGGAATCGAGGACCACGATGCGGTCGGCATAGCGCGCCGCGAGGCCGAGATCGTGCAGCACCGCGATCACCGCGCCGCCGTCTTTGGCGTGGCGCCTGAGAATATCGAGGACGATGAGCTGGTAGCGCGGATCGAGCGACGCCGTCGGCTCGTCGGCGAGGATGAGCTTTGCTTCCGTGGCAAGGACGCGGGAGAGCGCCACCCTCGCCCTTTCGCCGCCCGACAGCGTCGTGACCGAGCGCTCGGCGAATTCGGTGACGCCGGTGGCGGCCATCGCCATGCTCACCGCCAGACGATCCGCCTCGGACAGGTCGGCGCCGGCACCGCGCGGCAGGCGGCCGAGCGCGACGATCTCGGCAGCCGTCAGCGGCCAGTGGAAGACATGGCCCTGCGGCAGGTAGGCGACGCGTCGGGCGCGCTCGGCGAGAGACAGTTTCCCAACCGGCGAACCGGCGATCTCGATGTTGCCTTTGGCAGGGAGCAGCCCGGCGATGGCGCGCAGCAGCGTCGTCTTGCCGGCGCCGTTGGGGCCGACGATCGCGACGACCTCGCCGGCGCTGACGGCAAGGTCGATGCCGGCAAGGATGGCGCGCTTGCCGAAGCGCACGCCCAGCCCGGAAACCGTCAGGATTTTCTCCGGAGGGTTCATGATGCGGCTCCCGACAAATCGTGGCGGCGGCGCATGATGAGGGCGATGAAGAAGGGTGCGCCGATCAGCGCGGTCAGCACCCCGACCTTGATCTCGCCCGAGGACGGTATGAGCCGGACGGCGATATCGGCGGCAAGCAGCAGCGCCGCGCCCGACAGGGCGGCCGGAACGAGCAGCCGGCCGGGATCGTAGCGGACGAAGGGCCGCATGAGATGCGGCGCGACAAGGCCGATGAAGCCGATCGTGCCCGCCACCGCCACCGAGGCGCCGACGCCGAGGGCGACGCCGATGACGACGCGAAGCCGGACGCCGGTCAGGTTGAAGCCGAGGCTTGCCGCCGCCTCCTCGCCGAGCGTCAGGGCCCGGAAGGCGCGCCGGTCCCAGATCAGGAACGCCGCGCCGGCGACCATGAAGGGTAGCGCGATGAGGACATGGCGCATGCTGCGGTCTTCGAGCGAGCCGAGGAGCCAGAAGGCGATCTCCAGGGCGGCGAAGGGATTGGGCGCGAGGTTGAGGGCCAGCGCCGTGCCGGCGCCGGCAAGGCTCGATATGGCAAGGCCGGCGAGAATGAGGATGAGCAGGCTGGCGCGCGGCCCGGCAACCAGGATTAGGAGCGCCACCGAGGCCAGCGCGCCGGCGATCGCCGCGAAGGGCAGCGCGAAGGAGAGCGCGTCGACGACACCCAGCGAGATGACCGTCACCGCGCCGAAGGCGGCGGCGGCCGGCGCGCCGAAAAGCGACGGTGCGGCAAGCGGGTTGCGAAGCAATCCCTGGAGCGCGGCGCCGGAAAGGCCGAGCGTCGCCCCGATCATCAGCGCCAGCAGCGCCCGCGGCAGGCGGATCTCGGCGACGATGATCCTGGCGGTCTCGGTCCCCTCGCCGGCCAGCGCCTTCAGCACTTCCTCCGGCGACAGGAGCACGGGACCGACGGCGAGCGAGGCGAGGAACAGGCCGGCGACCAGCACCAGAAGGCAGGCGAGCAGGATCGCGCTCCCGCGCCTTCGGCTCCTTGTCACGCCCTCCCTCATTGAGACCTTTGCACAGGCGTTGCGCTTTGGCGGGAAAGCACCTCGGCTCAATCCTCGTCCTTCGAGGCTCGGGATTTCCTTCTTCCCATTCCTCGATATCTCTTGGCCCTCGCGCCTCAGGATGAGGATTGAGGGATGGTACTGTTTTCTGGTCACCCAGACGCGGCGCCAGTTCTGCCTCATCCTGAGGTGGCCGGCCACAAGAGACCGTGGACGGCCAAGGGCCGGACAGGGACGTAAAGAAAATCCGGCCCTCGAAGGACGAGGCGGCCCCGGCGCGATCCGAGCGAAGACTCGCTGCTCTAATGCGTCCAGCTCAGGCCGACATAGGCCGAAAGGCCGGGCGCGTTGAAGCCGACCGGGTCCTGATAGTCGATGTTGGTCAGGTTTTCTATGCGGCCGAAAAGCTCCGTCCCCTCGGCGATGTGCAGCTTGCCGGAGAAATCGAGGCGGGCATAGGAGGGCATCGGCTCGGCATCGCTGGCACGATTGAAGCGCTCGCCGACGATCACGCCGGAGAGCGTCATCTCGAACAGGCCGGTCTCGTAAACGGTAACATCGAAGCTGGCGCTGTGCTCGGGCCGGCGCGGCAGCGGCCGGCCGGTATCGAGATTGCGGCTGTAGAGATAGGTGTAGCTGGCGCCGACCTTGAGGAGGCCGGGCAGGATGTCGGATTCGACCGAGAGCTCGACGCCGGCCGTCTCGGCGCTGTCGATATTCTCATAGGCGCCATCCGAGAAGGAACAGGTATCGCAATTGAAGGGCGTGAAGCTGAGGAGGTCGGTGAAGCGGTTATAGAAGGCGGTCGCGGAAACATTCAGCGAGCCGTCGAAGAGAAGCTGCTCGATGCCGGCATCGACGCCGATGCTCTTTTCGGGCGCGAGGTTCGTGTCGACCGTCTCGCCGGGAAACTCCGAGGCGGCGAAGAGGTTGTTGCCGATCTGGTAGGCGGTCGGCCGCTTCGCGCCGGTGCCGACGCTGGCGCGCAGAATCGTCTCGCTCGACGGGATCTGCCAGGCGGCGGTGGCGCGGCCGGTGAGGAAGCCATCGCCGTCGATCTCGCCATCATAGCGGCCGCCGAAGGTAAGATGGACGTCGTCGCGCGGCGAAAACTGATGGAGGGCATAGAGCGCATAGAAGGTCCGCTCGCTTTCATAGCCCGGGAAATCGCCCGTGGTTTGGGCAAAATTGCTGGCCACCTCATGCTCGGCGCGAAGCCCGGCGGTGAAGCTGCCCGCCCTGTCGAGGTCGAGCGTGCCGCGATATTCGGCGCCGCCGGAGGTCGCGTCGAATTCCGACAGAGGGATCGTGCTCGCCGGCTCGTGATTGTCGCGCGAGGAATCCGTGAAGAAGCCAGTGAAGGACTGGTCGTAGCGGTCGCCGAGCTTCGGCATGGTCAGCTTGGCGAAGCCGGAAACGAGGCTGCGGTCGACCGTGTTGAGGGCGCCCGGCCCGGTCGATGAGGACGTCCCGTCATAGTCGGCGGATTGGTTGAAGGCGTTGACGCCGACATCGACCCGCGGGCCATCGGCCGGCGCATAGGACGCGCTGACGTTGCCGGCCCATTTCTCCGAGCCGTCGGCCTCGTTCGCCTCACGATCGCCGCGCCGCGAGAAGCCTTCGGTCGAGAAGTAAGAGCCGCTGAAACGCATCCGGAAATCGCCGGCGCTCATGCCGGCCGAAAGCTCTTCCGAGTGAGTGCCGTAGGCGCCGCCCTGGACCTTCGCCGAGGCCGTCTTGCCGCTGCCGGCCTTGCGCGTGATGATATTGATGACGCCGCCCATCGCATCCGAGCCGTAGAGCGCGCTCTGGGGCCCGCGCAGAATCTCGATGCGCTCGATGTCGTTCGGCGACAGCAGCGCGAAATCGAAATCGTCGCGCGTCGTCGAGAAGTCGTTGACGCGGACGCCATCGATCAGGACCAGCGTCTGGCCGGTTTCGGCACCGCGCAGGCGGATGTCGGTCGAGCCGCCGGGACCGCCGGATTCGACGACGGTCACGCCCGGGATGCTGCGAAAGAGCTGCGCCGCCGAGGCCGGCGACATCCGCTCGATCTCCTTGCGGCCGACCACCGACACCGAACTGCCGATCTTGTCGATCGTGGTCGGCGTGAAGAGCGGTGTGACGACGATCTCCGGAATCTCGACCGTCTGCGCTCCGGCAGCCGCACAGCCCGCGGCAAGCGCGGCGAAAAACATGAAGACGGCGCTGGAGCGCCGGCGGAAAGGCATCATCGGGCAGATCTCCGGTTTGGATCGATCTGGTTTCGGCGCCCGTCACGGATGTGTCCCGGGCCCCGGCTTTTCGGCCGGACGATCAAGGAGTAAACGAGCCTCTGGAGACTCGCAATGCCGGCACGGAAGAAGATGGCATGAGAATGGGATTGCTGTGGATTGCCGGCCGGGTGAAGGGGGCGTTGCCCGCCTTGGCGGCGCTTTGCATGGCGATGCCGGCCGCGGCCGAGACGCCGTCGCGAATCGTGTCGATCAACCTCTGCGCCGACGAATTGCTCCTCGCCCTCGCCGACCCCGCCCAGATCGCGGCTCTGTCGCCCTACGCGGTCGATCCGACGCTTTCCTTCATGGCAAAGGAGGCAGAGGCTTTCCGGCATGACGCCGGCGAGGCCGAGACCGTCGTCGATATCGGGCCCGACCTGGTGCTGGCCGGCCGCTTCACCAAGCTCGCGACGCGCGAGATGCTGGGCCGCCTCGGTTTCCGGGTCGTGCTGCTCGATGCGGCGCGCAGCGTCGCGCAGTCGATCGGCCAGATCCGGCAGGTCGCCGAACTGGTCGGCCATCCGGAGCGCGGCGAAGCGCTGATTGCGGAAATCGACGCCGCGATGCAACGCGCGGAAGCCACCGGCGCTGCCCTTGCCGACAAACCGAGCGCCGCGGTCTATCAGCGCCGCGGCTATGTCACCGGCGCCGAGACGCTGACCGGCGAATTGTTGTCCAAGGTCGGCTTCGACAATGCCGGCGGCCGGCTCGCCGGCAAGACCGGCGGGTTCGTGCCGCTCGAGAGGCTGATCGCAGACCGGCCCGACTTCCTCGTCGTCGCCTCGGCCACGACGCAGTCGCAGGACCAGGGCAGTGCCCTCCTCGCACATCCGGCGCTGGCGGCCTTCTACCCGCCCGAGAAACGCGTCGTGCTGCCGGAGATGCTCACCGTCTGCGCCGGGCCGTCGCTGCCGGCTGCCTTCGACCGCCTCACCGCCGAGTTCGCCCGCGTGACCGCGCGTTGACGCTCGAAGGCCATCTCTTCCTGCTCCTGCTGGCGCTCGCCTTCGACGCGGCGATCGGCGACCCCGACATGCTCTGGCGCCGGGTGCCGCATCCCGTCGTCCTGATCGGCCGTGTGATCACCCTCCTCGAGCGGAAGTGGAACCGACCCGACTTCCCCCCGGTCTGGAAGAAGGAATTCGGCGCCTTCGCGCTGCTCGTGGTCGTGGCGGCAGCGGCCGGAACCGGGCTGCTCGTCGAGGTGATCTTCTCCCGCATCCCCTTCGGATGGATCGGGACGGCCCTCGTCGCTTCGGTCCTGCTGGCGGGGCGCAGTCTCTACGATCACGTCGCGGCGGTGGCGGTCGCCTTCAGGACCGGCGGGCTTGCGGCGGCACGCAAGGAAATCGCCAAGATCGTCGGCCGCGACCCGGCGGCGCTCGACGAAGCCGGCGTCAGCCGCGCCGCGATCGAATCCGCTGCCGAGAATTTCTCCGATGGGCTGATCGCGCCGGCCCTCTGGTTCGGCCTCCTCGGCCTGCCCGGCCTTTGCGTCTACAAGGCGATCAACACGGCGGATTCGATGATCGGCCATCGCTCGGAACGCTATCGAGACTTCGGCTGGGCCGCGGCGCGGCTCGACGATGTCGTCAACTGGCCTGCGGCGCGCCTCTCCGGCCTGCTGATGGCGCTCGCAGCGCCCTTCGCCGGCGGCTCCATCGCCACGGCCTTGCGCGTCATGTTCGCCGATGCCGGCAAGCACCGTTCGCCGAATGGCGGCTGGCCGGAAGCCGCGACCGCCGGGGCGCTCGGCATCGCGTTGCTCGGTCCGCGGAATTATGGCGGCAGGCTGGCCAACGACCCGTTCCTCAATGCCGGCGGACGCCCGCCGCGACCCGTCGATATCCTGCGCGCGCTTCGCGTCTATGTCGGCGCCTGCATCTGGTTCGCGTTGCTCGTCTTCCTGCTGGCGGTGCTCGTTGCCATCATTTGATTGGCAAGTTCGTATGGTGGGCAAAGGCCGAAGGCCGTGCCGACCCTACGCGACATCACCGAGCGTTCGGACGCGGGCTATCGTTCTTGCCTCGCCGATACCTGCAATAGCTAAAAGCCGCTCGACGTCGACATGCTTCTCCAGGTGCTCGGCCAGCGCATCGAGCGTGGCTTCAACGCCGGCTTCGTATTCAAAGACGGAATGCCTGCCGCCGAGTGCCGCGAGCCAAGCGCGACGAAAACCATCCGATGCGAAGATGCCGTGCACATAGGTGCCGGCGACGAGTCCGTCCGCCGAATGCGCGCCATCTCCGCGGCCGCCGAGGTCGACGAAGGGACGCCCACAATCACGGCCGGCCGTGCGACCGAGATGGATTTCATAGCCGACTAAGGTTTCGCCCGACGCCACATGCCGGCCCGTGACCGACGTCGTGGTCTTGTCGCCGCTCATCGCGGTCTCGACGTCGAGAAGACCGAGACCGGCGACGACTTCGCTACGGCCTTCGACGCCGTCCGGATCGGCGATGGTACGGCCGAGCATCTGATAGCCGCCGCAGAGGCCGAGCACCCTGCCGCCGCGCCTGTGATGGGCAAGAATGTCGATGTCCCAACCCTGCGCCCGCAGGAAGGCCAGGTCTGCGATCGTCGATTTCGATCCTGGCAGCAGGACAAGATCGGCGTCGGCCGGGATCGGCTCGCCGGCGCGCACGATGGTCAGCGCCACGCCGGGCTCAAGCCGCAGCGGGTCGAGATCATCGAAATTGGCGATGCGGGGCAGCGCGGGAACGGCGATGTGGATTTGACGCTCGCTCCGCACACTGTCGTCATCCCGGCGAAAGCCGGGATCCATTGCAGAGGCCGTTATGGATCCCGGCTGGAGTTCATGCTCGGGCCGGCCGGAGGCCGGACCCGGGCGCCGGGATGACGGAGACAGAGCGGAGTCCCCCACCAATCCCAACACATCCTCCGCCGGCAGCGCATTGGCGCCCTCGAACCACGGCACGACGCCGAAGCAGGGCCAGCCGGTGCGTTCTTCGATGAAGCGGAGGCCCTCGGAGAAGAGGCCGGCGTCGCCACGGAATTTGTTGATAAGGAACCCCTTGATCCGCGACCGGTCCGGCGCGTCGAGCACTTCATACGTGCCGACCAGGCTGGCGATGACGCCGCCGCGATCGATATCGCCGACCAGCACGACAGGCACATTCGCTGCTTCGGCGAAGCCCATATTGGCGATGTCGCCGCGGCGGAGGTTGATCTCGGCAGGACTGCCGGCGCCCTCGACCAGAACGATGTCGGCATCGGCGCCGACGCGGGCAAAACTCTCCAGCACGAAGGGCAGAAGCTCTGCTTTGCGCCTGCCGAATTCGCCGGTCCGCATCGTGCCGAAGCGCCGGCCCTGCACGATGATCTGCGCGCCCGTCTCGCTCTCGGGCTTCAAGAGAATTGGGTTCATATCAACGGAGGGCATCAAGCCCGATGCCCGCGCCTGCAGCGCCTGGGCGCGGCCGATCTCGCCGCCGCCTTCGGCCACCGCAGCATTGTTTGACATGTTCTGCGGCTTGAACGGCGCGACCTTCAGGCCGCGCCGCAGAAGCGCCCGGCACAGCCCCGCCACCATGACCGACTTGCCGACATGGCTGCCGGTCCCCTGGATCATGAGGGCCGGGACATGCGTCAAAACTCGATGCCCGGTTGCGCCTTCACACCCGAGCGGAACGGGTGCTTGATCATCTCCATCTCGGTGACGAGGTCGGCGATCTCGATCAGCTCGTCGCGGGCGTTGCGGCCGGTGACGACGACATGGACATTGGCCGGCTTCTCGTCGCGGAGGAAGGCGACGATCTCCGCGATCGGCAAGTAGTCGTAGCGCAGCACGATGTTGAGCTCGTCGAGGAGCACGAGGCGGTGTTCGCCCGCCGCGATGATCGCCTTGGCGCGCTCCCAGGCGGCGCGGGCGGCGGCGAGATCGCGCTGCCGGTCCTGCGTCTCCCAGGTGAAGCCCTCACCCATCGTGTTGATCGAGACGAGGTCGCCGAATTTCTTCAGCGCGACGCGCTCGCCGGTCTGCCACTTGCCCTTGACGAACTGGATGATGGCGACCTTCTCGCCATGCCCAAGCATGCGGAAGATCATGCCGAAGGCGGCGGTCGATTTGCCCTTGCCCTTGCCGGTGTGGACGATGAGCAGGCCCTTCTCGATCGTCTTGGTGGCGAGAATCTTGTCCCGCGCCGCCTTCTTCTTGCGCATCTTTTCGGCGTGGCGTTCGTCGAGCTCGGCTTCGGTCATGTCTTCTTTCATTCGGCCGCCTCCTGACGGGGCCCGGAAATCAATGCGGAGAGGTGATCATAGGCGCTGTTGGCGCGCGGCGCCCAGAGGCCGCGCTCGATCGCCTCGCGGAAGCGCGCCGCCATCTCCGCCAGCGCCGGCGCATTGTGCTCAGCGATGAAGGCACGGACACGGTCATCGGCGATATAGGCGTCGAAGAGCTGGTCGAAATGGTGGTCCTGGACGGCATTGGTCGTCGCCGCATAAGCGAAGAGATAATCGACCGTCGCGGCCATCTCGAAGGCGCCCTTGTAGCCGTGGCGCATGACGCCCGCGATCCATTTCGGATTGGCGGCGCGGCCGCGGACGACACGGGCGATCTCTTCCGAGAGCGCCCGGACGACCGGCTTCTCGGGCCGCGAATGGTCGCCGTGATAGACGCGCGGCGCAACGCCCTTCAGCGTCTCGACGGCCGCCGCGAGCCCACCCTGGAACTGGTAGTAGTCGTCGGAATCGAGGATGTCGTGCTCGCGATTGTCCTGTGCGTGGAAGACCGCATCGGCACCGGCAAGACGCTCCTTGAGTAGGTCCGGCACCGTTTCGCCTTCGGCGCCGCCGCCATAGGCGAAGCTGCTCCAGGCCAGGAAGGCGTCGGCGAGGTCGCCGCGTTTTTCCCAGATGCCTTCGTCGATCATCGCCTGCAGTCCGGCGCCATAGGCGCCCGGCTTGGCGCCGAAGATGCGCGCCGCGGCATGGCGGGCGGCGTGCGCGCCGTCCAGCCCGGCCCCGGACAGACGTGACGCGGTCGCCCGCGCCGCCATGGCGATCGGGTTGGCGTCATCCGGCTCGTCCAGCGCCGCGATGGCGCGCATGGCGGAATCGATGAGGTAGATCTGCGCCGGGAAGGCGTCGCGGAACATGCCGGAGATGCGCAGCGTCACGTCGATGCGCGGCCGGCCGAGCTCGCCGAGCGGCATCACGGTGAAACCCGTCACGCGGCCGGTGCCTTTTTCCCAGGCCGGCTGCGCGCCGATCAGCGCCAGCACCTGCGCGATGTCGTCGCCGCCGGTGCGCATGTTGGACGTGCCCCAGGCCGACATGGCGATCGCGCCCGGCCAGCAGCCCTCGTCCTGGAAATAACGGAGCGCCAGCGCATCGGCGGATTGGCGGCCGATCGCCCATGCCGCCGCCGTCGGCACGGCGCGGACATCGACCGAGTAGAAATTCCGGCCAGTCGGCAGGACGTCGGGCCGACCGCGCGTCGGCGCCCCGGACGGTCCCGGCGGGACGAAGCGGCCGTCGAGCGCGGTAAGCACCGCGCCGATCTCGGCGGCGCCGGACTTGTCGAGCGCGGGCGCGAGATCGGTGGCGATCCAGGCGAGGATGGCTGTAGTCGACTGATGGGGCCTCCGAGGTTCGGTTAGCAGATCAGAACCCGCCCCAACCTCGGCGTCATTCCGACGAAAGCCGGAATCCATGAAGCCATCCGCGTGTGGAGCGCTCGAATGGATCCCGGCTTTCGCCGGGATGACGGAGGCGGTGGCGAGGCAGTGTTCGACAAGCCGCGCCGCCAACATTTCGATCCGCTCGACGGTATCGCCATTGCTGCGCCAGGGCTTCTCCGAGACCTCAACCAAAGCAGCCGGTCGCGCACCCGCCCACGCCGCCGTCATGTCGCAATCGAGCGGGTCGAAGCCGTCGAGACCGAGATCGGCGGCAATGGCGCGGTGGAGGGACTGGTCCTCCGGTCGACCGCCGGAGCGCGGGACGCGGGCGATGGCGACGAGCGTGTCGATGCGCTGGCGATCGCCCGGCGAGCGGCCGAGGATGTGCAGGCCGTCGCGGATCTGCATCTCCTTCAATTCGCAGAGATGCGCATCGAGGACGCGCAGCGCCTCATCGCCGTCGCCGCGAGCCATGCCGAGGTCGCGGTCGAGGCCATGGCGCTCGGCCGTCGCGATGATCTCGGTGCGGAGGTATTCGCGCCGGCGGCGGTCGACGCCGGTCGCGAGGTAATATTCGTCGATCAGCGTCTCCAGCTCGGCGAGGCCGCCATGAATCTCGGCGCGGGTCATCGCCGGCATCAGGTGATCGACGATCACGGCGGAGGATCGCCGCTTGGCCTGGCTGCCCTCGCCGGGATCGTTGACGATGAACGGGTAGATCACCGGTACGGCGCCGAGGATCACTTCCGGCCAGCAGGTCTCCGAAAGCCCGAGCGCCTTACCGGGCAGCCATTCAAGATTGCCATGCTTGCCGAGATGGACGATCGCTTCGGCGGCGAATGCGGTCCGCAGCCAGGCATAGAAGGCCAGATAATGATGCGGCGGGACGAGATCGGGCGCATGATAGGTCGCCTTCGGATCGATGTCGTAGCCGCGCGAGGGCTGGATACCGACGACGACATTGCCGAAGCGATGGATGGCGAGATGGAAGCTGCCGTCCGTGAAGAATGGATCGTCTTCGGGCGCCCCCCAGCGTTCGGTCAGGGCGCTCCGGTTGGCTTCGGGCAAAGAGGCGAAGAAGTCGAGATAGTCCGTGAGCGAGAGCCTCCCCACGTCGTCATCCCGGCGAAAGCCGGGATCCATAACAACCTCAGCGGTGGATTCCGGCTTTCGCCGGGATGACGAGAAGCGGGAGATGTCATTTGTGACGCCGCCGAGCAGGACATCCATCAGCGCCGCGTTGCTCTCCGGGAAGCCGGCGAGATCGTGCCCCGCCTCCCGCAACGCCGCCGCCACGATCACCGCGCTCTCCGGCGTGTCGAGGCCGACGCCGTTGGCGAGGCGGCCGTCGCGGTTCGGGTAGTTGGAGAGGATGATCGCGACGCGTTTTTCGGCGGCAGGCTTCCTACCGAGATCGATCCAGGCCTTGGCCTGACGCGCCACGAAAGCGACGCGATCGGGCAGCGGCCGATGCTCCGCCTGCGTGCCGGCGGGGCCGGCGGTCTCCGCCTTGAAGGCGACGGCGCGGGTGAGGATACGGCCGTCGACCTCGGGCAGGACGACATTCATGGTCAGGTCGCGCGGCGTCAGGCCGCGGGTACTCTCGCGCCAATTGTCTTCCGTCGTGCCGGCAAGCACCACCTGAAGGACCGGCCGGCCGGGCCTGTCGAGCAGCGTGCTCGCCTGCGCGGCGCCGATGCGCGACACGGAAAAGGCCGTCGTGTTGAGGATGATGTCGGGCGGCAGTGCCGCGAACGCCGCTTCGAGAAATGCCTCGGATTCACGGTCCTTGAGACTGGTGACGAAGATCGGCAGAGGGTTGATGCCGCTCCGCTGCAGTTCGCCGGCGAGCGCGTCGATCGCCGCCGTCAGGCCGCTCTGGACATAGGCGCGGTAGAAGACGATTGGCGCGATTGGCAGGTCAGGCCCGAGGCGCCGGCGGAGGTCGTCGAGCCCGATCGGCCCGACGCCCGGCCAGTAGCCGCCGGCATGGGGGATGATCTCGGGTTGCGGCGGCTGCGGTGCCTTGCCGAGACAATGCGCCGCCAGTTGCAGCGCATGGCCACAATTGGTGGCGCCGCCCTCGACGAGATAGCGCCAGAGGAGGCGCGCGGTTTCGCCGGCGCCGGTCGAATAGGCTTCCAGATTCTCGTCCCAGCGATCTTCCCCGGGGATGACGATGAGCGCCGGACCGCCGCCGCGCGCCAGCGCCCGCAGCCGATCGAGCCCGTAGGACCAGTAGCCGGCGCCACCCATCATGCGGATGACGACGAGTTTCGAGCGCTCCAGCGTCTTCTCGACATAGAGATCGACCGACAGCGGATGCGCGAGCCGGCCAAGATTGGCGACGCGCAGCGACAGGCCAAAGCTTGAGCGCCCGGCCGCCGCGACGAGTGACGCCAGCTCGGAGTCGGCCGCCGACAGAAAGACGATATCGGCGGGCGGCTGGTCGAGATCGACCGCCGCCTCGCCGTCGTCGATCCGTCCGGGTTCGGCCGCGAGAAGATGCATGTCTATCCGCCGAGGGCCGCTTCGATGGCGGCGCGGTCCATGTCGCGGAGGCCGATGACGACGAGGCCGGCGGTACCGGCTTCCGGCGCGAACCAGGATTCGACACGGGCGCCGACCGCCTGGATCACGGCCGGCACGGCACGGCCGGTGACGGGCGCCCTGCCCTTGATGCGCAGCACGCCGGGGATGGCGAGCGTCGTCGCGATGCGGGCGCGGAGCGCGTCAAGCGAAGCCGCCGCGGTCGGTGCGATCACGAAGCTGGTGAAATCGTCATGGTCGTGCTCTTCGCCTTCGAGGTCGTGATGGCTCTCGCGGCCGGTCATGTCGGCCTCGCTCGCCGACGACAGGCCGAGCAGCACCTCGGGCGAGAGGTTGCCGCCGGCGCTCCGCATCATGCCGGTGCCCGGCCGCGCCTCCCGGCGGATGATGGCTTCGGCTTCGAGAAGCGTCGCCTCGGAGACGAGATCGGATTTGCTGACGACGACGAGGTCGGCGCAGCGGAGCTGGTCCTCGAACAGTTCCTCGATCGGGTCGTCATGATCGATGGCCGGATCGGCGGCGAGCGCCGCCTTGGTCGCTTCCGGATCGGGGGCGAAGCGGCCGGCCGCGACCGCTTCGGCGTCGACGACGGTGACGACGCCGTCGACCGTGACGCGATGCTTGACGCTCGGCCAGGAGAAGGCGCGCACCAGCGGCTGCGGCAAAGCGAGGCCCGACGTCTCTATGACGATGTGATCGGGCGCCGGATCGCGGGCGAGCAGCGCTTCCATGGTCGGCAGGAATTCGTCGGCGACCGTGCAGCAGATGCAGCCGTTGGCGAGCTCGACGATCGTATCGGGCTTGCAGTCGGAATCGCCGCAATCGGCGAGCAGCGAACCGTCGAAACCCATGTCGCCGAATTCGTTGACGAGGATGGCGATGCGGCGGCCCTTGGCCTGCGCGATGAGGTTGCGGATCAGCGTCGTCTTGCCGGCGCCGAGGAAGCCGGTGACGATGGTGGCGGGGATGCGGGCGGGCGCGTTCACAGGGCGATCTCCGGAAAGGCGGATGGTTTGACGAGGACCGGCTGGCCCGCGGCCATGAAGACGACGCGGCCGACGGCGGCGGCGACGCGCTGGTTGAGGGTGCCGAGCGCGTCGGCATAGGCGCGGGCGAGCGCATTGTCGGGAATGACGCCGAGGCCGACCTCGCCCGAGACAAGGACGACCGGTGCGCTGCGGGCGGAGAGCGCCGCGAGCAGGGCGTCCGCCTCCTTCCCGATGTCGCGCTTCGCCTCGAAGAGGTTGGAGAGCCAGAGCGTCAGGCAATCGACCAGGACGGCCGTGCCCTCCCCCGCCAGCTGGCCGAGGATAGCGGGCAGTTCAAGCGGCTCCTCGATGGTCGTCCACTCGGCGCCACGGCGTATGCGATGCGCCGCGATGCGCTCGGCCATCTCGCCGTCGCGGCGGGCCGCCGTCGCGACATAGACGCGGGGCTTGCGGCTGCCCGCGACGAGTTCCTCGGCGAAGCGGCTTTTGCCGGAGCGCTGCCCGCCGAGGACCAGGATATGGGCCTCACCCATGCTCGGTCAGGCCGAGGCCGAGAAACGCCGGTAGAGCGCTCCCGAGACGAGTCCGGCAACCGACCAGAGGACGGCACTGACGACCAGCGACGCAACGACGAATTCGCCGGCAAGCGCGCCGGGATAGGAGACGTCGTGGCTGGGCGGTACCGGCGCGCCGATGAAATGCGGGGCGATGACCAGGGCAAGGCCGCCGGCGATGACGCCCCAGTTCCTGCCGAAGACCATGAGCCCGATCCCGCCGGCCGAGGCCGCGGCGGTCAGCAGCCACCAGAGCTGCCGGTCGGCGATGTCGGCGGCCGGCGTGCCCGGCAGTTCCGGCGGCAGGCCGAGGGCCGGCAGCAGCGAGACGGCGGCAAAGCCGGCGACGCCCCAGAGGAGGCCGCGCCTTGCGTCGATCGGATCGCCCTTGAGGACCATGACGCCGACAAGCATCAGCGAGATGGCAAAGCCGATCACCAGATTGGCCAGGCCGGTAAAGAGGGTCCGTTCGATGCCGTCGGCCGGGGCCCATTCTTCTGCCTCGCCCGCGGCAGCCGTATCGTGGACCAGCCATACCGACACTTCCTCTGCGGCGAAGGCCGCATGGATCAGTGTTGCCTCCCCCACGGCGTCATTCCGGCGAAAGCCGGAATCCATTTGGTGAGCCATGGCCGGACCCGAAGCATGGATCCCGGCTTTCGCCGGGACGACGGAAGTGTGAGGCACGGAAGCTGCCGGGCCGTGGTCATGGGCGGGCGCCGCGCCCTCGAATTCCTCGGCGTGGAGGATGAGCGGCTCGGTGGTGGCGAGTTGCAGCACCGTCACCGAAAGGCAAATAGCGAGCGCTGCGCCGAAGGCGCTGAAGACGATCGTCTTGAACATGATGGCCTCGCCTAGTGACAGGGAAGGCCGAAGGCGTGGCGCGTGTCGTGCGTCGAATTATGCAGCACGGTGGCGCCCGCGAAGCCCGAGGCGAGGAACAGGGCAAGGCCGAGCAGAAGGGCAGCGGCCGCCGGCACGATGCGCGCCGCGGTGCCGGATACAGGCAGAGTCGTGGTCTGGGATTGCATAGTCGTGTCTCCTTCTCCGTCCCACCTACGGAAGGGTTTTTCGGGACGCGTCGGCCGGTCTCCTGGCTCACGGGTCGAAGTCCGAAATCCGCGCCTTCCCGGTTTCCCAGTGGCCGATGCGGAGGACTCGCCGCTTACAGTTGCGGGGGCAGCTGCGGCATCGGCGGGTCTGAACCCTCTTCCTCACCGCATTCCCGTTTAATCCTCAGCACTCAACGCCCCGAAGAACCAACGCGGATTTACCGTAGGCGGGAGCGGGTTGGAGGGCAAGGGGGAGTGCCAAGCAATAGCTCGACTTGAATCCTTTCCGGTTACGAAGCTAACAACATTTCCGGCGGCTAATTCTGCCGATGGCGAGACACGCGGCCGGGTCGCGGGATAGTCTCCCGACGGGCATTCGCAGCGGCGGGAGACGAAATGCCGAGAAAGCCGAAATCGTCCGGGCCGTCAGGGCGTGACCGCACACCGCGCGCCGGTGCGACGGCAGCACGCTCCAGCCGGCCAGCATCTGGCAGCGGCGGACCGACCAGCCAGCTCGGAGTGCCGGGCTCGCCCATCATGCCGCAAGGCAATGCGCTCAATCTCGAGCGCTCGATCATCGCCCTCCCCCTTCTCAAGGAGATGTATGAGGGCGATCCGCCGCCAGCCCATAACGTCATCATCGACGCGCATCTCGATTTTCCGGGCGGCCGTGATGATGCACGGCGGCAGATCATTGCGATGATCGCGGCGCTGATCGCGCGGCCCGGTTCCTCCGGCGAGAAGCTCGTCGCCAGCAAGAACGATTTCAGCCGGCAGTATGTCTTCGCGCGCCTCAAGGCCGAGACGATCAAGGAACTGATCCGGCGCGACAGAAAAACGCCGGCCAAGAGCCCCTCGCCGGCCATCTTCCGCGTTTGGCTCGATCATGTCGTGCGGCCCTTCGTCAACAAGTCGATCGTGACGATCAAGGGCGATGCGGCGATCAAGGCTTTCAATGCGCGCGGCAGCGGCATCGTCTGGGCGGTCGCCGATACCGGCATCGACAGCACCCACCCGCATTTCGAGCTGCATGACAACCTCACCCTCAGCGGGCCGCTGAAGCATCGCGATTTCGCCGGCGAAGGCGAGGACAGCGAGGCCGAGCTGCAGCGCCGCGCCTGCACCGATTTGCAGGGCCACGGGACGCATGTGGCGGGCATCATCGCCGGCGAATTCATTGCCGATGCGAAGCGCAAGATCGTCGCCGAGATCGAGCGGCGCGACGAGAGCAACGAGGTCCATCACGAGGAGGACCGGCGCATCGCGACGATTTCCGGCATTGCGCCTGAATGCAAGATCCTCAGCCTCAAGGTGCTCGACGACGACGGCCGGGGGCTTTCGAGCAACCTGATCGCGGCGCTCGAATATGTGCACAGCCTCAACAGCGACGGCCGGCGCATCCTGGTGCATGGCGTCAATCTCAGCGTCGGCTACGACTTCGAGCCGAAATGGTATGCCTGCGGCCAGAGCCCGCTCTGCGTCGAGGTCAACCGGCTGGTGAGTTCGGGCGTCGCGGTCGTCGTCGCCGCCGGCAATACCGGCTACGGCTTCATCCAGTCGGAATCGGGCGGGCCCCCATCCGCCGGGCTCGACCTGACAATCAACGACCCAGGCAATGCCGAGCTCGCCATCACCGTCGGCTCGACGCATCGCGACGCGCCGCACCAGTATGGCGTCTCCTACTTTTCCTCGAAGGGCCCGACCGGCGACGGACGCCTCAAGCCCGACCTCGTGGCGCCGGGCGAGCGGATCGTGTCCTGCAAGTCGGGCAGCACGGCCGCGGGCAAGAAGCGCCGTTCGCCGAACGCGCTCTACAAGGAAGACAGCGGCACCAGCATGGCCGCGCCGCATGTGTCGGGTGCGATCGCCGCCTTCCTGTCGATCCGCAACGAGTTCATCGGCCGGCCGCTGGCGGTGAAGGACATCTTCCTGACCACAGCCACCGACCTCAAGCGCACCGTCTATTTCCAGGGCAAGGGACTGATCGACCTGATGCGGGCAATCCAGTCGGTATAGGAGAAGCGGCATGGCCAAATTGTCGGGGTTTGAATTCCTGCCTCTCGAGATGACCAAGAAGGGCGCAGTCCATGACGCGGCCCAGAAAGCCGCGATCCTGGCCAAGGTGCGGGAGACCGGCACCGGCAGGATCACTAATCTGATCGTGCTGTCGCATGGCTGGAACAACGACATGGCCGAGGCGCGGGCCCTCTACCAGGAGCTGCTCGCCAACATGGCGGGGTTGAACGCGGCGCCGCAGGACCTGACGAAGACGACCGCCGTCGTCGGCGTCTTCTGGCCCTCAAAGAAATTCGCCGACGAGGATCTGATCCCGGCCGGCCTCGCCGCCGGCGCGGGCGGCACGGCCTCCAGCAAGAAGCGCGGCGTCACCGCCGCGGCGCTCAAGCAGAAGCTGGAGGGGCTGAAAGGCACGTTCGACAAGGCCGACAAGACGGCGCTGGAGAAAGCCAAGAAGCTGGTCGACCTGCTCGACGACAGCCCGAAGGCACAGAAGGAATTCGTCAAGCTGATCCGCGCGCTGCTGCCGCCGTCCAGCGAGAACAGCGACGCCTCGAAGCAGTTCTTCAAAGTCAAGCCGACGGCCCTCCTCGAATCCCTCAGCGCGCCGATCGTCGAGCCGAAGAAGGCGCCGAAGGGGACCGGCGGCATCGCCTCGACCAGCGCCGGCACCACCGGCGGCGTGCTCGGCTTCCAGGACATTCTGTCCGGTATCACCGCCGGGGCATGGCGCTTCCTCAACTTCGCGACCTTCTACCAGATGAAGGAGCGCGCCGGTGTCGTCGGCAGCGGCCTCAACAAGGTGCTGAAGGAGGTCCGCGCCGCACGGCCCGACCTTCGCATCCATCTCGCCGGCCACAGCTTCGGGGCGCGGCTGGTGACGGCGGCGGTCGCCGGGCCTGCGAAGATCGCGCCGTCCAGCATGACGCTCCTCCAGGGCGCCTTCTCGCATAACGGCTTCACGTCGAAATTCGACGGCAAGAAGGACGGCTTCTTCCGCAGCGTCATCAAGGAGAACCGCGTCGCCGGCCCGATCCTCATCACGCACACCGTGAACGACAAGGCGGTTGGCCTTGCCTATCCGCTCGCCGTCCGCATCAGCGGCGACAACAGCCGCGGCCTCGGCGACAGGAATGACACCTATGGCGGGATGGGCCGCAACGGCGCCGTCAAGATGGCACCGGTCGAGTTCGCCGAGCTGACGCTGCTGCCGGTCGGCGGCGTCTATAATTTCGCACCCGGCAAGGTCCACAACCTTAAGGCCGACGCCTTCGTTTCCAGCCACAGCGCCGTCCGCGGCAGGGAATGCGCCTATGCGCTCCTCGTCGCAGGCGGCTTCTAGGTCGGAAATTCGCCGACAGGTCAGTTCCCTCGCGGCGCCCGGCGTGCTTTAGCTCGCTCCACTTTTCTCGCGGATCGGCCGCGACAAGAAGGAGAGACAAGAATGAGCAACGAAGTCTGGGATCGTCTCGAGCGCCCCCCGGTCGAAGAGCGCCTGAAGAAGGCCCGCGTCATCCGCGACAAGATGGGCATCTACGGCAAGGGCGGCCAGGGCCGCGAGGGCCATTACGACGTCTCGCCGCTCCACACCCAGGGCATCTATGAGTGGTGCTTCGGCATGGTCTGGGCCGAGCCGACGCTCGACCTGAAACAGAAGGAAATGATCGTCCTCTCGACCATGGTCGCGCAGGACCTGCCGGACGAACTCGAATGGCATTGCAAGTCGGCGATGAATGTCGGCCTCACCAAGGAGCAGATCATCGCGACGATCGTCCAGTGCTCGCCCTATGTCGGCCTGCCCAAGACCAACCACGCCATCAAGGCTGCGGTCCGGGCCTTCAAGGAAGTCGACGAAGCCAAAGGCAAGGCCGCCAAGAAGCTGACCAAGGCGAAGGGCAAGGCCAAGAAGGCCTGAGTTTTTTTCTCGCGCCTGTACGCCCCGTAGGGTGGGCAGAGGCCGAAGACCATGCCCACGCGGATCCGACGACTTGGTCATGCGTGGGCACGCTGCTTCGCAGCTTTGCCCACCCTACGGCCTGGCCTCCTGACGAAGCTTCCGGAACGTGCTGTACTCCCCTCCTGGAGGCTCGGAATCAACCGGGCCCGACGGAGGGAGTTGCCATGAGCGAGGAGTTTCGCTGGGAGGATCTTCAGCGGCCGGAGATCGGCGAGCGGTTCGAGAGCGCCAAAAAGATCCGCGACAAGATGGGGATCTACGGCAAGGACGGCCAGAACAATGCCGACTTTTACAAATATTCGAAGGTCCACACCCAAGGCCTGATGGAATGGTGCTTCGGGCTCATCTGGGCCGACGACACCATCGATCCCAAGATCAAGGAAATCGCCACCCTCTCCGCCATGGTCGCGCAGGATTTCGACCGCGAGATCGAGTGGCACACGAAATCGGCGCTCAATCTCGGGCTGACGCGGAAAGAGATCGTCGCGGTGATCGTGCAGTGCACGCCCTATTGCGGCTACCCGAAGGTCAACCACGCGCTGGCCGCCGTCTTCCGCGCCTTCAAGGAAGTCGACGAGAAGGGCACCAGCCGCGCCGACGGCCAGCCGGTCAAGGCGAAGGCCAAGGCTGCCAAGAGCAAGAAGAAAAAGAGCTAGGCTTCGGCCGGCTCGATCGAGACCGCGGCCGCTCCGGCGGCGGTTCGGCATGCACGCCTAATCCGACAGAAGAAACGGGAGGAAGCAATGAGCGACGATGGAATCTGGCCGAAACTCGAACGGCCGCTGGTCGAAGACCGCTTGGACAGGGCGCGGAAGATCCGCGACGAGATGGGCATCTACGGGAACGACGGGCAATCGTCGGAAGAATTCTTCGCGATGTCCTCGACCCATACGCAGGGCATCGTCGAATGGTGCTTCGGCATGGTCTGGGCCGAGACGCCCTTCGACATGAAGACCAAGGAGATCATAGTCCTCACCACGATGGCCGCGCAGGACCTCGTCGGCGAGCTCGAATGGCATGTGAAGGTGGCGCTCAATCTCGGCCTGACGCGCGAGGAGATCGTCGGCGTCTTCGTGCAGGCGACGCCCTATATCGGCCTGCCCAAGGCCAACCACGCCATCCGCGCGGCGATGCGGGCTTTCAAGAAGATCGACGAGGCGGCGAAACCTTCCTGAGCCTCACCCTCTCCGCTCATTCCCGCGAAAGCGGGAATCCAGGATGGCGAACCACAGCGCCCGTGGCCCTGGGTCCCCGCTTTTCGCGGGGACGAGCGGATGGGAGACGCTCGTCCCATTGCTCTTCGCGGGCTTCCCGAGAATAATCCCGGCATCGGCCAACCGAACCGCTGACCACAACGCGGGCGGGCCGGTGCGGGAGGAGCATGGACCAGGCGCGCGCGAAGAGCTTCGCCAATGTCGGTCATGACGAGGCCGTGCGGCGCGCCGCCGAGCTGATCCCTTTGCTTCGCGAGAACGCCGCCGAGGTCGAGCAGGCGCGGCGGATGACGCCGGCCGTCGAGGCGGCGCTGCATCGGAGCGGCCTCTTGCGCTATCTCCAGCCGAAGGCATGGGGCGGCATGGAGCTCGATTATGTCGCCTCCGTCGACATCCCGGAAATGCTCGGACGCGGCGACGCGTCCATTGCGTGGAACGTCGCCAACCTCGCCACGCATCACCGCACGCTGGCGCTCTTCCCGGAAGAAGCGCAGCGCGAGGTCTGGGAGGAGAATCCCGACGCGCTGATCGCCGCCGTCATCATCTATCCGCAAGGCAAGGCACGGCGTGTCGAGGGCGGCGTTGTCCTTTCCGGCAACTGGAATTTCTGCTCGGCCGTGAACGGCGCCGGCTGGAACCTGCTCGCCGCTATGGTGATCGAGGACGGCAAGCCGGTCGACTGGATCCAGTGCCTGCTCCGGGCCGGGCAATATAAGATCGTCGACGACTGGCAGACGATGGGCATGCGCGGCACCGGCAGTTCGTCGGTCAAGGTCGACGAGCTCTTCGTGCCGGCGTACCGCGTCCAGTCGATGGCGACCGCCCTGCCCGGCCACGCCTTTGCCGGTGTCACCGCCAATCCTAATCCGATGTACCGCCTGCCGACCTCGGCGCTGGGGCCGCACGCCATCGGCTCCTCGATCGTCGGCGCGGCGCAGGGCGCCCTCGACCTCACCATCGAGAGCGTCAAATCGCGGAGCACCAACACGACGGGCGCCAGAATGCGCGACTTCCAGACCGTGCAGCTCCGCACCGGACTTGCCGGGGCGAAGATCGATGCGGCGCGGCTGATCCTGCGCAACGATTGCGTCGAGGCGAGCCGTATCTTCGCGCACGGCCCGGTGCCGCTCGAAACCAAGCTTCGCTACAAGCGGAATGTCGCCGCGGCGATCCGGCTCGCCGTCGAGGCCGTCGACATGCTGCATGAGATGGCCGGCGCCAACGGCATCTATGACCAGGCGCCGCTGCAGCGCATCTTCCGCGACGTGCGCGCCGCCTCGAACCATATCCATTTCAGCACCGACATGCAGATGACGGTCTGGGGCAATGTCGCGCTCGGCGGCGAGTTCAAGAGCCAGACCCTGTAGGAGAGACGGCGATGCAGCTTCCCTTCGACGGCGCCCATCTCGACACATTGATGGACGAGTCCGGCATCGACCTAATGCTCGCGACCGACAAGGACAGCGTCCAGTATCTCCTCGGCGGCTACCGCTATTTCTTCCTGGCGCATAAGGATGCGTTGGGCATCAGCCGCTATCTGCCGGTGCTCGGCTATCCAAAGGGCAAGCCGGAGAACGCCTTCTATATCGGCCACCCGCTGGAGCCGCATCATCAGGAGATCGAGCCGCCCTGGGCGCCGACCATCCGCAACACGCAAAAGAGCAGCGCGCACGCGGCCCGCGAGGCGGCCGCGATGATCCGCGGACTCGGCCTCGCCAAAGGGCGGATCGGGGTCGAGATGTGTTTCATCCCGGCGGATGCCTATCTCGCGCTTCGCGAAGAATTGCCCGACGCGACCATCGTCGATGCGCTGCCGACGATGCAGGAACTCCGCGCCGTGAAGCGGCCGGACGAACTCGCCAGGCTGAAGAAAGCCTCCGAGCTGATCGTCGACGTCATGACGCTGGTGATGACGACGACGCCGGCCGGCACCACCAAGCGCGACATCGTCGAGCGCGTCCGCCGCGAGGAAGTTAACCGCGGCATGAATTTCGAATATTGCCTCGCCGCCACCGGCCGTTCCTTCAACCGCGCGCCGTCCGACCGGACCTGGAACAAGGGCGAAATCCTGTCGCTCGATTCCGGCGCCAATCTCGACGGCTATCTCGGCGACCTCTGCCGCATGGCGGTGATGGGCGAGCCGACCAACCTGATGCGCGACCTGATGGCCGAGATTCGCGCGATCCAGGACGCGCCCCGCGCCGTCATCAAGGCCGGCGTCACCGGGCGGACCGTGGTCGAGGCGGCGCGGACCGTCTTTGCCGGCTCCGAGCGGAAGAACCAGATCATCTTCCGGGCACATGGCATGGGGATGATCCAGCATGAGGCGCCGCATATCGACGGCGACGGTGCGATCTCGTACCCGGCCAGCGATGCCGACCGGCCGCTGCGCGCCGGCATGGTGCTGTCGATCGAAACCGACATCAAAAGCCCCGAGGTCGGCTTCGTGAAGATGGAGGATACGGTGGTCGTCACCGAGACCGGCTGCGAGGGCTATGGCGACGGCCCCCGCGACTGGGTCGTGGCGGCGGGCTGACCTGTCGCAGGCCCGCCGGCAGAACAAACTTTGCCGGCGCAGCATCCCCGACCCTATATAGGCTCTTCGGTTCGATGGGGTGCGCTTTGGACAAGGGTTTCGGGCAGGACGTAGCGGCAATCGCCGAGATCGCCGCAGTACCGCGGATCCTCGAGGTCATCTGCCGCACGACCGGCATGGGCTTCGCCGCGGTGGCGCGCGTCACGGAGGAGCGCTGGATCGTCTGCCAGGTCCTCGACAACATCCATTTCGGGCTGGAGCCCGGCGGTGAGCTGCCCGTAGAGACCACGCTGTGCCACGAAGTGCGGCAAGCGCATGAGGTCGTGGCGATCGACAACGTCGCTGAGGACGAACTCTATTGCAGCCACCACACGCCGGCGATGTACGGATTCCAGAGCTACATTTCCGTGCCGATCATGCTGTCGGACGGCCGCTTCTTCGGGACGCTCTGCGCAATCGATCCGAAGCCGGCGCGGCTGAAGAACCCCGAGACGATCGGGATGTTCAAGCTGTTCGCGGAACTGATCGCCATCCATCTCGACGCCAACGAAAAGCTCGCGAGTTCGGAGGCCAACCTTCTCGATGAGCGCCGCATTGCGGAACTCCGCGACCAGTTCATTGCCGTGCTTGGCCACGACCTCCGTAACCCGCTCGCCGCCATCGACGCCGGCACCAAGATTCTCCTGCGGAATCCGCTCGAGGACAAGATGCGCTCGGTTGCCAACCTGATGCAGGCCAGCGTGCTGCGCATGAGCGGCCTGATCGACAATGTGCTGGATTTTGCACGCGGCAAGCTCGGCGGCGGACTGACCCTGGATAAGGAAAGTAAGCCGCTTGAGCCGACGCTGAAGCAGGTCATCAGCGAGATCGAGACGGCATGGCCCGAGCGCAAAGTGGAAACCGAGTTCGACCTCGCCGTCCCCTTCTACGGCGATCACAATCGTATCGCCCAGCTCTTCTCGAACCTCCTCGGCAACGCTGTAGCGCATGGGTCGGAGGACACGCCGGCACGCGTCGTGGCCCGCACCGATGCCAGCGGCCTGACGCTCTCCATCGCCAACCAGGGCAAGCCGATCCCGCCCGACAATCTCACGCGGCTCTTTCAGCCTTTCTACAGGTCGGACGACAAGACGCGGATGGAGGGCCTGGGCCTCGGGCTGTTCATCGCGTCGGAGATCGCCAGGGCGCATGGCGGACGGCTGGAGGTGATCTCCACCAAGGCGGAAACGCGCTTCACATTTTCGACAACGCCCGGCGTCTGACCGGACGTCGGCTCCCGAAGTCGCTGACAATCCAGCGCCAATCTTGCCGCCGCCAGCCCGCTCGACTCGCGGTCTGCGGCTGGCGCCGCCGTGCAAAGATCGGTATATGCGTCGGCCCGGTTGAAGAGAGCGTCATATTCTCCTCACTTTGCCAATCCACACGGCGACCATGAACGACGCAGCAATTCAAAATTTCCCGATCCCGGCCGAAGCTGGCGGGCTGGCGGTTACGGCGCGCGGGCTGGTGAAGCATTTCACCGACGTGAAGGCCGTCGACGGGATCGACCTCGACGTGCCGCGCGGCATGATCTTCGCCATTCTCGGCCCCAACGGTGCCGGCAAGACGACGCTGATGCGAATGCTGGCGACGCTGGCCAAGCCCGACTCCGGCACGACCCATGTCATGGGCCACGACATCGTGGCGGCGCCGCAGGACGTTCGCGGCGCCATCGCCATGACCGGCCAGTTCGCCTCTCTCGACGAAGACCTGACCGGCCGCGAGAACCTGGTCCTGCTCGCCCGTCTCTGGGGCTTTCGCGGGCGCGCCGCCAGGGAGCGGGCCAATGCGTTGCTGGCCGCCTTCGAACTTTCGGATGCCGCGACCAAGCAGGTGAAGAATTATTCCGGCGGCATGCGGCGTCGCCTCGATATCGCCGCCTCGCTGATCATCACGCCGGGCGTGCTCTTCCTCGACGAGCCGACCACCGGCCTCGACCCGAAGGCGCGGTAGGGCGTGTGGAAGATGATCCGCGGCCTGGCCGATTCCGGCGTCACCATTTTGCTGACCACGCAATATCTCGAAGAGGCCGACCAGCTCGCGGCGCGCATCGCGGTGATCGACCATGGCAGGAAGATCGCCGAGGGCACGAGCCGCGAATTGAAGGCGGCGATCGGTTCCGGATTCCTTCATGTGGAGATCACCGATGCGGCGCGGATCGACGAGGCTGCCAGGCTGCTCGAACAGCGGCTCGGCGGCAACGTCCAGCGCAGCGCCGAGGGAGCGCAGCTTTCCATCATCTCCGGCTCGCCGAAGGCAGCAAATGAGGCGCTGGGTGCGCTGGTCTCGGCCGGCATCGAGCTTTCCGATTTCTCGATGGGCTCGCCGAGCCTCGACGAAGTGTTCTTCGCCCTGACCGGCCAGCCGGGTCCTGGCGCCGACGGCAAGGAAGAGAGCGCATGAACGACGGCGGCTCGATCAACACCCTCCCCGTCCTCGAACAGGTCGCGCGGCCGCCGCAACCAGGCCCCATCTCGAACGCGCTCGTCTTCGCCTGGCGCGCGGTGCTGAAATTCCGGCACGTGCCGGAGCAGCTCTTCGACCTCGTCATGACGCCGATCATGTTCACGCTGCTCTTCACCTTCGTCTTCGGTGGAGCGCTTGCCGGTTCGCCCAGCGAGTATCTGCAATTCTTCCTGCCGGGCATCCTCGTGCAGACGGTGGTCTTCAACTCTGTCTATTCGGGCATGGGCCTCTCGACCGACCTCGGCAAAGGCCTGTTCGACCGCTTCCGCTCGCTGCCGATCTGGTCGCTGTCGCCCTTCGCCGGGCTGATCGTCGGCGATTTCCTCCGCCACCTGATCGCCGGCGGCATCATCCTGACGATCGGCCTCATCCTCGGCTATCGGCCGGAGGCCGGCGTGCCAGGCGTACTCGGTGCCTTCCTGCTGCTGCTTGCCATCGGATTCGGCATGGGCTGGGTGTTTATCGTGCTCGGCCTCCTGATCCGCACGCCGATGACCGTGATGACGATTGGCTTCACCGTCATCTTCCCGCTGGTCTTCGCCTCGAACATCATGGTCGATCCGGGCACCATGCCGGCATGGCTGCGGGCCTTCGTCGACGTCAATCCGGTGTCGCTGATCACCACCGCGATCCGCGGCTGCATGAGCGGCGGCGTCACCCTCGCCGACATCGGCCTCGCGCTGATCATGCCGGTGGTGCTCACCATCCTGCTGGCACCGCTGACGCTCTGGCTTTACCTGCGGCGGGAATAGCCGTCCCTGGCATTGAACGTGCATTCAATTTCCCTCGCGCCGGCGCTAACTTAGCGTCGGCATGAAGCCGGCCGGGGAGAATCCCGTCGGGTTGTCACATGATCGTGCACTATGGATTTAAGGCCAGATCGCATACGCTCCGGCCGCTTTTCTGGGGCACGATGCAATTTGAATGGGGGACTGAATGACTCAACCAACGGAAGAAACCTTCGTCGGCGAAGGCGGTCTCAAGATTTTCCTGCGCTCCTGGAAGCCGGCCGGAACGCCGCGCGCCGTGGTCGCCGTTTGCCACGGCTTCAATTCGCATAGCGGCCATTATTTATGGGTTGCCGACCAGCTCGTCGCGAAGGGCTTTGCAGTCTACGCGCTCGATCTGCGCGGCCGCGGCAAGTCGGAAGGCGAGCGCTATTTCATCAACAAGTTCCAGGAATATATCGGCGACGTACACGCGATGATCAAGATCGCCAAGTCGCGCGAGCCCGGCCTGCCGGTGTTCCTGCTCGGCCACAGCGCTGGCGGCGTCATCGCATCGAGCTACGCTCTCGATCATCAGTCGGAGCTCGCCGGCCTGATCTGCGAAAGCTTCGCCTTCCGCGTCTATGCGCCGGAATTCGCGCTGTCGCTGCTCAAGGGCCTCGCCCACCTGACGCCGCATCTGCATGTGCTCCGGCTGCCGATCAAGGACTTCTCGCGCGACCCGAAGGTCGTCGAGGCAATGAACAACGATCCTTTCGTCAAGGACGAGGTCCAGCCGACGCTCACCGTCGCCGAGATGTGGCGCGCCGACGAGCGGCTGACGCTCGAATTCTCACTGATCACGCTGCCGGTCCTCATCCTCCACGGCGCGGCCGACGTCGTCACCAAGCCGGGCGGCAGCCAGCAGTTCTTCGACAATGCCGGCTCGGCGGACAAGACGCTGAAGCTCTATGAGGGCCATGTCCACGACCTTCTCAACGATCTCGACAAGGAGAAGGTCATGGCCGACATCGCGAACTGGGTCGAAAAGCACCTGCCGGCGTGACGCCGTCAGGCTCCCCGCGGCGCATGATCCTTACGGAGATTGCACCGATCGACGAAATTCTCGGCGCCCATCGCGCCGGGATTGGCAAGGACTTCGTCGGTTACCGTAACCATGTCTATCGCGTCGCCAATCTAAGCGCCGCGTTGACGGCGAACGTCCGCGACACGGAGCGGCTGGAAAAGATTGCCATCGCCGCCGCCTTCCACGATCTCGGCATCTGGACGGACCGGACCTTCGACTATCTGGCGCCCTCGGTGCGGCTGGCGGCCGACTACCTGAACGGCAGTGGCCGCAGCGGCTGGACGGCCGGCGTCAGCGAGATGATCCTCCAGCACCACAAGGTCACGCCCTTTCGCGGCGGCGCCGGCCTGGTCGAGCCTTTCCGCAAGGCCGACTGGATCGACGTGACATGGAGCGTTGTCAGCTTCGGCCTGCCGGGGGCCTTTGTCCGCGAACTCTACGCCGAATGGCCGGACGCCGGGTTTCATTTGAACCTGGTGCGGCTGGAGATCCAGCATCTCGGCAAGCACCCGCTGAACCCGCTGCCGATGTTCAGGTGGTAGCGGATCGACAAGAAATACGCTGCGATACCTGCACGGTTGCATAACTGGCCGCGATTCGCTTACCGTGGGCAAATGAAACAGTCCGTTGTCCTTCGTGACCCTGAGATCATGGGCGGAACGCCGGTGTTTCGCGGGACACGCGTGCCGGTGCAGACCCTTCTCGACTACATCGAGGCGGGTGACTCCATCGACCAATTCCTCGAAGGCTTTCCCACGGTTACTCGAGATCAGGTCATCGGCTTCCTTGAGGAGGCGAAGGACCGTCTAGTTGAATCCGTGTCGTGAAAGTCCTGATCGACGAATGCATCGATTGGCGCCTCGGCCGCGCAATCACAGGCCATGACGTCAAGACAGCCCGTCAGATGGGATGGGCGTCTCTTAAGAACGGTGAACTCCTGCGACAGGCGAGCCGCGAGTTCGACGTCTTTCTGACCGTTGATCGCAATCTGTCCTTTCAGCAGAATGTTATCACCCTTCCAATTGCGGTGGTCGTTTTGCGCGCAAGAACTAATCGGCTCAATGATCTGATACCACTCGTACCCCAGTTCGCATCGGTTCTGCTGTCGCTGAAACCGGGCGAGGTCGTTTCGATCGGGTGATCCCTCACAACGTCACGCCGGCTCCGGCCCGATCGCATGGGCCCTCTCCCCGGCCTCCAGCGCCGCCAGGATGCGCTCCACCAGCCGGCGGGCGGATTGGGCGCTGATCTCGATCGCGACGCGCTGCGGGCTGCCGGCGGATTCATCGACGAAGTCGATGCCGAGCGCGTGGTGGAGCTGCGCGTGATAGGGGTGGTCGAAATAGACATTGGCCGTATCGACCTTCATCCAGCCATCCGGTCCCTTGGCGCTGCCGTAGATCGGGGCCTTTTCAACGATATAAGTGCACATCGGCTTTCTCCCTCACTTCGCCTTGAGATGACGGCCATAGAAATCGAGAATCTTCTTCCAGCCGTCGACCGCCGGCTGGACACGATACTGGACGCGGTACCAGGCGAGGAACGCGTGGCCGGCACCGTCGTAGCGATGGAATTCGTAGGTCTTGCCGTGCTGCTTCAGCGTCGCCTCGAGCCGGTCGACATGCTCGCGCGTCGGATTCTCGTCCTCATTGCCGAACAGTCCGAGCAGCGGGCAATCCAGTGACGCCGTATACTCGACCGGAGCGACCGGGCGCCGGTCGGAGAGCACCGACGGATCGTCGATGACGATGTTGCCGCCCCAGCAGTCCACCGCCGCATCGACGCCCTTCAGCGTGCAGGCGGCAAGATAGGTCTGCCTGCCGCCCGAGCAGAAGCCGATGATTCCGACCTTGCCGCTGGAATTGTCCTGCGCGCGCAGCCAGGCCATCGCACCGGCGACATCGCCCATGACCTGGTCGTCGGGCGCGCCGCCCTCGGCACGGACCCGGGCCGCGACATCGTCCGGTGCGCCCGGCCCGTCACGGAAATAGAGGTTCGGGGCGATGGCGGAATAGCCGTGATGGGCGAATTTCCGCGTCACCTCGGCACACCATTCGTCCCAGCCGGGGGCGTGGTGGATGACCACGACACCCGGCACCTTGCCGGCGGCCGTCGGGCGGGCGTGATAGGCATTGCCCTTATCGCCCTTGTGGCCGGTGAAACCGACTTCGCCGCCGGTTAATCCTTCATAGGTCACGACAGTCCCTCCCCGATCCGAAGCTTAGGACATTCCGAACAACAACTGAATCACGCTCTGTCGGGCGTGCGTCGCTGTGACTCGGTTCTAGAGGATTCCTGAGAGCTTCGAACCGGCGTAGGTCGGTCGCATGATCGACGCGGATGCCATCAGGTATCGCTGGGATACGGTG
>CAMCWB010000034.1 GCA_945882315.1 Bauldia litoralis | reverse complement strand
AAATAACCCCGAAAGACACCCGCACGCCCGACCAGAAGGCGGCCCTCGAACGCCTCATCAGGGAGCTCGACGGGCGCTTCAATTTCAAGAAGCTTTCCGGCCACTACGAATACGCCAGCAAGGCTTGCCCCTCCTTCAAGGTCGACGATTATCGCCGGCTCATCAACGGAGACCCGGCCTTCGTTGCAGAGACCGACGAGTTCCTGGTCCGCGGCGATACCGGGCCGAAGGTCAAGGCGTGGCGGCAAAGACTTGCCGATGCCGGATACGAAATCCCGGTCACCGACGAGTTCGACCAGTTCACCGAGCAGGTGACGCGCTGGTTCCAGGCGAAACGCAAGATCGTCATCGACGGAAAGGTCGGTGCGCAGACCGAGGAAGAGATGTCCCGCTTCCTCGAGGGTGTGCCGCCCTTCGAGGCGCTCCCTGCCACCGGCGGTCCGGCCGACCTGTTCGAGCGCAAGGCGCCGGGCATCATGGTCCGCCTCACCGCCGACCTCTCGGTCAGCGTCGAGGATGCCGCCGCCATCCTTGGAAATATCGGCCATGAATGTGCCGGCTTCGAGCATCTCGCGCAGATCAACGGATCGGCTTATGGCTGGCCGCAATGGGATGGCGACAGGCGCGATGCCTATTTCGCGTGGTGCAAGAGCAAGAAGGTCGACCGTGCTTCGGATGAAGCCAATTACGGCTACCTGCTCGTCGAATTGAAAACGGCCGAGAAGCGCGCCCTGGCGGCACTGGCAGGAGCCGAAAGCCTCGACGCCAAGACCATCGCTTTCGAGAAGAGTTACGAGCGGGCCGGCGTGAAGCACTATGCCAGCCGGCAGAAATATGCCGAGCGCGCCCTCGCCGCCTTTGTGGCCGCCGACGGCAAGGTGACCGACAAGATAGCGGACAAGCCGGAAGAGGCCCCTTCGTCAGGCCAGATCAAGTCGATCTCGCAATTGCAGCGCGCCCTGATCTTCCTCGGCGGCAAGATCGACGGCGAGGAGAACAGGCTCGGTCCGAGAACCAGGCAAGCCATCGAGCGCTTCGAGCGATTGACGGATCTGCCGGTAACCGGAGCGGCAAGCCCCGTCGTCATGGCGGCGGTGCAAGCCGTCTTCCGCTCGCTCGGCGGCAGGTAGGAGGACCAAGCCATGCTACCTCTTATCCCCCTGATCCGGCCGATCCTGTCCGCGGTCGCCCCGAAATTCCTGAGAAACCTCTCGGACGGCGAGCAGGGCGACGAGTTCGCGGCGAAGGTGAAGGCGTTTCTGGACAGCAACGTCACCCGCATCGATCCGTCCGCCGACCCGGCCACGACCAAGACCGAAGTCGGCACGGCGATTGCCAGGATCCAGGGCGACCCGCAGATTTCCGAGCGCATGCTCGGAATGCTCATCGATGCCGAGCGGGAGATGAACGAGAAGCGCATCGCGGACATCCAGAGTGCCCGCACCTTCCGCGCCAACGTCTCCGACGACACACAGGCCCGTCAGCTCCTGCACATCTCCTTCGTCCTCCTCCTCTTCATCATCGTTCTCGTCGTCGGTCTCATCTATCTGGCGCCGCGCGCCGGCACCGGTACCGAGAACCGCGACCTTGTCATCCAGCTCTCCGGGGCCGCGATCGGCTTCCTCACCGGCATCGGCGGGATGTTCGCGCGCAATATCAGTTCGGCCTTCGATTTCTGGTTCGGATCGTCGGCGGGATCGCGGTCGAAATCCGATCAGATTGGAGAAATCCTGCGCCAGACGCCGGCACCATCTGCCCAGGAACCCGTTCCGGTTCCGATGCTGGTTCCGGCTTCGACAATGACACCAGCCACCAGCACTCCGGCAGCGCCGAGCCCGGCGCCGCTGAGTGAGGTCGAGAGGCGTCTTCAGGAATTCCGGAACGGCATGGCTGAGGCCCCGACAGCCTGAAGCGCGGCCGGCGTCAGCATACGGAAGCTAGGCTCCCCACCCTTCCAGCACGATCTTGCCGATCGCCTTGCCGCTTTCGCTGAGCGCATGCGCCTCGCGCATGGTGGCCGCATTGATCGGCGACAGAATTTTGGTCAGCGTCGTCCGGACCCGGCCCGCATCGACCAGATCCGCGATCTCCTCGAGGATTTCGTGCTGGCGGATCATGTCCGGCGTCTCGAAGCGCGGGCGCGCGAACATGAACTCGAAATGCAGGCTGGCGCATTTCTGCTGAAGCTTACCGAGTTCGCCCGGCGCCAGATCGGCAAGGGCGTCGCCTTCGATCAGGCCAATGCGGCCCTGCGGCGCGATGAGATCGAGGATCGACGATGCCTGCCCTTTCGAGCCGGCAAAGGCGGCGATCGCATCGACCGACGGACAGCCGATCGCAGCCAGTTGTTCGCCGAGCGGCTTGCTGTGATCGACGACATAATGAGCGCCGAGGTTTTTCACCCAGGTCACGCTCTCGGGCCGTGATGCGGTGGCGATGATCGTCATTCCGGTCATGATCTTCGCGATCTGAATGGCGATGGAGCCGACGCCGCCGGCGCCGCCGAGGACAAGCAGCGAGCGCTCTCCCGCGGGGCCGTGGCCGAGGTTCATCCTGTCGAATAACAGCTCCCACGCCGTCAACGCCGTCAGCGGCAGCGCCGCCGCTTCCGCGAAGCCGAGCGACTTCGGTTTGCGGCCGACGATGCGTTCGTCGACGAGGTGGAATTCGCTGTTGGTGCCCGGCCGCGTGATCGAGCCGGCATGGAAGACCGCGTCACCCGGCTTGAAGAGCGTCACCGCGGCACCGACCGCTTCGACGATGCCGGCCGCGTCGTAGCCAAGTACCTTCGGCTTGCCGCCGGGATCGTCGCGCTTGCGGACCTTGAAATCGACCGGATTGACCGAGACGGCCTCGACCTTGACCAGGAGGTCGCGCGGGCCGGGAACCGGCCGGTCGATCTCGACATCGACGAAGCAGGCGGGATCGGTGACGGGCAGGCTCTTCGTATAAGCGACGGCGCGCATGAAATCCTCCACAAGCCGGTCTTCGGCCGGCTGGCGGGATAATGCCGTCAGGAAACGAGGCGGTCTACTGCGCGTAGCTCATCGGGACGTCGGCCGGCGGCACGCGGCGCGGCCAATAGGTTTCCTCCGGCACCGGCCCAACCGACTCTTCCATCGGCGGATAGGCAATCGGCGCGTCCATCGGCACCGGCGACGCGAGGGCCGCGGGCATCAGGTCGGTGGGCGGCTGATTGGCGATCATCATGTCCCCGATCGGCCCCCGGAGCGGCGGAATCTCCATCTTCGGCCGACAATAGCGCGAGGTGCCGGCCTCATTGTGCCGCGCCAGGTCGAAGTGGAAATGGTCGGCGTGATACTTCACGCCCGGCCCGAGCGTCGTCTTGAAATAATTGCAGCCCTGCGCGTAGACCTCGCGCAGGAAGCCCCGCTCGTTCTCGTCGCCGCCTTTGAAGTCCTTCAGCACCGTGACGGTGCGGCCGTCGAGGAGCACGAAGCCGGCGACGTCGAGCGCATTGCCGAAGGCGTGCTCGGAAAGCTTGGCGCCGTGCTGGCTGTTGCGCGTCCGACAATAATAGGCGGAGATCTGCTTGATTTCGGTGACCGGCACGCCGAACCAGGCGACCGCCGCCGGCTGCACCGATTCCTGTACCCAGCGCTCCAGCGCCGCCGTCATCGGGCAGCCGATCGTCGCATCAGGACCGATCGAGATCGTCCCGTCGCCGAGCGCTTTGACCTTCAGGGGTTTTTCGACGCCGCAGGCGCCTTTGCCGTTGATCTCGCGGACCGGCTCGATCCACATCGAAGCCTGGACGGCGCGCGACCGCATGCAGGCACGCTCTTCCCCATCGCGCCAGTTCGCACGACGTTCGAAGGACGGGACGCCGAGACAGCCGGCGACGGTCAGAGCAATGCCGGTGACTGCCGTCAGATACACAACGCGACGGAGCATTCCGATCAAATGCGACGGAAATCTTTAAGGAAGAGTCAACCGTGTCGCGCGGCAAGAAAAATGCTGTAGAATTGATCAAGTCACCAGCGGGGAAGCCGATGCCAACGAAGGTTCGAGAAGCTATTCGGCTGATCGAACGCGAGGGCTGGTTCCTGGTTGCGACAAGGGGCAGCCACCGGCAGTACAGGCACCCTAGCAAGCCCGGAAGGGTGACGATTGCAGGAAAAGCGTCCGACGATCTGGCGACCGGCACTTTCAACAGTATATTGAGGCAGGCTGGCCTCAAGGAGCAGCGCTGATGCGTTACGCAGTTGTCATCGAGAAAGCCGGAGGAAATTACTCGGCCTATGTTCCCGACCTGCCCGGCTGTGTGGCGACTGGCTCCACCTTGGACGCGGTCGAGGAGAACATTCGTGACGCCATCCGGTTTCACATCGAAGGACTGATCGAGGACAGCCTCCCGGTTCCCCCGCCGGCTGCGCGAGCGGAGTATGTAGAGGCCTAGCTGCCGGGAAAAGACGCGCCTATTAGCCACATACATCCCCGATCAGCCGCGCAAAGATCCTTGCCGCCGCCACCGTCCGGTCGATCGAGGCGAGATCGTCATGGGTGTGGGCGAAGGCATATTCGCCACAGCCGAAATTGACCGTCGGGATGCCGAGATGGTTGAGGTAGCCCTGGTCGAAGGCGTTCGGCAGGTGGATCAACTCGACCGCCTTGCCGGCCTCGGCAAGAGCCGCCGCCACGATGGCGTTGACCACCGGCGAGTCCGCCTCGACCAGCGACGGATACATATAGGCACCCATTTCCAGCTTGACCGATAGCTCCAGCCCGCTGAACGGATCGCGATAGGGCGCGCCGGCATCGATGATGGCGCGAAGGCTCTCGGTCACCTGGTGCGGATCTTCGCCCGGTACGAGACGGCGGTCGAGTTCGGCGACGCAATGGTCCTGCACGGTGTGGCTGGTCTGCGGGAAGCTGCGGAGGCCGGTCAGCGTCAGCGTCGGATTGCCGAGCACCGGATGCGGCGCGCCGCCATTGCCCGCCGCGATGAGCCGCTCGACGATGCCGCAGGCGGCGAGCGCCGCATTGGCGCCCTGCTGCGGCCGCGAGGCGTGTGAGGTCTTGCCGCGCACTTCGAGTTTCAGGTCGATGCGGCCGCGATTGCCGAGGCTGATCGCCAGCGACGTGCCGCCGAAGATCGCCATGTCGGCCGTGCCGCCCAGCGTCTTCATCGCATCGGCGATGGCGTCATGCTTGCCGGTCTCGCCGGACGGGCAGCAGATCACGACCAGTTCCCCCGCCGGCTCGGCCCTTTCCAGCGCCGCGCCGATGCCGGCCATCATCGCCGCCATATTGGCCTTCTGCTCGCTAAGGCCGCGGGCAATCATCACCTCGCCCTCGATCTTGTATTTGGCGCCGGAGACGATCTGCGCCTCGAAGGGCATCGGCATGTCATAGGCCGGCTGCGTCATCGCGTTCATGACGAGGATCAGCCGCTTCCCCTTGCCGCGCCCGGCGCGGGCGACGAGGTTCCCGGTTCCGTCCACGGTCTGCTCCGTCATGCCGAGCGCCGCCAGCCGCGGCCCGACCTCCTCGCGGATGAAGGCGAGGACCGCCGGCTCGGCTTCGAGCAGCGGCCCGTATTCGCTGGGCCGCCGCGCCAGCGCGATCATCAACTCGACGATCGCCTGCCGTTCAAGATGGGACGACATCGCGCGGCCTCCTAGAGCGGCCGGCCCCAGGCGTCTTCAAGGATGCCGAGGACATCCGACGTCTCGGTGATTTTCTTCGGATTGCTGTGCAGATAGAGATCGTCGAAGGCGTCGGCGGCGCCGTTCTTGAGATCGTCGCGCGGCACGCCGACGTCCGACAGCCGACGCGGAATCTTCATGCGGGCGAGTAGGCCGTCAACCGCCTCGGCGGTGGCGAAGCTCGCATCCCGTGGCGCCATCTTCGCCACGCCCGGCACGCCGATGGTCTCGCCGATCATCGCATGCGCCCAGCCGACGGTGTCGGCGTTGTAGCGCATGCAGGGCGCGATCATAATCGCATGGGCGATGGCATGCGGCACCTTCCAGCGCCCGCCAACGACATGGGCGAGCGCATGTTCGATGCCCTTCGGGATGCCGCCGAGGCCGATGCAGGCGGCCATCAGCGCGCCGGCCTGCGCCTTGCCGCGCTGGACGAGATCGTCCGGCCTCTCGGCGAGCTCGAAAAGCGACGAGAAGAGCAGCCGCGCCGAATGCAGGAAAAGCGCATCGCCGATGGCGTTGCCTTTCACCGAAGCAAGCCCTTCGACACAATGCGCGAAGGCGTTCATGCCCGACGGCATGAAGATCGATAGCGGCGCGGTGGCGGCGGCGATCGGGTCGAGAATGACGAGGTCCGGCACGACGCGGACGTCCGAGAAGATCTTCTTCTTGTTGCCGTCGGTCAGGCCGACATCCTTGCCGTATTCGCCGCCCGACAGGGTCGTCGGGATGGCGACGTGGAAGGGTTTGTTGCCTCTGTCGAGATAATCGAGGATGACGCCCTTGGTGGTGTCGATCGAGCTGCCGCCGCCGACCGAGATCACATGCGTCGCGGCGATCTTCTTGACGAGTTGGCGGACATCCTCGACGGTCGCTATCGGCGAATGCGGCTTGACGCCGTCATAGACTTCCAGCGCCGCGACGGTCTTGAGATGGCTCTTCACCTTGTCGACGAGCCCGGAGCGGACGACGCTCGGGCTGGTGATCACCACGACGCGGGCTTGCTGGTTCACGATCTCGGCGAGTTCGCCGATCTTCCCCTCGCCGAATGTTACCTTCTTCACCGGATGAGGAATCCAGGCAAAACCCTTCTCGAGCCACGCTTCCATCGTCTACTCCTGAACCGGAATGAAATCGAAATCGGCTCCGGCAGGCGCATAGATCTCGAAGATCGAGAAAGGCTCTTCGCCGGGATTGCTGAGCGAATGCGGCGTGCCGGCCGGAATGAAGATGATCTGGCCCTTGCGGACGGTGTGCGCGACGCCGTCGGCGATCAGTTCGCCTTCGCCGCCGGTCACGATATAGACGTTGTCGGCTTTGGTATGCCGGTGATAGCGGCCCTTGCCGCCGCGCGCGAAAAGCGTGTTGTGATGCAGGTCGATCGTGCCCGTGAGGCGTTCGTCGACCAGCTTGATCTTCTCGCCGCGGCCGTTGTCGAGCGTCGACCGCAAGCCGTCCTCAAGCGTCATGATGCGCAGCAAGTGAACCCCCGTCCGTCTCTATGCCGTCAGGCAAATGCCTCGGTATTGCGGCCGGTATCGGCGCCCGACAGCGCGGCGACGCGCCCGGCGCATTTGACCATCTCCTCGTCCATCGTATCGATCAGGATGCGAACCGCGACGCCGACATGGGCCTCCATGCATTCGATCGCCGGCTTGACCTTGCGCGCCGTGACGAGGTCGAAGAGTTCGGCATGCTCGGCGGCGGAATCGCCATGATCGAGGCCGAGTGCCTGCGCGATCTGGCGATAACGGATGCCCTGGTCGAAGATGTTTTCCCACATGGTCATGAGGCGCGGGCTGCCGCAGGCGATGACCAGCGAACGGTGGAACGCCTTGTGGCGTTTTTCCCAGTCGAGGCTGTAGACCGGCCGGCCGGCTTCGAACTGCGTCGCCTTGGAGAGGACATGCAGGGCGCCGGCGATGTTGGCTTCCCACTCGTCGTCGCCATGTTTCATGGCATCGGTCAGCGCCGCCCGTTCGAGATGGCGCCGCGTGTGGCCGATGTCGCGAAGATCGGCGCGCGAGAGACCGGCGACCCGGTAGCCCTTGCGGTCGGTCGCGACGACCAGCCCGGTCGCCGAGAGCTTGACCAGGGCCTCGCGCAAAGGGCTGAGGCTCACCTTGTAGCGATCGCTGAGGGCTTCGATGTTGAGGCGCTCGTTCGGCAGCAGGCGCACGCTCAGAACGTCGGACTTTAGCGCGCCGAAAATCCGAAGACCGATTGTCAGACTGCTTCCGGACATTCACTCTCTCGCTGTCGGTTTCCACTTGAACAGCCGATAAAAACGATGTCAACAAAGAAAATCGATTATATTCGGTTTATCGATTTTGGAGCCGGCATGCCCCTTTCCCATGACACCCTCTACCCTTCCCGCCGTTCGCCGGTCCTCGCCCGCAACGTCGTTGCCGCATCGCATCCCCTCGCCGCACAGGCCGGCCTCCGCATGCTCCTGAAGGGCGGCAACGCGGCCGACGCCGCGCTCGCCACCGCGATTGCACTGGTCGTCCTCGAACCGACCGGCAACGGCCTCGGCTCGGACGCCTTCGCGATCATCTTCGATGGCGAGGAACTGCATGGACTGAACGCGTCGGGCCGCTCGCCGAAGGGATTCTCGCCGGAGCGTTTCGCCGGCCAGAAGGCAATGCCGAAGCGCGGCTGGGACAGCGTCACGGTACCGGGCGCCATTTCGGCGTGGCGCGACATTTCGCGCGGCTTCGGCGCCCTGCCCTTCGCGACGCTGTTCGAACCGGCCGTCGACTATGCCGAGGCCGGCTACAACGTCTCGCCGATCATCGCCGAGGTCTGGCGGCGCAATGCCGAGGATCTGAAAGACCAGCCGGGCTTTGCCGAAGCCTGGATGACGGGCGGCAACGCGCCGAAGGCCGGCGAGCTCTTCGTCAACAAGCCCCTCGCCCGCTCGCTGCGGCTGATCGCCGAGACCGAAGGCGAGGCCTTCTATCGCGGCGAACTCGCGGAGCGCATCGCCGGCTTCGCCAAGACCCATGGCGCAGCGATGACCGTCGACGATCTCGCCGCCCACCAGAACGACTGGTGCGGCACCATCTCGCAGGCCTTCGGCGACGCAGAGCTTCATGAGATCCCGCCGAACGGCCAGGGCATCGCCGCCCTGATGGCGCTCGGTATCCTGCGCCTTCTCGGTATCGAGGAACTCGACCCGGACAGCGCCGACGCCCTCCATTTGGAGCTTGAGGCGATGAAGCTCGCCTTCGCCGATGTCGGCCGCTTCGTCGCCGATCCGCGCTACATGACGACCTCGCCGAAGGCGCTCCTAGACCCGTCCTATCTGGCGACGCGCTCGCGCCTCCTCGATCGCAAGAAGGCGCAGGTCTTCGGCGCCGGTGCCCCCAAGACCGGCGGCACCGTCTGCCTCGCCACGGCCGACGCCAGCGGCAAGATGGTCTCCTACATCCAGTCGAATTTTTCCGGATTCGGCTCCGGTGTCGTGGTGCCCGGAACCTGCATCAGCCTCCAGAACCGCGCCTCGGGCTTCAGCCTGGAGCCCGGCCACCCCAACGAGGTCGGCCCCGACAAGCGGCCCTTCCACACCATCATCCCCGGCTTCGTCACGCGCGGCGGCAAGCCGCACATGGCTTTCGGCTTGATGGGCGGCCCGATGCAGGCGCAGGGCCATGTCCAGATGTTCCTGCGCACCCAGATCTGGGGCCAGGACCCGCAGACCTCCGCCGACGCGCCGCGCTGGCGCTTCAATTACGGCCTCGAAGTGGCGATCGAACCGGGCTACTCGGCGGACACGATGACGTCGCTCCGGGACCGCGGTCACGCCATCAGCGACGAGGCCTCCGACGTCAATTTCGGCTTCGGCGGCGCCCAGCTCGTGGCCCGCCATCCCGAGGGCGGCTACATCGCCGGCTCCGACCCGCGCAAGGACGGACTGGCGATCGGTTTCTGATCGCTCGCCGCCGGCAGCGAGTCGACGCCTGGTCGCTTACGACGCCTTCTGAAGGGCGCGGGTATCGAAGGCTGTCGCCGGGCGCTGGAACTGGTGGTACTCGCAGTACCAGTCGACGAAGGACCGGACGCCGACGTCGACCGGCGTCGCCGGCGCATTGCCCAGGAGCGAGATCAGGAGGGACGGATCGGCGAAGGTCCGCGGCACATCCCCGGGCTGCATCGGCAGCATCCTCTGCACGGCCTTCTTGCCGAGGGCATCCTCGATCGCCGCGACGAAATCAGGAAGCGCGACAGGAGTGCCGCCGCCGACATTCACGACCCGATACGGCGCCGACGGCGAATGCGAATCCTTGGCCGGCGCCGGCAAGGCACTTCCCGGAACGGTGTCGATAAGCCGCAGGATCGAATCGACGAGGTCGTCGATATAGGTGAAATCCCGGCTCATCTTGCCTTCGCCATAGATGTCGATCGGCTGGTCCTTGAGGATGGCGTCGACAAATTTGAAGAGCGCCATGTCCGGCCTGCCCCACGGGCCATAGACCGTGAAGAAGCGGAAGACGGTCGTCGGAATCCGGAAGAGATGGGCGTAGGAGTGGGCGATCGCCTCCATCGACTTCTTGGTGCCGGCATAGATGGAGAGCGGCTCGTCCGTATGGTCGGTTTCGAGAAACGGAACATGCGGGCTCGCGCCATAGACGGCGCTCGTCGACGCCAGCAGGACGTGCCGCGGCTTGATCGCCTTCGCCAGCTCGAGAAGATTCGCGGAGCCGACCACATTCGACTGGATGTAGGCGGCAGGATTTTCGATCGAGTAGCGGACGCCGGCTTGCGCCGCCAGATGGATGATGACTTCCGGCTCCGCGAGATCGGTCGCCTTCTTCAGCGCATCCATATCCTCCAGCATGGCGGTGACGGGCGTAAAGCCCTCATAGCCTTCAAGGATCGCGACCCGCGCCTGTTTGAGGCGCGGATCATAGTAGGGCGTCATGCCATCGAAGCCGACGACGGTATGGCCCTCGCTAAGGAGACGTCTCGCGACATGGAAGCCGATGAAGCCGGCCGTTCCCGTGACGAAGACCCTCATTCGGCGGCCTCGGAGATCTCGAGCCGCGGCCACGCCTTGGCACGCCCGATCCCGGCATAGAAGAAGCCGGCGCGCGACACGTCGTTCGGCGAATAGATATTCCTGAGATCGACAAGCACCGGCCGCAGCATCACTTCCTTGAGCCTCTCGAAGTCGAGCGCCCGGAAGGCATCCCATTCCGTCACGATGACCAGCGCCTCGGCGTCGCGAGCCGCGTCGTAGGGGTCCGAAGCGAATTCGACATTCTCCACCATGCGCCGCGCCGCCGGCACACCCTGCGGATCATATGCGCTCACATCGGCGCCCTCGTCCTGGAGCGCCTGGATCAGGGCAAGCGAGGGAGCGTCGCGCATGTCGTCCGTATTCGGTTTGAAGGTCAGGCCGAGGAGCGCGATCTTCTTGCCGCGGACCGAGCCGTCGCACACTTCCAGCACCTTGCGCGCCATGGCGCGCTTCCTCTGATCGTTGATCGCGACGGTCGTTTCGATGAGACGAAGCGGACTTCCGTGGTCTTGCGCCGTCTTGACCAGCGCCAGCGTATCCTTCGGAAAGCAGGACCCGCCATAACCGGGGCCGGCATGCAGGAACTTGGATCCGATCCGCGCATCAAGCCCGACGCCGCGGGCAACGTCCTGGATATCGGCGCTGACCTTCTCGCAAAGATCGGCGACTTCGTTGATGAAGGTGATCTTCATCGCCAGGAAGGCATTGGCCGCATATTTGATGAGTTCGGCGGTCCGGCGCTCCGTGAACAGGATCGGCGACTGGTTGAGATAGAGCGGACGGTACACCTCGGTCATAACGTCGCGGGCCCGCTCGTCCTGCAGGCCGATGACGATCCGGTCGGGCCGCTTGAAGTCCGAAATGGCGGCGCCCTCGCGCAGGAACTCCGGATTGGAAACCACGGCGATGTCGAGTTGCGGCGCGGTCTCGCGAATGATTCGCTCGACTTCGTCGCCGGTTCCGACCGGAACCGTCGACTTGGTCACGACGACCGTAAAGCCGCGGGCCGCCGCTGCGATCTCGCGTGCCACCGCATAGACGAAGGTGAGATCGGCGTGACCATCCCCGCGCCGCGAGGGCGTACCGACCGCGATGAAGACGACGTCGGCTTTCTGAACCGCCGTTGGCAGGCTCGTGTCGAAGGATAGCCGGCCGCCCGCCATGTTGGAGGCGATGAGGCTGTCGAGGCCGGGCTCGTAGATCGGCACCTTTCCCTCGCGCAGGCTCCGGATCTTCTCGGCATCTGAATCGACGCAGACGACGGTGTGTCCGAAGTCGGCGAAGCAGGCGCCGGAGACCAATCCGACGTAACCCGCACCAATGACGGCAATGTGCATGGAAAAGCTCCCCGTTGGTCTTCGTCGCTCCTATCTGAACGGCAAGAATGCGGCCAGAGTCGGACAACGACTGCCTCTTTGGGGGGCAACGGTGACAGGCAGTTGACGAAGAAGGCGCCACGGGCGACGAGACCCAGACAAACCCGCCCGGTGAAATACTACGCCGGCGAAATCGGACTCCCCGTCAGATCAGGAAGTCGTGCGCGGCATGCGCCTCGAGCGGCTGCGCAAACTGGAAGTCGTCGGCCGCTAGGTCGTTCACGTCGTAATTCGAGAGGATCACGGTGTGCTTCGAGTCGAGATCCAGGATCGTGTCGGCGCCGGACTGCCTGGCCTTGGCGAGGACATCGTCGAGGCCCTTGAATGCGGTCAGTTCGCGCAGGTCGATCGTATCTCCGTAGCCGAAGCCGCCGGCGAAATCGGTGATGGTGTCGGTCCCCTTCGAAAGCACGAACAGGTCGCTTCCCGCCCCGCCGGTCAGGCGATCGCTGCTGGCGCCACCGGTGATGATGTTGTTGAGGCCGTTGCCTGTGTAAATGCCGCCGCTGCCGTAGGTGGAAATCAGATTCTCGACATTCGCGCCCAGCGTGTAAATCTTGATGGCAACCAGCGCGGTATCGATGCCCTCATCCGCATTCTCGACTGCCGTATCGCCATTGTCGCGGATGTAATGGGTGTCGTCGCCTTTGCCGCCCATCGTGATATCGACACCCTTGCCGCCATCCAGATGGTCGTTGCCCGCAGAACCGTTGACCGTCTGATTGCCGCCACCGGTGACGATCGTCTTGGTCGGCGCCCCGCTCACCGGCTAGGTGATCGGCGTATCGTTCGGATCGTCGACGACATCCACGACGAAACTCGCCGTCGCGAAGGCGCCGGATGCGTCGCTGGCTCGGACGACGATCGTGTGTTGGGCCGCCGTCTCGAAATCGATCAAGGCCGCATTCTGCACGGTGACGGCGCCGCTCGACGGATCGATGGCGAAGCGCCCGTCGGCCGAGTCGTCGAGCGAATAGATCACCGCGCCGCCCTCGACTTCTTGCGCCAGGGCGACAATCCCGACCGCCGCGCCGTTCACGACCGATTCCGATATGCGGTTGGCGGTGGAATCCGAGTCGACCGGCGTCGACGGGTCGACATTCACGAGCGAGATGGAAACCGTCTGGTCATAGGTGTTTCCATCCGAATCCGTCACGCGGATCGTCACCTCATGCGCCGACGCCGCCTCATAATCGAGCTTGCCCGCCGTGACGATCCGGTCGCCGTCGATGGCAAAGAGCCCGCCGGCATCGTCCAGGAACGAAAAGTCGAAGGTATCGTCGGCATCGGGATCGAACGCCGCGATTTGCCCGACGACCGTGCCGATCGAACTGCCCTCGGCCACCAAGTCATTTGAGATCGAGAGGCCTGTCGGGGGGGTGTCCGATGGGTCATCGGCGACGGTGATAGTGAAGGTCGAGGTTGTCGCGGCCCCGGATGCGTCGCTGGCCCGCACCACGATGGTGTGCTCGTTGGCACTCTCATAATCGATCAGCGACGCATACTTCACCGTGACGACGCCGCTCGCCGCATCGATGTCGAAGCGGCCATCGGCGGAACCGTCGAGCGAATAGGTCACTGCGCCGCCATCGACTTCGCTCGCCATGGCAATGATGCCGACGGCGGTGCCCTCGGTGGCCGATTCCAGTATCTGGTTGGCGCCGCTGTCGCTGTCGACCGGCGTCGAGGGTGCAATGTTGACGAGCCCGATGGAGACATCCTGATCGAAGCTGTTGCCATCCGAATCCGTCACGCGGATGGTCACCGCATGGGAGGTCGCGGCCTCGTAGTCGAGTTGTCCCGCGACCACGAGCTTGTGGCCGTCCACGGCGAAGCGACCGCCCGCATCGTCGACGAGAGAGAAAGTAAAGGACTCGTCGGCATCGGCATCGAAGGCCGCGAGACTGCCGACGACCGTTCCGATCGCGCTGCCTTCCGCGGCCATCGTGTTCGAAATAGCGATGCCCGTGGGCGGCGTGTCGGAGGAATCGTTTGCGACATCGATGGCGAAGCTCGTGGTGCTGGCCGCGCCCGAGGCATCGCTGGCGCGTACGACGATGGTGTGCTGGGTGGCGCTCTCGAAGTCGATCAGCGCGGCATTCTTGACCGTGACGACGCCGCTCGCCGCGTCGATTTCAAAGCGACCGCCCGCGGAATCGTCCAGCGAGTAGGTGACGCTGCCTTCGTCGACCTCCGCCGCCGCGGCAACGATCCCGACGGTCGCGCCATCGGCCACCGATTCCAGGATCTGGTTGGCGGCGTCATCCGCGTCGACTGGCGCCGAGGGGGCAACATTGGTCACCGCGATCGTGAAGGACCGGTCGTGCGTATTGCCGGCCGCGTCGGTCACCCGGACGGTGATTTCCTGCGAAGGCGCCGTCTCGTAATCCAGCGGTCCGGCAACGACCAGTTTGTTGCCGTCGATCGAGAAAGGCCCATTGGAATTGCCGAGGAGCGTGTAGGTAAAAGTCTCCCCCGCATCGGGATCGACCGCCGACAGCGTGCCGACGACGGAGCCGATCGCACTCCCCTCCGGCGTGACCGTAGCGGAGAGCAGCAGTTCGGTCGGCGCCTGGTTTACCGGCAGCCTCTTACGAGGACTGAAGCATTCACCCGGATAATCAGCGACAATGTCTCCCGAAATCTCAAGGGTATGAGCATGCAGCAGCAATATCGCCTGCAGCGCATCGCAAGATTTCTGACGACGGTGGAGCCTTATGAATTCAGGGCCGGCACGGATCTTCAGTCGCTACCGTCAGCCCTGCTAGACGGCCTGGCTTCACCCTGATTCCATAGTCGAGAGGACGACCCGAAGCATCGGATCGTCCGCTGAATGTTCAGTAGCCGCGCGGTCCGAAGACCTTGACGCCGAGCTTCTTTTCCATGGCCCGGCCGAAGCGGTATTTCATCTCCGGTCCCTCATAGGGCGCCGGCGGCACGCGCTGGTAGTTCGGCTCTGCCTCGATGCGCAGGCGAATGAAATACGGCCCCTCTGCCGCGTTGATCCCCGGCAGCTTCGCCGCGAGATCCTCGAGCGTCGCGATCGTCGCCGTCTGCTTGATGCCGGCGCCTTCCGCCATCATCGCGTAGTCGACCACGCCCTGACCGACCATCGGCATGTTCTCGACGGTCTGGTAGCACTGGTTGTCGATAACGAAATGCTTGAGGTTCTTCGGCTGCTGGCCGCCTTCGGTGATCAGGCAGCCGGTGTTCATCGACAGCGAGCCGTCGCTGTTGAGAAGCCAGACCGGCGTCTTCGGCACGGCCAGCGCGAGGCCCAGCGCGAACGAGGCTGCGAAGCCCATCGCGCCGTGCATGTAGAAGGAGTCCTCGCTCTTGGTCGCGGACCACCATTCATTGGCGGCCATGCCGAGCGCGCAGACGACCACCGCATCGCCCCTGTGCTGGGCGAGCACTTTCATGACTTCGGCGGCTTTCATGCGTTTGTCACTCCGAGCAGCTTCTTCGTCAGGAAGAGGACGAACGGCCGCTTCTGCAGCCGGTGCCATTCATAGGCATCCGGGATCGTGTCGATCTCGTCCGGGTCGTTGATGATCTTGTAGGGATAGTCATAGGCCTGGAGCAGCGGTAGCGTCCGGCGTCCCTGCACTTCCTGGTAGACCTTTTGGTCGTCGATCGAGCCGCGCGCGCTGACGATCAGGAAGACCGGGATTGCGTGGCGAAGGTTGAGCGTCGCCATCTCGCCGGTGCAGGTGAGCAGCCCGGTATTGCCCATGATCGCGACCGAGCGGACGCCGCCGAAGAAGGCGCCCGAGCAGATGCACACCGTCTCCGCCTCGCGGCCGACCGGCACATGCTTGATCTTGTCGCTCTTGTCGACGATGCGGATCAGCGAATTGACCCAGTCGTCCGGCAGGGTCGCTGCCAGCGTCACGCCGGCTTTGACGAGCTGGTCGTGGATGCGTTGATTGACGTCCATGGATACTGCCCGCTTTCGTTACGACGCGTTGGTCCGACGATAGTAACGGAAACAAAGCCGGTCAATATGTGATCACACTTTGTGATCGCGATGCGTCCGAAGACCGCAGCGCTCAAACCGGCATTTTCGCTCCCGCCTCATAGAGTTCGATCTTGTTGCCGTCCGGGTCGGCGACGTAGATCGTCAACCCGTAGGGTCCGTCATGCAAATCGTTGAAGAAGCTGACGCCGGCCGCCTTGAGGCGATCGCGGAGCGGCTCAATCCGATCGACCTCGAAGGCCATGTGGTCGACCTGCTTCTCGCCGGCCTTCAGCCCCGCGACCAGCGCGATTCCCTGCGTGAAGGCGGTGAAGGGCCGGCCGTCGGCGAGCGGCTTCGCCGGCCGCACCGTGAAGCCGAGCTTCTCGACATAGAAGGCGACAGAGCGCGCCATGTCAGCGACCATCAGCAGCATATGGCCGTAGCCGAGGATCTTCGTCGGCTTCTCCTCCGCCGCGACGGCCGGCGCTTCCGGCGTCATGTCGCTCGACAGGATGCCCGCCCTGCCCCAGCTCTCCTTCGGCGTGTCATGGACCACGACATGGAGATGCTCCGGCTTGGCATCGGCATAGGTGACCATCGCATCGGTGATCGCCCTGACCAGCCGCCGCTTCTGCGCAACGCTCCGGCCATCCCACATTTCGACGACGACAAACGGCACTTCAACCTCCCTTGCGGTGCATCGGCGGCAGCGGCTTACCGGCCCGGATCGCATCGATCCGCCGGCGAATGCCGCCCCACTGGCTGCGCCCGACAGTGACCGGCGCCCGCGAGCCAAGCCCGCGCGCCCAGACGAATTTCAAACTAAGATCCTTGGCCGCCTCGCGATCGATGCCGCCCGGCGGTGCTGCGAGATCGACCAGCAGCGCTCCCTTCGGCACGGCTTCAAGCGCCGCGCGCCCGACAATCTGGGCCGGCACGCTGGACACGACGATATCCGCCTTGGCAAGGACCGCCGCCAGCTCGCCGAACTCATGCGGCTCGGCGCCGGTGGCGTTGGCCTGCGCCCGCTGCACCGGATTGCGCGCCACGACATGGACCCGGGCGCCCAGCGCCACCAGGGCCCGCGTCGTCAGCCCGCCGATCGTCCCCTGCCCGACGCAGCAGATATTGGCGCGGTGGATGGTGATGTCGGTGTTCTCGATGATGACCCGCAGCATGCCCTCGACGATCGCCGGACCGCGCAGCAGCATCAGTTCCTCGTCCCACTCATACTCGTGGATGGCGATCCCGAGCGCCTCGGCATGGCCGCGAAGGTTCGGATCCGCCCAGCCGAGGATGATGCTGGCGGGTTTGTTCATGCCGGCCAGCGCCTCCCGGTCGGGGATGATGCGTCCGTCATGGGAAGGCGCGAAAAGCGCCCCGTCCGGCGCGATGCCGGGGATCGGGAAGAGCGCGAAATCGGCGCCGGCCAGCGCCTCGGCAAGCGTCGCCGAGCGGACGACGCCCTCGATGCCGGCCTCCGGCCAGGGAAAGCCGAGGGCCCGCACCTCCGCACCGGCAAGGGCGGCCTGGCGCGCGATCTCCTGCTCCCGGCGATCGCCGGCAACCACCGCAATGACGACGCTCGCAAGACTCATGCTTCCCGCACCCGCTTCTCCAGCCCTGCCTTGTCGAGCCCGGCAATGCCCATCGCCGTGGCCGTCCGGCCGCCATTCCTGAAATCCGTCCCGGTCATCGTCTCGGCAAGCACAAGCAACGACCGCGCCACCGGCGTCTCGACTCCGGCAATACCGGCAAGTTCGAGGAAGGGCAGCAGGCCATGCCCGAAATCCTCGCGATAATAGCGGTGCTCGAAGGAATCCGGCGCCTTGATCCGGCTGTTGGCTTCCCCGCCGGCGATCGCCGCGACGAAGTCGTCGAGATCCTCGACATCCGCCTCGACCGTCCCGATCCGCTTCATCTCGGCGATCAGATTGGGAAGCTCATGGCCGAAGGCGCGCGCCACCGCGAGGCGCTCCTTGTCCAGTGCCTTCATGGTGCCGGCGACGCCCGCGGTCATCGCATCGACATAGAAGGTGAAATCGCCCTTGCGCGCCTCGACCCAGGCGGCGGCCAGCACGGCGCCAGGCGGATGCAGCACCATGTTGACGTTGCAGAGATCGCTGGCCAGCACGTCGCCGACAGGCTCGGCCGAGGGAAACAGCGTCCGCGCCGCGGCAATCGCCGCGTCGCCGCCGGGCAATGCCGCGACCCGAACCGCCTTTGCCTTGCCCGTCACCGTGACGCTGTCCGGCGTATATTTCCGCGCGACATAGGTGAGCGTCGAGAATTCGGCGATCGGCGGCACGTCGGCGCGATGCGAACGGAAGGCGGTCTCGAATTCGAGCGCCCCGCCGGTGTGTCCGGGATTGAGGATCACCGGCTTGTCGGCCGGCCAGCCGAAGGCGGCCAGCGCCTGGGCGATGGTGCCATGCGAGTGCGTCGGCAGCGCCACCACCGCCGCATCGGCGCCGCGGATGGCGATCGGCAACCCGTTGGTGATCGCCGAGGGTCGCGCCAGCCCCTCACCGAAGACCCCCTCGTAGCGGACCCCGCCGAGGTTCTGGAAGGGAGCAAGTGTTTCCGCGGAGCGATTCCACAGGACGACGTCGTGCCCGCTGGCGAGCAGTTCGACCACCGCGGCGGCGCCGCCGGCACCCGCTCCAAGAACCGTAACTCTCATCTCGGCGACAGTCGGGCGGAGGGCATCGGCCGGTTTTCCTTGCTTTTATCACGAGATGTGATCACAGAAGCGACGCCTGTCAAGCAAGTGGAATGATCCTTGATAGACGTGAGATCGCGTTTAGTATCCAGGGCATCGTCCGCCTCGAGAGACTCGAATGAATTCCCTTCGCCCGAAAGCCAATATCGTGCCAACGCAGAAGCGCGGGCACGTCCAGGATGAAATTGCCGACCGGCTGCGCAAGGGCCTGATGGTCGGCGCCTTCATCCCCGGCCAGGTGATGAGTCTCCGCAAGCTTGCGGCCTCCTTCGGCACCAGTCCGATGCCGGTCCGCGACGCGCTCGGCCAACTGGTGGCAGCCAACGCGCTCGAGGAAATGCCCAACCGGTCCGTCCGCGTGCCGCGGCTCACCACCGACCGGGTCAAGGATCTCTTCGAGGTCCGCGAACTCGTCGAAAGCCTTGCCGCCCGCAACGCCGCCCGCAACGCCACGCCGGCCCTTATCCGCGAGCTCCAGGCGATCAACCGCGACCTCAAGATCTCCATCGCCAGGCGCGACGTCCTGGCGGCTCTTGCCGCCAACCAGAAATTCCACTTCACGCTCTATCAGGCGGCGGATTCCAGCGTCGTGATGCCGCTGATTGAATCGCTCTGGCTGCAGAGCGGGCCGACGATGTACTGCTCGTTCCTGGCGCCCGACATGCCCTGGGACGCCTCGGCGCACACCGAGGTTCTGGAAGGCCTCAAGAAGAAGAACCCGACAGCGGTCCAGCGTGCCGTCGCCCGCGACATTCGCACCGCCGGCCGCCATCTCGTCCAGGCCGGCACCTTCCAGTTGCCGGGCGGCATGATGATGCTGCCCACGGAAATCAGCCTCGACCTCTAAGCTTGGTTGCCTGCGAAAGGCGCAAGCTGCCCGCGCGAGCGGCGGCGACCGCCCCGTCGCGGGCATTGTCAACGCCGCAATCCCGGTTTTCCTCGCTTTCAAACGACAGCTGTGATCACATCCTGTGATCAACATTTGCGCTAAACAAGCCAGCCTGCTTGTGCAACCGTAAGGATCGAGCCGCCGGCCCTGTCCGGCGGACGTGAAAGCCCACGGCGCGCCCGCGCCCGATCCTGGAGGTTTGAGATGCAACCGATTGCCGGCATGAAACGCCTGATATCCACCGCGCTGCTCGGCGCGGCCGCAGTCGCTTCCCTTTCCGTATCCGCGCTGGCGCTCGACAAGATCAACGTCCTCGTCGTCAATGAGCGCTCGACGATGCATTACGCCGCTTTCGCGGCCCGCGAACTCGGCTTCTACGAGGCCATGGGCCTCGAGGTGAACCTCCTGCCGTCGGACACGACCGTTCCCTACGTCGCCTTCCTCTCCAACGGCGACGCCGACCTCGTCATGCTCGACGCGCCGCAGGTCTTCCAGGCGGTCAACGCCAAGTAGCCGGTCGCGGTCGTCTATGAGGCCAATCAATATGCGCCTGAATCGATCGGCGTTCCGAAGGACAGCGACATCAAGAGCGTCGCCGATCTGAAGGGCAAGATGGTCGGCCTTGCCAGCGACCGCGACCAGGTCACCACCATGGTGGCGCTGGATACGGTGGGCATGTCGATCGACGACATCACGACGGTCGTGGTCGGCGAATCCGGCCCGGTTCTCGCCAAGGCGATCCAGGACAAGACGATCGCCGCCTATGCCGGCAGCGCCAACAACCTCGCCGCCATCGATGCCGCCGGCATCCCGATCCGCAACATCACGCCTGCCAATGTCTCCGATAATCCGGGCAATTCGCTCGTCATGTGGGCGCCCCGCAAGGCCGAGATCAGCGACGTCGTCCAGCGCTTCCTGAAGGCCTATGCCATGGCGACGCACGCCGGCATCCTCGATACGAAGACGATGGCGGCGATCTGCAAGAAGAACGTGCCGGAGCAATGGGAGAACGTCGATATCGGCCTGGCTCTCCTCGATTTCGCGGTCTACAAGACCAACCTGATCCGCACCATCAAGCGCGGCGAGCCGCAGCCCGACGTCTGGGCCCGCGTCCAGGCTCCCTATATCGCGCTGAAGGAGATCCCCGGCCCGCTCGACCCGGCCGGCTTCCTCGACGCTTCCTTCATCGACGGTGCCAGCGATTACGAAACCGCCGAGGTCAAGGCGGCAATTGCCAAATGGAAGGACGCCAACAAGGACATCCTCATCCAGTAGCGCATTCCGGATGCGCCGCGGCACGGGCTGCGGCGCATCGCCCGGGCTCGCCGCGGCCATCCTGGCTTGACAGGGCGGACCTTCACGATCACAAAGTGTGATCACATAATGACCTCGCCGCGCGAGGATATTGTAAGGAGCTGGCGCTTTGCCGCGCATCGTATTGGTCGAAACGCTTCTCGTTGATGTTCCCACCCGCCGCGAACATAAATGGGCGGGTCTCACGGAAAAGATCGGGCGCTACCTTCTCGTCAAGATGACCGACGACGAGGGCCGTGTCGGCTGGGGTGAATCGCCGGCGCTGAAGGATTGGGGCGGCGAGTTCGGCCGCTATTTCGGCGAATCCCCGTCGATCGCCCATGTCGTGATCACGAACTACCTCGCACCGGCCATCGCCGGCTGCGAAATCGGCGATATCGTCGGCCTCCACGCCCGGATGGATGCGATCATCAAGGGTTACCCCTACGCCAAGGCGGCTGTCGAGTTCGCCGCCTACGACCTCGCCGGCAAGTGGCTGAACGTCCCGGTCCATGTCCTGCTCGGCGGCAAGGCCCGCACGCATATCCCCGTCACCCATTCGATCGGCCTCATCTCGATTGCCGAGGCGGAAGCCGAGGTCGCCAAGGTCGCCGCCGAGGGCATCCGCACGATCAAGATCAAGATCGGCGTCGATCCGCGCCGTGACGTCGACATGGTGCGCGCCATCCGCGGCGTCGTCGGCGACGCCGTCGAGCTCTGCGTCGATGCCAATGAGGGCTACCGCACGCCCGGCGAGGCGATCGCGACCGTCCGCCAGATGGAGAAGTACCGGCTGAAATATGTCGAGCAGCCGGTCATGGGCATCGAGCGGCTGGCGGAGGTTTCCCGCGCCATCGATCCGCCGGTCATGGCCGACGAGTCCGCCTGGAACGCCCATGACGCGATCCAGGTCATCGAACATCGCGCCGCCGAGATCATCTCGATCTACACCACCAAGCCCGGCGGCCTGCTCAAGGCGATGGAGGTCGCGGCCGTCTGCCGGGCGGCCGGCATCATCTGCAACGTCAACGGCTCGGTCGAACTCGGCGTCGGTAATCTCGCCAATATCCAGCTCGCCGCGGCGGCGCCCGCCGTCGAGCTTTCCTGCGTCGTGCCGGTCTCGACGCCGGCCGAATGGCTTGGCGACCGCGTCGGCGGCATCTACTACAAGGACGACCTCCTCAAGCAGCCGATGGTCTTTAACAACGGCGCCATCGAGGTGCCGCTCCGGCCCGGCATGGGCATCGAGGTCGACGAAGCCAAGATCGAGAAATACCGGGTTCGCGACTAGAGCAATGTCAGGAAAATTGGAACCCGGTTTTCCGTCCGACATTGCGCAATATCAAGGAATCTAGAGCATGATCCGATTCCATTGAAACGGATCAAACTCTAGCCGCAAGCCCGCACAGTTACAGGACAGCAATGCGCTCCGACATCATCCGCCGGCAGATCGAGGCCATGAAAGCCAGGGGCCTCGACGCGATGATCGCCTGTTCGCCCGAGAACTTCGCCTACATCACCGGCTTCGTGGTTCCGTCGCAGCCGCTGATCCGCCACCGCCATGCCATGGCGATCGTGCCGGCAGGCGGCGAGCCGGCTCTGTTCGGCGTCGACATGGAAGAAAGCACCATCGCCCGAAAGGCGCCGGGCGTCCCGACCACCATCTGGGGCGAGTTCACCGACGACCCGATGGCGGTCCTTGCCGATCAGTTGACCGGGCTCGGCCTCGCCAGGGCACGGATCGGCATCGAAATGGATTACCTGCCCGCCGGCGACATGGCCCGGCTTGCGAAGGCGCTGCCCGGCGCCACCTTCGAAGCCTGCGAGCAGGTCTTCGCACGCCTCCGCCAGATCAAGACGCCCGAGGAGATCGCCCTCCTCCGCCGCCTCTCCCGCATCGCCGACCAGGCGATCACCGACACGATCTCGGCGACCCGCATCGGCGACAGCGAGATGGATATCGCCGGCCGCCTGACGCGCTCCGTCTACGAACTCGGCGCGGAGCATTTCAAGCTCCTCATCATCGCCACCGGCGAACGCAGCCAGTTGCCCAATGTCGGCCCGAGCGAGCGCCGGCTGCAGCGCGGCGACGTCTGCCGCATCGAGATATTCTCGGTCATCGGCGGCTACCAGGCCGGCGTCTGCCGGACGGCGATCGTCCAGGAGGCGCCGCCGATGGCGGAAGAGATTTGGCAGCTTCTCGTCGACGCGAAATACCGCATCATGGAGATGGTGAAGCCCGGCGCGAGCTCCCTCGCCATCTACGAGGCCTTCATCGCCAAGCTCGCCGAGAAGAACCTGCCGCCGATCTCCTTCGTCGGGCACGGCATCGGCCTGCATCTCCATGAAGACCCCTATCTCGGCAAGACGCCGATCCTCGGTCGTCCCGGCCTCGACGCCCCCGTCGAGGAGAACATGGTCCTCGGCTTCGAGCCGCTCTGCTACCGGACCGGCTATGGTTTCGGCATGCAGAACAAGGACATGCTGCTCGTCACCGCCGACGGCTCCGAGCTCCTCTCCGACTATGCCGACACCGACCGGCTCCTCCGCATCGAATAGCGGGCGTTGCCACAGGCCTGTTCGGCCCGCGCCGATTTCGCGTGCATGCGATCTCGTTTTGTGATCACATTTTGAGCGGGGAAGCTTCATCGAAGACCGCTGAGATCGGGACGCCGCGGGTCTTCATCTGGCCTGGACTTTGCGAAACGCCATGCCTGGACCACAGACCACGATCCGGCACCATGAAGCTGATCCAGGACTCCGCGTCCCGCCTGCATACGCCGACGCGAAACGCGCCGCGCGACGGTCGGCCCGACTTTGCCAAAGCGAGCCGGCACGAAATCAAAGAAGAAAACCTCTCAGGGAGATTTGCCATGTCATCCATGATGCGTAACGCCAGATTTCTATTCGCCTGCGCTGCCGGCTCGGCGGCGCTGCTACTCGCGCCGGTCGCCGGCGCGCAGGAGGTCGAGACGATCAACGTCATGACCTCGAACGACGCCTCCTGCAGCCCCTACCCGCAGATCGCGTCGGACGAGTTCGGCTTCTTCGCCAAGGCGGGGGTCAAGGTCAACCTCCTCTCCTCCTCGACCTCGATCCCGTTCCTCGCCTTCCTGTCGAACGGCGACGCCGACATCGTCATGCTCGACCCCGGCCAGGTGCTCCAGGCCGCCACTGCCGACCAGCCGATCGCCGTGATCTACGAGGCCTATCAGGGCGCCTCCGACGGCATTGTCGTTCCGGCCGCAGGCGACGTCCAGTCTGTCGCCGACCTCAAGGGCAAAATCGTCGGCATGGCAACCGACCGCGACCAGCTCACGACGGTCATGGCGCTCTCCACGGTCGGCATGACCATCTCGGAGGTCGAGACGGTTGTCGTCGGAGAGGAGATCCCTGTTGTCGCGCAGGCGCTCAACAACAAGACGATCCAGGCCTATGCCGCGGCCAATTCGGAATTCGCGGCGCTCGCTGCCAGCGGCTTCGATCTCCGCAACATCACGCCGGTCCAGGTCTCTCAGGTCCCAGGCAATAGCTGGACCGTCTGGAAGCCTACCCTTGATGCCAAGCGCGACCTCATCCAGCGCTTCCTGCGCGCCTGGGCGATGGGCCAGCATTCCGGCATCATGGACACCAAGGCGGTGATGGCGGCCTGCAAGAAGCGCATTCCCGAGCAATGGGAGAAGCCCGGCAATGGCGAGCGTGTCGTCAACAACAGCGTGATGAACACGCAGATTCGCCGCACCGTGAAATATGGAGAATTACAGCGGGACGTCTGGGAAGGCATTCAGCAGCCCTATGTCGACTTCGGCGAGATCCCGAAGAAGATCGACATCGACACCTTCCTCGACACTTCCTTCATCGACGCGGCAAACAGCTTCACTACGGACGAAGTGAAGGCTGGAGTAAAAGCGTGGAAGGAAGCCAATAAGGACATCGCGCGGTAAAGCCGCCCGATCGTCGCCCGCATCTGGCAGAGGCCCGGATCCCCCTCCGGGCCTCTGTTTTTTGTGTGTAGAAGACGGCCCTCTCTGCAGGGAGGCCGAGCACGACATCGGTTGTCGTTGGTCCTCCCCCGCTACGCAAGGAGGACCAACGCCCCTACAGCACCACGACGCCGTGAAGCTTGGCGTTGTCCTCGGGCTCGACATGGATGGTGATGAAGGCGTCGCTCACCTCCGCCTGGATGGCGCGCTCGATCCGGTCGCAGATCTCATGCGCCTCGGCAACCGTCATGCTGCCCGGCACGACGAGGTGAAAATCGACGAAGCTCTGGCGGCCGGCATGGCGCGTGCGGACATCATGGGCTTCCAGCGCGCCGACGGCGTTGGCGGAGATGACCTCGCGGATTTTCTCCAGCGTCTCGGTCGGCACTGCCTCGTCCATCAGCCCGCCGACCGACTCGCGCACCAGCGTCCATCCCGCCCACAGGATGTTGAGCGCGACGAGTGCCGCGAGCAGCGGGTCGAGGAACGGGATATTGGTCGCGACGGCGAGCAGCAGGCCGGCGAGGACGCCGACCGAAGTGAAGACGTCCGTGAGGAGATGCTTGCCGTCGGCGACCAGCGCCGGCGACCGCCGCCGGCGGCCGACCCCGATCAGCACCGCCGACCAGGCCGCGTTGAGGATCGTCGCAGCACCGTTGAAGGCAAGACCAACGCCGGCCTGCTCGAGAAGGCGCGGTGCCAGCAAGGCCTGGTAGGCCTCGTTGAAGATCAGGATCGCCGCGACGATGATCAGGACGCCTTCGGCGACGACCGAAAAATACTCCGCCTTCTGATGCCCGTAAGGATGGCTGGCATCGGGCGGGATGGCGCTGACGCGGATCGCGACCAGCGCCGCGATCGAGGCCGCGACGTTGACGATGCTTTCCAGCGCATCGGAATAGAGCGCCACCGAACCGGTGACGTGGAACGCGTAATATTTCAGCGCCAGCACGGCAACGCCGACGAGGACGCTGACCGAGGCGATGCCGGCCGTGGATGAGAAATAGCTTTTCATGTTCGTCGGAGACCGTGTCCGGGCGCCGCGCCCGACCGTTCCTTCGTCTTTAGCGATTCGCGCACAAGGCCGCAAGTCGCTGATTTTTCACATGAAAATCATTCGCATCCGCAAGACGGAGGCTCAGTCCGCCATCGTCTCGAGGGCCGCGCTGCTTTCGGCCGGCCCCGCCGCCTCGAAGATCGTCGCGACCTCGACGAAGGTGTCGGGATAGAATCCGTTGAAGCGGGTGCGCAGCGACAGCGAATAGGCGCCGATATTGCCGATCTCGATCCAGTCGCCGGTATCGACCGTCTCCGGCAGGAAGAAGGGCCGCGACAGGATATCGACGGAATCGCAGGTCGCGCCGCAGACCTTGAAGGGCACGATCTTGCTCTTGTCGCCGGTCCGCCGCCGCCGCGCCGGGTCGGGCAGCAGCCGGGCCGGCAGCGTGATCCGGCCGGTCCACGAGTCCGACAGCGACGCCCAGATGCCGTCATTGATGTAGAGGCGGCGGCCCTTGCGGAGCAGCACGCGCACGATCAGCGAGAAGCTGCGCGCCACGATGACCCGGCCGGGCTCCGCGACGAGCGACAAATCGGCAAAGCCCCATTCCTTCGCCTCATGTACGACTTCTTCGATCAGGGCCGTCGTGTCGGGCGCCGGCGGCTGGGCGCGGCGCGGATCGGCGCCATAGGCCGCCGGAAAGCCGCCGCCGATATCGAGCGCCGCGATCTCGACCCCGGCCCGCGCCCTCACCCAGGCGGCCGAAGCCAGCGCCCGCTCATAGGTGTCGGTGTCCTCGACCTGGCTGCCGACATGGAAGCAGAGGCCGACCTTGAAACCGATATGGGCGATCCGGCGGACCAGCTCGACGGCATGCGCCGGCGTCGCGCCGAACTTTTTGGAGAGCTCGTAGGCGGCGTGGCCGCGCACGGCGATGCGCACGAACAGCGTGATCTCTTCCGGATCGAGGTCGAGCCCGCGCACGATCTTCAGGATCTTGGCGACCTCGTCCTCATGGTCGAGAGCCAGCGACCGGATGCGGTAGGTCTCGAGCGCCAGCCGGATGTCGGACTGCGCCTTGACCGGATGCATGTAGAGGAGCTCGGCCTTGGGCGCCACGGCGCGGACCGCCGCGAATTCGGCCGGCGACGCCACGTCGAAGCAGTTCATGCCGGCCTTCGCCAGCACTTCGAGCACCAGCCGCTCGCCATTGGTCTTCACCGCATAGGCGGTTTTGCCGGGAAAGGCCTGCCGGAACTGGTTCGCGTCGGCGACCAGCACTTCCGGCCGGAAGCAATAGACCGGCTCGTCGGGGCGAAGCGCGAAGGCCGCATCGCGGGCGGTATCGAAGCGGTCCATCGGCTCGGCTCGCGGCAGGAGGGAGGTTTCGGGTCGGCGAAGGCTAACAGGCGGGACCGGCGGCGCGGAAGTCCACAGGCCGGCGCCTCCTGTGCACACCATAAATGCGAAAACTATGAGACGCTTACGCGGTTTTCCTGAATCAACGCCTGCACGGCGGTTAGCACATGTTAATTTTCAGCTTGTCGATCGGGAAGATCGGGTTAGACTTCCAGTCGTAAATCCGATGGAGGCATGACCATGGACTTGGCACGGCCTATCCACCTTGTAATGGTCTGCGCGGCGTTCCTGTTTATCGGAGCGATTGTGTTAGGGGCGATTTGACGCCGCGTCAGCAACGACATTCGGATTGAACCGGGTTCCGGAAACGGGGCCCGGTTCTGCTTTTGGCGGTAAGTTTACTGGACCGCAGCCAAATCACCCGACATGAAGTTTCCGCTTCGGCTATGAAGGCGGGCCGCAGCACGGCAACGCTCCTTCATGAGCGCGACGGGAGAGGACGAACATTTGCTGACCAGACTTTACGAGCGGACGATGGCGCTTGCCGCCAGCCGTCACGCGGTATGGGCGCTCGGCGTCGTCTCCTTTGCCGAAAGCTCCTTCTTCCCGATCCCGCCCGATGTCCTTCTCGTGCCGATGGTTCTCGCCAACCGCGCCCGGGCGCGGTGGCTGGCGCTGTGGTGCACGATCACCTCGGTCGCGGGCGGTGTTCTCGGCTATGCCATCGGCGCCCTTCTCTACGAGAGCGTCGGCCAATGGCTGATGAACCTCTACGGGCATTCCGAAGGCGTCGAGGAATTCCGCGCCGCCTATGCAGCCTATGGCGCCTGGATCATCCTGCTCAAAGGCCTGACCCCGATCCCCTACAAGATCGTGACGATCGCATCCGGCTTCGCCGGCTACGATTTCTTCCTGTTCCTCGTCCTGTCGCTCATCACGCGCGGCCTCCGCTTCATTATCGTCGCGGAGCTCCTGCGCTACTACGGCGCGCCGATCCAGAACTTCATCGAGAAGCGCCTGGGACTCGTGACGCTCGGCCTCCTCGTCATCATCGTCGGTGGCTTCGTCCTCGCCCGCTACGCCATCTGACGGGATCGCGGCGGCCTTAGAGCAACGTCAGGAAAAGCATGCCCCGGACCACGATCCGGGGTGGAGGCGCTTGAGAATGCGGCTGACCGTGGCCGCAGAGATGCCGAGATCAGCGGCGATCTGCTTGCCGGTGCAACGGGGACCGGTTTTGGCATCAGGCAAATAAAAAGCCCAGCCCTCTGGAGAGAGCCGGGCCTAAAGCTTGATGAGGAAACGGGCAGCTACGTTCGGGGCGGCAGAAGGTCCGGCCCCGCCACCGCCCTTCGGTTGCGACGATTATTGCGGTCCGATACCTGACCTTTTGACGACTGCGGCCGTCTTCTCGATTTCGCGCTTCAGGAATGCGGTGAACTCTTCCGGTCCCTCGTCGATGAGATCGAAGCCCAGCTCGTTGAGCTTGCTAGACACGGTCTCGTCTGCAAGGGCGGTGTTGAGCGCCGCGCGAATCTTGGCGCGAACATCTTCAGGAGTGCCCTTTGGCGTAACAAGCCCATAGAAGCTTGTGAATTCAAACCCCGGGATGGTTTCGGCAACCGTCGGAATATCAGGAGCAAACTGCGGGCGTTCCTTCGAGGTCATGGCGAGTGCCTTGACCTCGCCGCTATCGATGAAGGGCTTCGCTGTCGCATAAGGCGCGCCATAGACCTGCGTTTCGCCGGCAACGATGGATGCAATAGCCGGTCCCCCTCCATCGTAGGGAATGCTCACCATATCGACGCCCGCCTCCGCCTTGAAGATTTCAGCACACATGAAGGTCACCGACCCGGTGCCGGCATGCGCGATATTCAACTCGCCCGGCTTGTCCTTCGCCATCTTCAACAGATCGCCGAGTGTCTCGACCCCGAGATCCTTCTGGGGTCCTTCTGCACGACGATGACATGGTAGGAATCGGTAAAGCGAACGACCGGGTCGAAGCTTTCGACGAGGTCGTACTTCAGATCCGGGTAGAGTGCCTCCCCGGCAGGATGGTTGGCGTTGATAAGAAGAACTGTGTAACCGTCCGGGGCCGCTTCGGAGGCAACCTGGGCGCCGATTGTTGCGCCGGCGCCTGTAATATTCTGAATGACGATCGGCTGCCCAAGTGCTTCGGACATCTTTGGCGTAATAAGCCGCGAAAGCACATCGAACTGGCTGCCCGCGGAACTCGGGACAATCCAGTTAATGGGCTTGTTGGGGTAATCCTGCGCGAGTGCTGGTCCGGCTACGAGCGCGGGTGCAATCACTGTGGCGGCGATAAAACTTAACAAGCGTCTCAAAACAATCTCCCGTTTATGCGAATTCGTTTGCATTCAAGGTAGTCCCAAAAAGGCCTACTTTAAGCGCCGGTTGAAGGCAACGCTTTCCCACGCCTTCTCAGCCCACTTGGTGCCAAGGCGAGACATCCGGCTGGTCATCACCAGCTGAGGAGGCCGACAAGGAAGGCACGTTCGAGGCTACCGGCAACGATCTGGGACTACGTAAACTGCACGAGATCGTTGGCGCTTGTTGTCGATGCTCGCGTGGATTCCGTTGCGCACCTACGGGTGGTGGCAACGTCCCGGGTGCTACCGTCGGGCCCGCACGGCCGCCATTAACCGCACTCTAGTCGGCCGCCGTCGCCTCGGTCAGCATCTTCGCGTCGCGCATCTTCTTCCTGAACTTCATCGTCCGGTAGATGCCGATCGACAGGAAGGTGATGGTGACGCAGACGAAGAGCGCGGTGAAAGGCCGCGACAGCATCCCGATCCAGTCGCCATCGGTGAGGTTGAGGCCAAGCCGCAGGCTCCGCTCGAGCTGGCGGCCGAGCACGACGGCGAGCGCCGCTGCGGCAACCGCATAGCCGTAGCGCGACAGGTAGTAGCCGATGACGCCGCAGCCGATCACCACCCAGACGTCGAAGACGCGGTAGCTCAGGCAATAGACGCCGACCAGTACCGTGAAGATCGACAGCACGACGACGATCGACCGGTTGATGTTGACGAAGCGCAGCATCGCCAGGCCGAGATGCCAGCCGGTCAGGGTGAGGATGAGCGTCGCCGCCAGCATGCCGCCGATCGCGGCGTAGAACAGTTCCGGCGTCTGCCGGATCATGTTCGGCCCCGGGATGAAGCCGTGGATGGTGAGCGCCGCAAGGAGGAGCACCATCGAGCCGCTGGTCGGCAGGCCGAGCGCCAGGGCCGGCGCCGCCTCGCCCGAATTCGAGGCGTTCTGCGCCGCTTCGTTGGCGGCGAGCCCTTCGATCGAGCCCTTGCCGAATTCTTCCGGCCGCTTCGCGAAGAGCTGCGCCTGCTGGTAGGCGATCATCGCCGCCGGCGTCGCGCCGGCGCCCGGAATGGCGCTGATGAACGTGCCGATGAAGGTCCCGGACAGGATCGGCCAGATCGTGTCCTTGAGCTTGTAGAGCGGCGGGAACTTGGCCGCATGCTTGGTGTCGATACGGGCTTCCCACTTGAACACCTGCCGGGTCGAGCGGAAGAGCTCGCCGAGCGCCAGAAGGCCGATCATCACCGGGGCGATGTCGAAACCCGTCCTCAGGATCGAAAAACCAAAAGTGAAGCGCGGCAAAGGCGAGTTCGGGTCGAGGCCGACGATGCCGATCATGAAGCCGACACCGCCCGCCATCAGGCCCTTGACCACATTGTCGCCGGTGAGGCTGGCAATGGCCACGATGCCGAGCAGGAAGAGCGCGAATTTTTCCGGATCGCCGAAATTATAGGCCATGGCCATCAGCGGCACGACCATCAGCACGAAGAGGATGATGCTGATCGCCTGCCCCGCCATGGCCGCGAACCAGGCGACCGCAAGCGCCAGGCCGCTCTCGCCCTTCTTGTGGAGACTATAGCCGTCGATGACGGTCAGGATCGCCGAGGGCGAGCCCGGAATGCCCATCAGGATCGCCGGGATCGAGTTGCCGAAGGCATTGCCGACGCTGATCGAAAGAAGCAGCGCGATGGCGACATCGGCCGGCAGCGTGAAGGTGAACGGCAGCAGCATGCCGTAGGTCATCGTGGCGCCGACGCCCGGCAGCGCGCCGACGATCACGCCGATGATGGTGCCGAGGAGGATGAATCCCCAGATGGTGAAGTTATCGAGAACCTGAATGCCGCCGATCAGCGGGCTCAGAAAATCCATGATGTCCATGGCGTGAGACTCCGAAATCGGTTTAGGGCAGAAGGCCTTTGAGAACGCCTTCTGGCAGCCTGCCGTCCAGAAGGAGGTGGATCAGCACATAGGTGCCCGCCGTGAAGCAGAGCGATGTGGTGATCAGAAGCATGGGCTTGCGCTCGTTCATCAGGAACAGGGCAAGCGCCACGAAGAAGGGCGTCGCGACGATGAAACCGATCGGCTGCAGGACCAGCGTGTAGACGCAGCAGAGGCCGATCATCGCCATGGCGCGCACGCCGGAGGCCGGATAGGCCTCCTCGTCCTCGCCGCCTTCATCCGGCACGATGTAGCCATTACCGGCGTGCATGCTCTTCAGGCGCTGGATGGCGACGAAGGCGCCGCCGACGGCGAACAGGAGGCCGAGCCCATAGGGGAAGGCCCGCGGACCGATCGTGTCCTGGATCACCGGTTCCCGGAAATTATAGGTGATCAGAATCACGGCCACGCCCAGGCAGACCATAGCCAGGGCGAACAGCAAATCCTTGCGCGAATCCATGTGAACCGTGCCCTTTCGAATCGAGCTTATTCTTGATCTTCCGCGATCAAAGGCGGGCCATATGACTACAAAATATCGTATATGATCAATATGCGGCGCAAAGCCCCGGGGGTCGTTTTCCCCTGAAAACCGCGGTTTCCCAACGTTCTAGCGGTAAAAGCTCGGTAAAAACAGGACGAGCACGCCCAGGATTTCGAGCCGGCCGACGATCATTGCGGCACAAAGCACGATCTTGGCGGCATCCGGCAGCCCCGAGTAATTGCCCGCCGGACCGACCAGGGGGCCGACGCCCGGCCCGACATTGGCGACCGCCGTCGCCGCCGCCGAAAGACTGGTTTCGGTATCGAGCCCGAGCGCGGCCAGGATGAGCGCGGCCACGACGAAGGTCAGGAAGAACAGGAACACGAAGCTGCCCACCGAGGCGATCTGCTCGTCGGTGATGATCCGGTTGCCGTAGCGGATCGGGTTCAGCGCATGCGGCCGCAGCACATGCCGGACATGCTGGATGAGCACCCCATACATCACCTGAAGGCGGAAGATCTTGAGGCCGCCGGCCGTCGAGCCGGTGCAGCCGCCGATGAAGGTGATGACGAAGAAGAAGGTCGCCGCGAAGGCACCCCATTGCAGATAGTCGGTCGAGGCGAAGCCGGTCGTGGTGATCACCGAGACGACGTTGAAGGCCGATTTGGTAAGCGCCGTCGCGGCATCGACGCCCTGCGTCAAATGCAGCCAGAGCGCAAAGAGGAAGACGAGAGCGGCCGTCAGGAAGACGAAGGTCATGGCCTGGTTGTCGACCCGCTGCTGCCACGTCCCCGGCCGCAGCAGCCGGACATAAGCGAGGAAAGGCAGGGAGCCAAGCATCATGAAGACGACGGCCGCCCATTCGAGCGCATGGTTGTTGAAATAGCCGAAGGACGAGTCATGCGTCGAATAGCCGGCGGTGCAGACCGTCGTCAGCGCATGGTTCAGCGCGTCGAAGGGCGTCATGCCGAGCCCCCAGTAGACGAAGAAGCAGGCGACGGTGAGCAGGACGTAGATCTGGCCGACGGTGGTCGCGATGGCGCGCACGCGCGGCAGCGACTTCTCCGACCGGTCCGACGATTCGAGACGGAAAAGCGCCATGCCGCCGATCTTGAGAAAAGGCAGGATGACGATCGCGAGGCCGATGATGCCGACGCCGCCGATCCATTCCGTCAGGGAGCGCCACAGCAGGACCGAGGCCGCCGTGTCGTCGAGCCCGACCATCACCGTCGCGCCGGTGGTCGTGATGCCCGACACCATCTCGAAATAGGCATCGACGAAGGAAAGCCCGACCGGTTCGGCCATCAGCGGCAGCGCCGCGAAGGCCGGGACGAGCACCCAGGAGGTACCGGTCAGAAGCGCCGCGTCACGGAAATTCAACTCGAATTTCCGCCCTTTGGTCGTGAGGATGCAGCCGCCGGCGACCATCGCCGTGACCGTCGCCGTTATCGCGAAGACATCGGCATGACCGTCCCCGGCCGCCAGCGCGAAGAGCGCCATCAGCCCCTCGCCGGCGGCGAAGACCAGAAGGATCCAGCCAAGCGTCAGGACGGCCGGCCAGAGGCGTGGAAGCAAGCGGCGTCCTCCATGGCGTTGCCGCACCGATTCTCGGAGCCGGCTGCAAGTCTTCTCGTTTAGCGCGGATCGCCGGGGGCTGCCACAGTGGCCCCGTCAGGTAGGGCTCAGATCACGAAGGCGGCGAAAAGCCAGAGGACGGAGCCGAGCCGGGCCGCCCAGGCCTGGTCGAAGCGCGCTCTTTCGGCGCTCTTCCAGGCGGAGGTGACCAGGAAGATGTTGTAGGGGACCGGCAGCATCTGGATGACGATGGCGGTCATGGTCGAGGCGCCGAACGCGACGGCAAGGAAAGCCAATCCCATCGCCACGATATTGACGATCGTCCCGACGCAGACCATGTCGCGCCACACGACCTGCGCCAGCGGCACGTCTCCCCGCCACAAGGCACCGGCATAGCCGATCGGTGACCGCGGCAGTGGTGGCGATGGCGGCGACGGCGCAACGGCCGGCTTCTCGACAAGGCTCGGCGCCACCGGCATCGCTGCCGGGACCGCTTCCACCTTGATCGAGGGAAGCTTCACGCCTCGGCCTTGCCGAACCGCTCCGCCGCCCGGGCGCGCGCCTTCGCCGCCTCTTCCTCACGGTCGCGCGGCTGTGCGTTGGTCTCGAGCGAATCGATCAGCCGGCGGCCGATCGCCGCGATGTCCTCGATTGCCTCTGCGAAGGCTTCTTCATTGACCTTCGACGGCCTGGTGAAGCCGCTGAGCTTGCGTACGAACTGCTCCGCCGCGGCATGGATCTCGTCGTTGGTCGCCGGCGGTTCGAAATTGAACAAAGTGCGGATGTTGCGGCACATGGCACCTCTCCTTGCTTGCCCCAAATCAAGATAATACCGGCCGCCGGATATCCCAGCGCAAAAGCAAAGCCGAGTAACGCCCTCGTGATGGGCGCCCTACTCGGCCGCCTCGCGGCTTCCCGGCTCGTAGCCCAGGATCGGCGCCAGCCAGCGCTCCGCTTCCTCGACCCGCCAGCCCTTGCGGGCCGCATAATCCCGGGCCTGGTCCTCGTCGATCTTGCCGACGCCGAAATAATGGCTGTCGGGATGCGCGAAATAAAGCCCGGACACCGACGAGCCCGGCCACATGGCGAAGCTCTCGGTCAGCTTGATCCCGGTCGCCGACTCGGCGTCGAGGAGGTCGAACAGCGTCCGTTTCTCGGTATGATCCGGTTGGGCGGGATAGCCCGGCGCCGGACGAATGCCGTCATAGGCTTCGCGGATCAGATCGGCGGGGGAGAGCGTCTCATCGGCAGCGTAAGCCCAGAATTCGCGGCGGACGCGCTGGTGCATCCGCTCGGCGAAAGCCTCGGCAAGCCGGTCGGACAGCGCCTGCGACAGGATCTTGGAGTAGTCGTCATTGGCGCGGTTGAAGCGTTCGGCCACCGCCTCCTCGCCGATACCCGCCGTCACCGCGAAACCGCCGACGAAATCGGCGAGCCCGGTCTCGCGCGGCGCCACGAAATCGGCAAGCGCCACATGGGCGCGCCGGTCGGTGGAGCGGGCGATCTGCTGGCGAAGCGTGTAGAGCCGCGCCCGCTCCGTCGTCCGCGTCTCGTCCTCATAGAGAGCGATATCGTCGCCGATCGCAGTGGCCGGATAGAAGCCGATCACGCCGTTGGCGGTCAGCCAGTTCTCCGCGACCATCTGCTTCAGCATCGCCTGCGCGTCGTCAAAGAGCGCCTTCGCCGGCGGCCCGATCTTGGGATCGTCGAAGAGCAACGGATAGGTGCCGACCATCTCCCAGGTCGCGAAGAAGGGCGTCCAGTCGATATAGGGAATGAGTTCGGCGACCGGATAGTTCAGGAACGCCCGTGTGCCGAGGAAGGTCGGCCGCGGCGGCGTGTAGTTCGGCCAGTCGATCTTGAAGCGGTCGGCCCGCGCCTTGGCCAGCGGCACGCGCTTCTTTTCCGCGAGGCCGCGGGCATGCGTATCGGCGACCTTGATATACTCGCGGCGGATATTCTCCATATAGGCGATCTTGCCCGCGCCGAGCAGGCTGGCGGCGACACCGACCGCCCGGCTCGCGTCGATCACATGGACCGCCTGGCCGCGGTGATAATGCGGGCTGATCTTGACGGCCGTATGGACGCGGCTCGTCGTCGCCCCGCCGATCAGCAGCGGCAGGTCGAAGCCCTCGCGTTCCAGTTCGGCGGCCACGGTCACCATCTCGTCCAGCGACGGCGTGATCAGGCCGGACAACCCGACGATGTCGACCTTCCTCGCCCGCGCCGTCTCGATGATCTTGGTCAGCGGCACCATCACGCCGAGATCGATGACCTCGAAATTGTTGCACTGGAGGACGACGCCGACGATGTTCTTGCCGATGTCGTGGACGTCGCCCTTGACGGTGGCGAGCAGGATGCGGCCGGCCGAGGAGGATTCGTCGACGCCGGAGAGACGCTTCTCCTCCTCCATGAACGGCATCAGCCAGGCGACCGCCTGCTTCATGACGCGGGCCGACTTGACCACCTGCGGCAGGAACATCTTGCCCGAGCCGAAGAGATCGCCGACCACGTTCATGCCGGCCATCAGCGGGCCTTCGATCACGTCGAGCGCCCGCGTCGATCTGTTGCGGGCCTCCTCGGTATCGGCCTCGATGAACTCCGTGATGCCGGCGACGAGCGCATGCTCCAGCCGCTTGTCGACCGGCCAGGCGCGCCATTCCTGCTCGGTCTCCTTGCGCTCGACCGGCCCGCCCTTGTAGCGCTGCGCCGCCTCGAGCAGCCGCTCGGTCCCGTCCGGCCGCCGGTTGAGAATGACGTCTTCGCAAAGCTCGCGGAGTTCCGGGTCGATGTCGTCATAGACCGGCAGCGCACCGGCATTGACGATGCCCATGTCCATGCCGGCGGCGATGGCGTGATAGAGGAAAACCGAATGCATAGCGGCGCGCACGGACTCGTTGCCGCGGAACGAGAAGGAGAGGTTCGACACGCCGCCCGAGACATGCGCGTAGGGCAGGTTGGCCTTGATCCAGCGCGTCGCCTCGATGAAGTCGACGCCGTAATTGTTATGTTCGTCGATACCCGTCGCGACCGGGAAGATATTCGGATCGAAGACGATGTCTTCCGGCGGAAAACCGACCTCGTCGACGAGGATGCGGTAGGCCCGCGCGCAGATGTCGATGCGCCGCTGATAGGTGTCGGCCTGGCCGGTCTCGTCGAAGGCCATGACGACGACCGCGGCGCCGTAGCGGCGCACCTTCTCGGCGTGGATGCGGAAAGGCCCCTCGCCTTCCTTCATCGAGATCGAATTGACGATCGCCTTGCCCTGGACGCATTTCAGCCCGGCCTCGATGATCGACCATTTCGACGAGTCGATCATGATCGGCACACGGGCGATGTCCGGCTCCGAAGCGATCAGGTTGAGGAAAATGACCATCGCCCCTTCGGAATCGAGGAGGCCTTCGTCCATGTTGACGTCGATGATCTGGGCGCCGTTGGCGACCTGCTCGCGCGCGATGTCGAGCGCGGCGGCATAGTCGCCATTGGCGATCAGCTTCCGGAATTTGGCCGATCCGGTGACGTTGGTGCGCTCGCCGATATTGACGAAGCTGGCGGCGGCATTGGTCATGCTGCGGTCTCGAACGGTTCGAGCCCGGACAGCCGCATGCGCGGCGCGACCTCGGGCAGCTTGCGCGGCGGAACGCCTTCAACCGCTGCGGCGATGGCGCGGATATGGTCCGGCGTCGTGCCGCAGCAGCCGCCGACGACATTGACGAGGCCGGAGCGGGCGAACTCGCCGAGCATCGTCGCCATCGCCTCCGGGCTCTCGTCATACTCGCCGAATTCATTAGGCAGGCCGGCATTCGGATAGGCGCAGACCAGCGTGTCGGCGACCCGGCCGATCTCGGCGATATGGGCGCGCATCTCGCGGGCGCCGAGCGCACAGTTGAGCCCGACCGTCAGCGGCTGTGCATGGCGGAGCGAATACCAGAAGGCGGTCGGCGTCTGGCCCGACAGCGTCCGGCCGGAAAGGTCGGTGATCGTGCCGGAGATCATGATCGGCAGTTCGACGCCCTTCTCCTCCATGACCTCCTCGACCGCGACCAGCGCCGCCTTGGCGTTCAGCGTGTCGAAGATGGTCTCGATCAGGATGAGGTCGGCGCCGCCGTCGACCAGGCCGCGCGTCGCCTCGGCATAGGCAAGCCGCAGATCGTCGAAAGTGACGGCGCGGAAACCCGGATTGGAGACGTCCGGCGAGATCGAGGCCATCCGGTTGGTCGGGCCGATCGCGCCGGCAACGAAACGCTGCCGCCCGGTCGCCTTGGTCACGGTCGCGGCGGCCCGCTTGGCCAGCCGCGCGCCCTCGAAATTGAGCTCGTAGGCGAGCCCTTCCATGCCGTAATCGGCCTGGGCGATCGAGGTCGACGAGAAGGTGTTGGTCTCGACGATGTCGGCGCCGGCCTCGAAATAGGCGCGGTGGATGGCCTCGATATCGTCCGGACGCGTCAGGATCAGAAGGTCGTTGTTGCCCTTCAGGTCGCGCGGCCAGTCCCTGAAGCGCTCGCCGCGGAAATCCGCCTCGGTCAGCTTCAGTTCCTGGATCATCGTCCCCATGGCGCCGTCAAGCACCAGCACCCGCTTCGCTGCCGCGGCGCGGATCAGGGACGCCGTATTCGATGCTGACATGACCGTTACTCCTGGCTCACAAGTTCGGGCGTCTTAGCCGGCCTGACGCCCAGCAGGTGACAGATCGCATAGACGAGGTCGGCGCGGTTCATCGTGTAGAAATGGAAGTCGACGATGCCGCGGTCGACGAGGTCGAGGACCTGTTCGGCGCAGACCGCCGCGGCCACGAGCTGGCGGGTCGTCGGGTCGTCCTCCAGCCCCTCGAAACGCTTGGCGAGCCAGCCGGGCACCGAGGCGCCGCACCGCGCCGCAAAGGCTGACGTCTGCTTGAAGCTATGGACGGGCACGATGCCCGGCACGATCGGGATCGCGATGCCGGCGGCCCGCACGCGCTCGACATAGCGCTCGAAGGCGTCGTTCTCGAAGAAGAACTGGGTGATCGCCCGGTCGGCGCCGGCGTCGACCTTGCGCTTCAGCATGTCGATATCGGCGGCGATGCTCGGGCTCTCGGGATGCTTCTCCGGATAGGCGGCGACCGAGATCTCGAAATCGCCGCTCCTGGCGATCGCCTCGACCAGCGCCGCGGCATTCTTGTAGCCTTCCGGATGCGGCGCATAGGCACAGCCGGCGCCGTTCGCCGGGTCGCCGCGCAACGCCACGATGTGCCGGATGCCGGCGTCGCGATAGGCGCGGACGACGCCGTCAACCTCGGCCTTCGACGCGGCGACGCAGGTGAGATGCGCCGCCGGCTTCAGTTCGGTCTCGGCCAACAGGCGGGCGATGGTCGCGTGGGTGCGTTCGCGCGTCGAGCCGCCGGCGCCATAGGTCACCGAGACGAAAGCCGGCGCCAACGGCTTCAGCCGCTCGATCGAACGCCACAGCGTCTCCTCCATCGCCTCGGTCTTCGGCGGGAAGAATTCGAAGGAGACGTTGAGGCGGCCCGCCTCTTCCGATGGCCGCGGCACGTGGAAAGTCGAGGCATCCATCACGCCACCTCCCGCTTCGAGCCTTCGTCCGCCATCAGGATGCGCCGGTCGCGGGCGAGCCACAGCGTCACCGTCAGTCGGTCGGCACTGCCGCCGGTCGGCAGGTCGACGACTTTTTCGAGATCAAGGCCGGCAGCGGCCACCCATTGTGCCATTGGCTCATGTCCAAATCCGAGACGGCGATGCGCGTGCCGCTCGCGGAGAAATTCCAGTTCGTGGGGCGCGAAGTCGACGATCAGCAGCCGGCCGCCGGGCCGCAGCACGCGCGCCGCTTCGGCGACGGCCCGTTCGGGGTCGTCGAGGTAATGCAGCACCTGGTGAATGGCGACGACGTCGAAGGCATTGCGCGGCAGCGCCAGATTGTAGATGTCGCCGAGCCGCACCTGCGCGTCATGCACGCCGGCCCGGTCGAGATTGGCGCGTGCCACCGCGAGCATCGCCGTCGAGGTGTCGATGCCGACGGCACGGCGGTAGAGCGGCGCGAAAAGCTCGAGGAGGCGCCCCGTCCCGGTGCCGAGATCGAGAAACGCCTCGAATGCCCTGCCGCCGAGCGCCGCCAGCATCGCCGCCTCGACACTGTCGTCGGCGACATGCAGCGAGCGTATCGTGCCCCAGTCGGCGGCGTTGGCGGTGAAATAGCGGTGCGCCTGCTCGGCCTGCTCCTGCTTCACCTGCTCAAGCCTCTCCCGGTCGCGCGACAGGACGAGGTCGCCGCCGTCGGTCAGCGCACAGAGATCGCGCGCCAGCCGGCCGCCCGGCCCGTCATCGGCCAGCCGATAGAAGACCCAGGCGCCCTCGGGATGGCGCTCGACCAGCCCGGCCTCGGTGAGAAGCTTCAGATGGCGCGAGATGCGCGGCTGCGACTGGGCGAGGATGGCGGTCAGATCCTTGACCGTCAGTTCGGCCTGGGCGAGCAGCGCCAGGACGCGAATCCGCGTCCCCTCGCCGGCGGCCTTGAGGGCCGCAATCAGGGCTTCCACCGATAAGGGCGAAGGCACGTCCATTAAGCAGGCTCCCGGCCGGACATCTCATTACGAGATATAAAGATATCCTTATGCCTTTTTTCAAGTCCTGACAACCGGCCTGATGGCCCGCGCTTTGCACCTTCCGGGATCGGGAGATCAGCTCGGCAGGGAGAGCGCCGAAAGGGACAACGAATATGGTACAATCTGCTGTCGCCGTTGGGCATCCATACGGCTCCGGGAGGCCGGATTACGCCGGCCTGGAACCGACCATGAAGCTATTTTCCGGTGGCGAAGGCAGGGCGGAAGGCGCGCGCGGCTTCGCCCGCGCCCGGCGCTCGCTGAACCGGCTGGTCACGGCCGTGATGGTGATCGTCGTCCTGCTCTGCGCTGGTGCGCTCTGGCTCCGCCATGACGACGCCACCCGCGACGCCGAGCGGACCGCCCGCAACATGACGCAGGTTCTTGCCGAATATTTGGGCTTTCGCCTCGCTGCAGTCGACGGCGTCCTGGCACGGCTGGTGGCAACCAGCCGGCGTCTCGGCGGACCGAACGAATCGCCGCGCGAATGGGGTTCGGTGATCCGCAATTCGACCTCCGGCGTTCCCGGGCTGAGCGCCGTCTCCGTCACCGATGCCGAGGGCACCATCGTCTATTCGACGATCCTCCAAATCAAAGGCGTCGACTGGTCCCGGCAGCCGGTCTTCCAGAAGCTCAAGGCCGGCCACCCGAACCTGCTGACGGCGGCGTCGCCGATCGAGATCACCGGCGGCGACCAGATTCTCATCCCGGTCGGCCGGCCGCTCACCGACCCGCAGGGAGAATTCATCGGCACCGCGATCGCGACGCTCGTCCCCGATCATCTCCGCGATTTCGACGAGGCTTTCGACTTCGGCCAGGCCGGCATTGCCTGGGTCCTGCTGCCGACCGGCGAGGTTCTCTTCCGCCAGGTCTCCGGCGACATCTCGCATGGGTCGATCGACACCCAGCGCCCCGAATTCGCGGCCGACGGTCTTTCCGAAGCAGAAGGCGCCGCCCGCTCGCCGCTGATTGCCGGCGGACCGAGCTATCTGACCGCCTATCGGCGCGCCACCAACGCCGACCTCGTCGTTGCCGTGTCGCTCGCCGAGAGCGATTTCCTGCCGACCTGGCGCTACGAGCTCGCCGCAGCGCTCGCCTTCATCGCCTTCGTCGCCGCCCTTCTCCTGTTCGCGCGCCGCAGCATTCTGAATGCCATCGGTGACGCCGAAGCGGACGCTGCCGATGGCGAGCCGCAAGCCCTAGCAACGCGCTAAGGCCACGCCGCACAATAATTGCTACGAGCTTCGGGGCTTGATTGTGTAGTTCCATTCGGGATGGAACGGGTCTCCGGTGATGTCGAGGTCGACCATCTCGGCGTCGCTGACCTTGATGCCCTTTTGATAGATGCGGGTGTCGAGT
>CAMCWB010000033.1 GCA_945882315.1 Bauldia litoralis | reverse complement strand
GACGGCTGGGCCGGGAGGCATTTCGGGGTTTTCGATCAGACCTTGGGTTTGTCGTCCGGCGGAGTTTCGTCAGGAAGGCTGCGCGCTCGACGCTTGCTCTGTTTGAGCCGGTAGCTTTCGCCGTTCATCTCGAGGATGTGGACATGGTGGGTGAGCCGATCGAGGAGAGCGCCGGTCAGGCGCTCGGAGGCGAAGACGCCGGTCCACTCGTCGAAGGGCAGGTTTGAGGTGACGATGGTTGAACCGCGCTCATAGCGTTGGGAGAACACCTCGAAGAGCAGCTCCGCGCCGGTCTGGGAGAATGGCACGTAGCCGAGTTCGTCGATGATCAACAGCTTATACCCGGCAAACTGGCGCTGCAGGCGGAGGAGGCGCTTCTCGTCGCGGGCTTCGATGAGCTCATGGACCAGGGCAGCCGCGGTGATAAAGCCTACCGAGAGGCCCTTCTGGCAGGCGGCGAGGCCCAATCCGAGGGCGATGTGCGTCTTGCCGGTGCCGCTGTTGCCGACCGCGATGATGTTCTCGCGGCGGGTGACGTACTCCGAGCGGGCAAGCTCCAGCACGAGGGCCTTGTTGAGCGACGGCAGGGCCAGGAAGTCGAAGCTGTCGAGGCTTTTGACGGCCGGGAACCTTGCCTCCTTGATCCGTCGCTCGACCATTCGCCGTTCCCGCTCGATCAGCTCCAGTTCGGCGAGCCGCAGCAGGTAACGGGTGTGGTCGACGCCCTCGGCGGCGCATTGCCGGGCGAGCTTGTCGTACTCGCGCAGGAAGGTTGGCAGCTTGAGCGCCTTGAGGTGATGGGCGAGCAGAAGCTGGGGCGTGTCGCTCATGACGCCACCCCGGTGAGCAGGTCCATGTAGGCCCTGGCCGAGGTCGCCGCCACGGTCGCCCGCGGCAGGTAAGGATAGACCGTCAGGTCGAGCCGCGGGGGCCGCCGCTCGATCCGGCACAGCACCAGATGCTTGACCGCGTCGAAGCCGATCGCGCCGCGGGCCATCGCCTCCTTGATCCCGGCCACGACGTCGTCGCGACGGAAGGTCTCCAGCAGTCGCAGGACCTGGACGAACTCCCGCTTCCCGCGCTTGCCCATGCGCGCTTCGATGAGCCGGCGGAAGACTGCGAACTCTTCCGGCAGATCCCAGCCGACCAGCGGCGCCGCCTGGTCGAGGGCGCCGACCTTCTGCTCGAGCAGCGCCAGGTAGTGCAGCGGGTCGAAGACGAAGTCCTCACGCTCGTAGGAGCGGGCATGCCGGGCAATGATGTCGGCGCCACAGGCGATCACTACCTCGTCGACGTAGCCGCGGATCAGAACTTCGCGATGGCCATAGACCGTCGGCACCGAGTAATCGGTGCTGCGATAGCGCACCAGTGACAGCGAACTGACCCGGCCGGTCTTCTTTTCGCAGGCATCGTAGGGCGTCGCCGGCAGGGACTGGAAGGCCGCGAGGTCGCGTACCAGCCGCTCGCCGATCGTCTCGGCGTGACCACGCAACCGATCGCCGAGCCGGCTACGGCAGGCGGTTATCAGATCCGCGTTCAGCGCCGCAAAGCTCCCCGCCCGCGGCATCGGTACCAGCAGGTTCCGCCGGATCCAGCCGACCAGTCCCTCAACCTTGCCCTTGTCGTTGCCCTTGCCGGGTCGGCCGAACCGATCTTCGAACAGGTAATGCGACTGCAACTCGCTGAACACCCGCGTCCGCTGTCGCTTGCCATCACCCAAGATGCGGGCCACGGCGATCCTGGTGTTGTCGTAGAGGATCGAGTTCGGCACTTTGCCGAAGAACGAGAACGCCGCCGTGTGGCCTGCACAGAATGCCTCCGTCGTCTCCGCCGGATAGGCCTGCACAAAGCCCGCATCCGAGTGCGGCAGGTCCATGGCAAAGAAGTGGATCTTCTGTTCGACACCGCCGATCTCCACCAGCGCCTCGCCGAAGTCGACCTGCGCATGCCCCGGATCATGACGCAGCGGCACAAATACCTCGCGCTGCCGCAGCCGCCGCTCGTGAACATGGTCCTTCACGATCGTCAGCCCGCCGGCGTAACCGTGCTCGTCCCGCAGCCGCTCGAAGATCCGCTTCGACGTATGCTGCTGCTTCGCCGGGCGGCTCTTATCCTCCTCCAGGATCCGGTCGATGATCCCGACAAACGGGTCCAGCTTCGGTCGCGCCGGCGCTTTCTTCCGCCGGTAACCCGGCGGTACCGAGAACACCATCATCTTGGCGACCGTCCGTGGGTCGATCCCGAACCGCCGTGCCGCCTCGCGACAGCTCAAACCCTCAATCTGGACCGCATGACGCACCCGTCCATATAGCTCCACGCCCTTCATCCCCCGCCCTCCGCCGAACCGACGTAGAGAGCTATCAGCTGACGGACTTTTGCTCCGCCGCAGCCAGACAATCCGGCCGCTTCACTGAGGGATTATTCCTCCGGCGCTTACATCGGAAGACGACGTCGGAAGAGCGCGTCGACGCATCGCTGAAAGAGCATGCGGCGATCATGAAAGCAGCGCTCGACCGTGACGCCGATGCTGCCGTGTCGTTGCTGGTCGCGCATTTTCGCGCCACAGCCGAAATCACACTGCGTCGCTACAGGAACGGTGATGCCAAGCGAGAGTAGTCGCCTCCACTCTGTCTGGCGGGCGGCGCATGAAGGTGGATAAGCCCGGGTTTCGCAAGCAGCGCGCAATCCGCTTGATTGCGGCACCGCCAATTTTATGTATAAAATCGCGAAACGGCACATCTCATGTTAAAAAAATGAGTGCCGAAAGGGTTGAGGATGTCCCGCCTCGGGTGACGTGCTGACGGAATAACGCCAAAGCCGCAGCGCTCTATCGCCATCTGCCCGCGGGCCAGCCGACGGACGTGACGCATTGCTCATGATGCGTCCGCTTCGGGAGGAACGCGGCCGATGAACGTCTGCAAGGACGGAACGATCGGATGGCGCGCGCCAGGGGTGGCGCGGTGATCATCGACGCCATCTTCGCTGGCCTCTTCTCCCTGCTGACGCCGCAGGCGCTCCTCTTCATGGTCATCGGCGTGGTCTACGGCCTCGTCATCGGCATCCTGCCGGGTCTCGGCGGCGTCGTGGCCCTGGCGTTGCTGCTGCCCTTCACCCACGGCTACGAGGTCGGGGCCACTATTGCGCTGCTTCTCGGCGCGCATATCGGCACGATCTGGGGGGATTCCGTCACCAGCATCCTGTTCAACGTGCCGGGCTCGTCGAAAAGTCTGGCGCTGATGTTCGACGGCTATCCGATGACGCGGAAGGGCGAGGCCAAGCGGGCGCTGGGCGCTTCCGCCGCTGCCGCTTTCCTCGGCGGGCTGATCGGCGCCGTCTTCCTCGCCATCTCGATCCCGATCGTGCGTCCCCTCATGCTGGCGCTCGGTCCCAGCGAATATCTCATCATGGCGCTGTGGGGCATGACGGTGATCGCCACCTTCAGCGCCGATTCGATCATGAAAGGATTGATAGCCGCCGCCGCTGGCCTGCTCATCGCCTTCATCGGCATGGATCCCGTGACGGCCACCCCGAGATACACGTTCGGGAGCCTCTATTTGCTCGACGGCATTTCCTTTCCTGTCGCCATGATCGGCCTTTTTGCCGTCGCCGAAATGATCAAGCTGTTTTCCAGCGGGCAGTCCATCGTTTCGCGCGATCTCCAAAAAGAGACGAGCAGCGTGCTCGACGGGATCAAGGATGCTTTCCGTCATTGGGGGCTGGTCTTGCGCTCGAGCATGCTCCTTGGTTCACCTTATCGATTCAGACTTTCCGCGATTCGGAAATCCCAATGTGAGTCTCGATCAGTGCTGGCTGGTATTACTCATCGCCTTATATCGAGGGGACGTTCAACGCGACGGTGATCAAGGAGGCAGGGGCTACGGTTCTGCAAGCGCCGCAGGAGAAAACCGCCGCTGTGTCCAAGAAGCAAAACGACATCATCCTGACCGAGTGGGGCTTTCCGTCAGCCAAATAGCCGTCGAGACGACGGGACGCGCTCCTGCCAGGGCTCAATATCACGGTCCCGCCGTGAGCAAGCGGAGGCGGCAAACCTGCCTCCGCTAACTCTGCCTGTGGCACCGTACGTCGTCCATTCTGATCTCGGCGCTTCCACTTCGATTTTTACGTCACCATGGCGCCGAGCCGCAGGCGGTCCCATATGACGATACCGGTGCTGTGATGGAGACGACCAATGTCCTTGCTTCTGAACATTCTTTGGCTCGTCTTCGGCGGCGTGTGGATGGCGGCGGGTTGGTTATAGGCGGCGGTCATCATGGCAGTCACGATCATCGGCATTCCGTGGGCGAGGGCTGCCTTTAACATAGCGCTCTATACGCTGCTTCCCTTCGGCCAGACGGTCGTCGACAGGGAGGAATTTACCGGCAGGTCGAACAGCGGCACCGGGCCACTCGGCGTTCTTGGCAATATTGTGTGGCTGGTTTTTGCAGGCTGGTGACTCGCCCTTGGCCATCTGGTGACGGCTATCGGGTGGGCAATTACAGTCGTCGGCCTGCCGTTTGCCTGGGCCCATCTTAAACTCGCCGGCATCGCCCTCTGGCCCATCGGCAAAGAAGTTGTGACACGAACGGAAGCAGACGCCGCTCGTGCTCGACCGGGATCCCCTTGAGCCGACATCGGAAGCCGTAGGCCGTCTTCAAGCAAAGTTCCGGATGCCGGATGCTGCCGGGCGAGGGACCCTTCAGCTGCTGCACTACCGGCAGGCAGACGGCAGCCTGCGCTTCCAATTCTCGCCCGGATGAAGCGCACCGGCAGTTCTCCATCGACTGGCTTGTCTTGGTTGACGCGTTTGCTTCTCGGAGCTTTCCGAACGCGCCGTCGTCTGTTTGATTGGCGTCGGCAATGGCGCCGGCGTTTTGGTTGCGGCGCCGCTTATGCTCTTGGCGCGGGGCGACCGGGGGGGCGCCGACAGGCCATCTTCAGGTCTCTCCGACGGGAGAGGCGAGTGAACTTTCTTTTCTCGCGGCCTGTCGGTCGGCTTGCGGCGCGCCTTTTCGGGCGAGGCTGGAGCAGGCACGGGCGTTGAAAGATCCGGCAGGATCCGAGCGGCAACCGGGCGCGATGAAGGGGCGACCGCAACACCGGTCGGTTCAACGGCCCGAGAGAAAAGGGCATCTACGCTTCGCTGCGCCGGGCTGTCGTTCGTCGCGAGATAGGCATCTGCCCATCCTTTGCTTTCCTTGTGCCCTTCGCTCTTGGACCTCTTTGCCTTCTTCAATTCAACTGCAAAGGGCTTCGCCTGGTGGCGCATCAATCGTTCCTTTAACGCGAATCGTCTTGAGGTGAACCCAAGCGTTAGCCTAGGAAAGCTTACATTCCAAACCTGGTTCGTCTCAATACGGAGAGGACCGTCGGCGGGAGAGGCGCATTACTAAGCAGCGGCGGGATCTCTTGTCGACTCGTGATATTCCGCGTCGATGTTGACCGTCCATGGATCGGTCCAGCCAATGCCGAGCGCTCGCCGTGTCGCAAGGGTTCCCGTCGCAATTGCATGGTCCTGATTGTTATACTTGAACATTCCAGACCGCCCGATCGGAAGAAGGTTGGTTAAACCGCCGAGCCATCCCCTTATAACCGCAATATGTCTTTCGTAACCGATCTCGATGACTGGATAAGCCTTTTCGCTTCGCACGACAAAAGCATCCAGTATTTTCTCATGGCAAAGCAACCCGACCTTCCGAAGCTCTTTGACTGCTTTGTCGATTAGGTCAACGTCGCTCATCCGTGAAAGATGGTCGCCTGGAAACGAAAAATACTCTGCCGTGATCGGGCTCACATCGGCGCCGCCCATCATTTCGGCAGAAAAATTCCGATAGTTTGAGACGCGTGCGAGTTCGACATCGGGGCTGTGCACATAAATCCAGTTGTCGGGGAAGGTTGGTCCGGTTGCGATCAGATTCACGCCAAGGTGATCGCGATAGCGAAGCGCCGTGGCGGCTTCCAGAACGTCCTGAGGCGGCGGCGGATCGAGCATCGCGAGCGTGTCGCTCAGGGTCGAACTGGTCAGGAAATAATCCGCTTCGATTTCGCTGCAGAGGCCCGATTCATCCTCGATGATGGCGGCCCGGACGGCACTGCCCTCGCGGCGCAGCGTCCGCACGCGCGAGCCGGTTATCACCCTCCCGCCATCACGGACGATCGTATCGGACATCTTCTCGTAAGGCTGGCCGGCGCCGAGACGCGGATAGGAGAATTCGTCGACCAACGTTTTGATGCGCGCTTTTCCGGCCCCAAAGACGGCGTTTCGGACAGCAGCCCCGAGGCTGAGCCCCTTGATGCGTTGGGAGGCCCATTCTGCACCGATCTGTCGGCACGACACGCCCCAGACTTTCTCCGTATAGACCTTGAAGAATGTTTCAAAAAGTTGTCGGCCGAAATTGCCGACGATCCAGTCCTCGAAAGTCTCGGGCGGCCGCGGCGCGACCAGCCGGTTCAGACGGGCCGCTGCATAGCTGCCGCCGATCCTCGCCCCCGAGAGAAGACCGACGCCCGCAATCGCATTCAACGGGGTGAGCGGATAGTCGAAGAATGCCCGGCCGTGAAGGATGCGGGTGCGCCGTCGCACCCTGACTGCGTCATCTCCCAGCATCCGATGAAAAAGATCGGCGACATCGGCATTTTTGGTGAAGAAGCGATGCGGCCCGATGTCGAAACGTGCGCCGCCGAATTCCAAAGTTCGGCACAATCCGCCAACCCGGTCGAGTCGTTCGACGACAGTGACGCCGGCATCATGGTTCACGGCTTCATAGGCCGCCGCCAGCCCGGAAGGTCCGCTCCCGACAATCAGAAGGCTAGGCGGCATGACGCTGATGTCCGGTAATGCCTGGAATTGCCCGCCAGCTCTCTCGGCGCAGTTCCCGCTGAGGAGATCTTCCCTGTAGCCGGTACCGCATGATTGTCTCTGTTTTCAGGGAACGGTCTGCCTGTAGGATATCCGGTGGCGCGCCGAGTTTTTTAGGGCGTGACGGGGAATGAATGAACTTTGGTCCGGGCATATTGTCGATGAATTCCCGCCGCTTTCCTATCGCTGTTGCGATAGCAGCAGCCGCCATCTGCCTGTTGATCGAGCTTGTCTCTTTTCCATATCAGGCTTTTGAGCCCGATACCGCCGCCTACCTGTTTCAGGCCAGGCTGTTTGCAGAGGGGGTGCTCGCCGCCCCCGCTCCGCCGGACTTCGGCCTCTCGCCATCGCCGCATAAATATCTATAACGGACTCTGGTTCTCCAAATACCCCTTCGGCACATCCCTGCTGCTGGGCCTCGCCACCTGGCTTGGCGTATCCTGGCTCCTGCCGCCGCTGACGACCGGCCTTACCCTCCTTTTCTTCTTCGGCTTCGTGCGGGAACTCTACGGACGCCGTGTCGCGACGCTCTCGCTCCTCTTTGCGGCGATCTCGCCGGCGGTCCTGATCATCGGCGTCACGCAGCTTAGCCAGCCGACAAACCGGCTCTGCATCGCCATTCTCCTGTGGACGCTCCTCAAGGCGTTGCGCGAGGAGAGCATCGGCAGATCGCTAGCCTTTGCGGCAGCGGCCGGCCTCGCTCTCGGCTACAGCTTCAACACCCGCCCTTTGGTCGCCGTCGTTTTTGCCTCGGTCGGAATGCTGGTCGTCCTCTACGGATTTTTCGCCGCCCCCCGGAGAGTCCGCGTCGCTTCCGTCGCGGCCGTTGCCGGGCTCGCCTTCCTGCCGATGCTCGGCCTTTTCCTCGCCTGGAACGCCTATTTCACGGGCGATCCCTGGAAGTTGCCCTACCACGTGCTGCAGGCCGCCGACCGGATGGGCTTTGGCCTGCGCGGCGAAGGCTACGCGCCCTACATCAGGGGTTTCCGCACCGATTGCAGCCCGATTTTCGCGCTGACGCGGCTCTGGCAGCACACGATACCCGGCGTCCTTTTTCACATCGAAGGCTGGGGACGCTACTACTCGAATATGTTTCTCTTCGACGACCCGCACTGGCGATTCCGCCTGCTCGGATGTGTCCTGCTGGTTCCGGCGATCGTCGTCCTGATGCCGTTCTTCCACCGCTCGCGCAGCCGCGCCGACTTCCTCTGCGCCGTTATCTTCGTCGCGACGGCGCTATCGCTTTTCTTCCAGTATTCCGATCACTCGACCTGGGGATCGACGCCGCTCCACGGCAGCTACTACAATGAGGCGATCCTGTTCGGCCTCGTTCCGCTCACCGCGCGCGGCAGCCTGATCGTCTTCGACGCGGCAGTGACCATGGCGTCGCGCCGGCGCTGGGTGGGACCGGCCTTCTGGGCGGTCGCGGTCCTGCTCTTCGTCAACACGATCTATTCCAATGTCACCTTTGCCAAGGCGCTGCGAAAATGGGATCCCTTTTACCAAAGACTTCCCGGGCTCGTTGCAAAGGCAAATCTTCACGGGGCTGTCGTGTTCGTGCCGAATTCCCGCAACGCGCCGATCGGCGACTTCCCCTTCGTTCCCCTCGATCGTGCCGACATCGTGTATTTTCGCACGGGACCGGCCCCGGAATGGGGACTCAACACCGGTGACTGGCGCCTCGCTTATGCTAAATATTTCGCGGGCCGCAGCGCCTATATCTTCGACGGAGTCGACCTCATGAAGCTGGACGTTCCTGAAAAGCCCGCCGCGGCGACGATCGACCCAAAGGGCCTGCAGCAGGAATGACAAGCCACATGCGCCCGCCGCCGGCTTCCCGCAACGCGGTGTGCTTCTGCACGGACCGCCGGATGCTCATCCCGGCGCTCTTCGTCGCGAAAAGCATTCTCTCGCGGCGCAGTCCGTCGTCCGTTCCCTTCGACGTCATCATCTTCGCCGCCCCCTCGGAAGTCGACGACGTCCAGCACCGCTGGATGGACGAGCAGGGCATCAAGCTCTGCGACGATCTCGATATGACGCGCCTGCGCGGCGTCGCGAAGATTCAGGACCGGCTGAGCGAGGCGACGCTGGTCAAGCTGGTCATCGCGGAGCAGCTCGCCGGACGTTACGACAAGATCCTCTATCTCGATGCCGATCTGACGATCCATGGCGACATCTCGCTCCTCTTCCGCCTCGACACCGGCGAGTTTCCGTTCGCAGCCGTATCCTCGGGACGCTCCTGGACCTATCACCGGGCGGTCGAGTGGGAGCGTGCGGTGGAGCATTTCCGTGCGCTGGGTCTGACGCCGCCCTATCGCTTCTTCAATACCGGAGTCCTCTATATCGACGTCGGCAAATGGAACGAGGCCGACATCGCCGGACGGACCCTCGCCTTCATCCGGAAGAATGCCGAGCTCTGCTTCCTGCCAGACGAGCATGGCCTGAACGGGGTGATCGACGGCCGGCATTCGGCGCTGTCCCCGATCTGGAACGCCGGACCGCGCCTCCCCTGGCGCGCAAGAGTCGCCGATGTCGTAAAACCCGTCATCATCCACCATATCGGCTTCAACAAGCCCTGGCGCCGCTTCGGCTATGGCAAGCGGCTGTTCCCCGATCTCACCGCCTACAGGCTGTACGAGGTTTTTCTCCCGAAACGCCCTGGCCCGACTGGCTCTCCGAGCAGTGGAACGAGCGTGACGTCCGGCTCTCCTGCCTCTGGGAGTACCGCAGGTTCACCCGGAAGCTCCGCGGCAGATCGGACGAGCCAACGCCCGCGCAGGGCGTTGCCTACTACGAGGCGCTGAAGCATTATTGCGAGACCGAGCCCTTTGCCGATGTCGAGCAGGGCATCACGATCCGCGACGACGGCCTTCTCCGTCTCGACGATAGACGGCCAGTGCCGGCATGAGAGACCCCGGTCGCATCGCCATCCTCGGTGCCGGCCCCTGCGGGCTCGGTGCCGCCTTCCGGCTTTCCGAGATCGGATACCGGAATTTCCACCTCTTCGAGCGCGAGCCCTTCGCCGGCGGCCTCGCCGCCTCCGTGAAGGACGAGCAGGGCTTCGTCTGGGACTATGGCTGCCACGTCCTCTATTCGCGGTCGGACTATTTCAACCGCGTCATGGATGGACTGCCGGGCGAATGGATCGAGCAGCCGCGCGACGCCCAGGTCTGGATGAATCGGCGTTTCGTTCCCTATCCCCTGCAATATAACGTGCATCGCCTGCCGCCGGACCAGCGCCGTGCCTGCGTGCTCGGCGTCGCCCATGCGGCGACGCGGACCGAGCCGGCGAAGGAGGAGAATTTCCACGACTGGATCGTCGGCGCCTTCGGCGACGGCATCGCAGAGCGTTTCATGCTTCCCTACAACGAGAAGATCTGGGCGCATCCGCTCGAGCGCATGGGCGTCTCCTGGATCGCGGAGCGTGTCCCGCGGCCCGACCTCAAGCGCGTCCTCGCCAATCTGCTCGACGAGAAGGACGACGACGCCTGGGGCCCGAATGCCCGTTTCCGCTATCCGACCGAGGGCGGAACCGGCGCCATCTGGCGCGGCATCGCGGCAGCGGTCGGCTCTGACAGGATAGACTTCGGCAGGACGGTCTCCGGCATCGACGCAAAGGCCCGCCGCCTGGTCTTCGACGACGGGGCGAGCGAGACTTTCGATACGCTGATCTCGACCTTGCCTGTCGACCGCCTCGTCCGCCTCGCCGGGCTCGACACGCTTCGACCGGTCGCCGACAAATTGTCCTCCTCGGTCGTCCATGTTGTCGGCATCGGAATAGCGGGCGCGCTCCCCGACCTGCTTCGCGATCGGAAATGGATCTATTTCGCCGATCCCGATCTCCCTTTTTACCGCGTGACCGTGCTGTCGAATTTCGCGCCGTCCAACGTGCCTTCGGGGCACTGGTCGCTGCTGGCGGAGATCGCCCATTCCGGACATCGTCCGGTCGCGGGCCCGGATATCGTCGAACGCGTCATCGACGCCTACCGGACGGAGGGACTAGTGCCGCAGGACGCCCCGATCGCCAGCCGGTTTCACTATGTCGCCGCGCCCGGCTATCCGACGCCGACCCTTTCCCGGGACGCGGCTCTGGCCGAAATCCACCCGGCGCTCGAGGCGCTCGGCATCTACAGCCGGGGCCGGTTCGGAGCCTGGCGCTATGAGATCGCCAACCAGGACCATTCCTTCCTACAGGGTGCCGAGCTCGTCGGACGGCTGCTGCTCGGCGAGGCCGAGCCGACCTTCAACTCCTGACGGGGCGAGATGATCATCCTCATCACGACCCGCGGCAATGGTCGCACGCTGGACAGCATCCCGAGGCGGACCTTCGGCGTGCCGACGCCCGACATGCGCATCACGCATTATGAGCGGCTGTTCGGGGCCTGGCGCGTGCCGCGTGCCACCTACATCTTCGGCGACCTCGAGCGCCTGATGCCCTGGGAACTGCGCGTTGCCGCCGATCTTTATCGCTCACTGACCGGCGCCGGGCTTCGCTGCCTGAACGACCCGGCCAGGGGCATGGCCCGGGTCGAACTCCTCACGGCGCTTCATCGCGCCGGCATCAATCCCTTCTCGGTGATGCGAGCCGACATCGCGCCGCGGCCGGCCCGCTTCCCGGTCTTCCTCCGTTTCGAGGACGATCACGTCAAAGCGAATCCAACGCTCTTCGACAGCCAGGCGGCGCTCGACGCGGCGCTCGATCGCCTGCGCGAACGCGGAACGCCGCTTCGCGGTGTTATCGTTGTCGAGCAGGCGGCCGAGCTCTATTCGGACGGAATCTGGGCAAAATGGGGAAGCTGGCGGATCGGCGACCGGATCATCGACGAGCACATTGCAGTCGACGACACCTGGCTCGTGAAGAATGGCGACCACGGCAAGATCACGGACGCCATCTGCGAAGACGAGCATGACGCGGTCTCGTCGAACCGCTTCGCCGCGGCCATCCGGCCTGCTTTCGACATCGGCTGCATCGAGTTCGGCCGGGCCGACCATAGCGTCGTCGCCGGCAGGTCGGTCGTCTACGAGATCAACACCAATCCGAGTGCCCGCCGCTTCGTCGCCGATCGTCGACCGCTGCGCAAGGAAACGCAACTGATCGCACGGGCGCGGATCGCCGAAGCTCTGCAGGCGATCGATACTGCGGAGGGCGGGCGGCTGTCCATCGCCGCCACCGCGCTTCGACGGCCGATCCGATGGTGGAGACCGGGCTTCACAACGCCGCGGCGGAAATAACGAATTCGTCGCGCCAACCGAAAGTCGGCGCGCCCATGCTACGCAGCGAAACCTTAAAGCGCTGCCCGGGTCGATCCGCTATCAGCGGATCCGGCTTTCCAGCGCGCCCAGTGAACAGGCGGCGGCGGGGGTGGGCCGAGCGGGGCGCGTCCCACGGCTGCGGCTTGCGGACCGAAAGGCGGTGGCGGCGGCGGACCCATCGGCACCGACATTTTCTCCTTGCTGCTCATGCTGTCTCTCCCAACGGTAGCGCAAGCGTAAGAGTCTCACACGCTCCCATCACGGTCAAGCGAAGCGCCGCTTGTCATCCCTCATCTTCAGGGATTTTCGGACGCTCCGTTATCCAGCGTGGCTCATTCAGCCGGAGCTTGGAAATGTGCTGAGGATTGCCCGGCTCTCCTGTCGGCCGGACTCCGCGCATATACCATTTTTGCCAGCCCACCTTCACCGTCTCTGCGTCATCCTCGGCGAGCTTGCGGTTGAACTCCCGGCGCAGCGCGCCATAAGCCTCGAAATCGGCCTTGAGCTTCGGATCGGCCTCGATCGGCAGGATTTCCGGCGTCACCTCGTCGAGGGCGCGGTAGCCGACCGGCGTGATGAAGCAGAAAGGCTCGTCCCGCTCGAAGGTGACGCAGCCCGGACGGGTGAACATCCAGTTCATCGTGAAGGTGAAGCTCAGCCAATCCGTCTCCACGATCCCGTCGAGCGGCGCGATGCCGTCCTTGGGACGATTTGGCGTGCCCCTCACCCAGAGGGCGGTACCGGGCTCCGTGCGGAACAGGAACTGGGTCTGGAACGTCAGGACGCCATGGCCGAAATGCGACTGGACGAAGCTGTCGACCGCCTCTCCGTCCGGCGACGTCACCTTGATATCCTCGAGCTCGACGCCGCCGTTCCAGCCGGCGGTGACGGTAAACAGGCAGAGAAGCTCCCAGCCCATGCTGTTGGCGATGGTGAGCGGCAGGCAGCGATAGGCGTAACGCTGCTTCGTCGCATCCATCCACGCCCGATCCGAACGCGCCGGCACCAGGCGCGGCGCCGTATCACTCAGCCGGAAGCAGGTCAGCTTGGTCACGAAGCTCGATCTCCCTCAGGCGGACTTTGTAGTCGGGCCCTTTGTTCTTGGGAGGGCGCCAAGGCCTCAACCAGTCTTTCAGACGAAAACTGGATCGCGGCTTCTCATAGTGCGGCGGCGGTAGTCCGGCAACGGCATAGTAGGCGTCGAGGATGTTGGTCTGCAGGAGGCGGTGTTCCTGTGTATAGAAGCTGAAATGGGCGACGAGGAGATCGCCCAAAATCTTCCCGGCGCGATCGAGCTTCGCCGGGAGGACGGCCGACAGCCATTCCTCTTCGGCCTGGTTGCCGGCGGGCAGGAACAGGTCACCCAGCGCCATCTTCTCGGCGCCGAAGAAGCCCAGCGCGTTGATCGAGAAGCGGCTCATCCGGACCTCGCGGTCCGGACAGCGGAAATCGTCGAGCCGGTTCGACCGGATCGCCTCGATGAAGACCGGATGAAGCGCCTCGGGGAAGTTCGGAAAGGCCCAGCAATAGGGGCACATCGCCTGGCAGGATATCGGGCCCTCGATGATCACCCGCGCCGTGTGCTTCATCAGCGTCGCGCAGACGGCATTGTTGATGATCACCGGAGAGAACCACAGCGCCTTGCCGCGTTCGCCGAGCGCCCGCTCGATGAAGCGCGGAAAGAAGCCGTCCTCGATGAAGACGATATCGTCGTCGAAGCGGAGATAGAGCGCTTGCGGGTCGTCGCAGAAGCGAAAGAATTCGCCGATGATGCCGAAGCCGCCATTGGCGCCGGGCAGTTCCTTGATCTGGATGCGCGGATCGCTTGCGGCAAGCTGGCGCAGATAGGCGCGATCGGACGGCGTCCGGCAATTGTCCCAGAGATGCCATTCCGCGACCTCGGGACTTTTCAGGATGTGGTGGCTGAGAAGCCGGAGATATTTTTCGCGGCCGGCGGGGGTGACGATGATCAGCTTCGGAGCCAAGAACACACCTCTGGTTCTTCTGAATGCCCCCGAACCTGCGTGGCATTCCGGGGTTAGTCAATCGGCCTTGACCGAGCCGGACACCCGGAGCGCGCGCCGTTCACAAGGCTGCCGCGCGCGGCGAATGGTCATTGGCGGCATGCCAGTGCAAAGCGTCGGCCACGATCTGGCGGAGCTCTCGTGCTGCCGTCCAGCCGAGGACAGAAGCGGCCTGCGATGGATTGGCGACCAGCGCGGGCGGATCGCCGGGCCGGCGTCCCGATCGCGTCAAGGGCACCTGGCGGCCGCAGGCCGCCTCGACGGCGGCAATGACCTGCGCGACCGAGTCCCCCCGGCCGGTTCCGAGATTGAGGACGGCAGGTGCGCCGCCTGCAGCCAGATGCCTGACGGCGAGCAGATGCGCCGCTGCCAGATCCTCGACATGGATGTAGTCGCGGATCGCCGTTCCGTCGGGCGTCGGATAATCGGTGCCGAAGATGGAGACTGGAGGGCGGCGTCCGAGGGTGGCCTCGATGAGCAAGGGGATGAGATGCGTCTCGTGCTCGTGCCATTCGCCAATTTCACCCTCCTCATCGGCGCCCGCGGCATTGAAGTAGCGAAGGCGGACGGATTTCACGCCGTAGGCCTGCTCGAAATCCTTCAGCATGCGCTCGAAGGCGAGTTTCGACGCGCGATACGGATTGATCGGACGCTCCGGCGTCGCCTCGGTGATCGGGATCGTCTCGGGAATTCCGTAAACGGCGCAGGTCGAGGAGAAGACGAGCTCGTCGACGCCGGCAGCCCGCATGGCCTCGAGAAGGCGGAGGCCGCCGGCGACGTTGACATCGTAGTAGCGGCCGGGATCGACCATGGATTCGCCGACGAGCGCCAGCGCCGCAAAATGCATGACGGCGTCGGGCCGCGTCTCGCGCATTGCCTTGGTGAGGCTTTCGCCATCGCGGATGTCGCCTTCGATCAGCGGCCCCCATTTGACGAACTCCCGGTGGCCGGTCGAGAGATTGTCATAGACCACCAGCTCGAAGCCGGCCTTGGCCAGCGCCTTGCAGCAATGACTCCCGATATAGCCCGCCCCACCGGCGACGAAGATGCGCATGCGTTTCCCCCGCGTGAAGATCCACGGTTGACCAGCCAGCCCGGGGCGTCAAGCGTACGCGCGATAACTCATTGCAAAACAAAGGTTTTGAGCCGGTTGGCTTGGCCAGTTCCGCCAGATGGCGCGGTCGAGGCCGGCAAGACGGTTAAAGCGTCTATTCCCGGCGATACTCTGATCGCAGAATGAGTAAGCCGCATGCCGTTATGAGGGCCATGCCGGCGAGTCCGACCGGCTCCGGGATATCTCCCCAGACCACAAAGCCCATGGCGAGGCTCCAGAGAATGACCGCGTAACGAAAGGGCCCGACCAGGGACACTTCGCCATTCCGGAGCGCCACGACCGAAAGGTAGTACGCGCCGAAGAGGAAGAACGCCGACATCCCGATAAGTGCGAGCTCGATAGTGCCGGGATAGACCCAGTCGGCGGCGACGAGCGTGGCGACGCTGCCGACACAGGTGACCGTCAGGGTCGAGCACAGCGTCACAAGAAGCACCGGCACTTCGCGCGTGATCCCGCGCGTGACCACCTCGCGCACCGCAACCATCGCCATCGCCGCAACGGCGAGCAGCCCGTAGGCGGTCATGCCGCCGATGTCGGGCCGAAGCACCAGCAGCACGCCGACAAAGCCGCCGATCGTGGCAAGCCAGCGGTGGAGGCTCACCCGTTCGCGAAGCGCGATCAGCGCGATGATCGTCGCGGCGACTGGGGCCGCATTGATGACCGCCGTCGCGTCGGCAATGCGCATATGCACAAGTGCCGCCGTGAAGCAGAGGGTCGCCCCGCCATCCAGGCAGCCGCGGAGCAGGACGCGGGGTTTCAGCATGCTGGGCCAGAACCGCAATGCGCCGACCGCCCCGGCTGTGAGGAGAACCAGGACGCTCGTCATTACTCCGCGCATGGCGATGATCTGCGCCGGCGGGATTGTCTCGGCGACAAATTTCACCACAGTGTCGCCGAACAGGTAGAACATCGAGGCCGCAAGCATCGCGAGGATGGCCAGAGTCTTTTGCCGTGGCGGCTTGAACACGATCAGGCTCCGGCGCGAATCAGGCCACGGAGTATGTCCGGTATTGTGCAAAAGGCGAACACCGACTTGACGACGCCGCGGGAAGAATGGCCAAGGCCGATGCGAGGTCTCGCGCTGGTCCGATGGCCTGTGTCTGCGTGACGATCGGGGACGCGTTCTCCAGGCCGCGGGGGGCTGTCGCTGATGCACCAGGGGATGCTGCCCGGTATTTTATGCCCTGGGCGCGCGTCCGCTTTGATCAGACACGATCGGCTCATCTTCGCGCGCGGTTGAGTTGCCAGACCGAGAAATTGAGGGCGGCGGCAAAGCTGACCCATGCGAGGTAGGGAAAAAGCAGAAAGGCCGCACCGACCTGGATCGGAAAGAAAAGTGCGATCGTCGCGATGATGGACAACCAAACCAGAACAATATCGATGAAGCCGAGGTCCGGGCGTCGCAAACCGAAGAACAGTGGCGTCCAGAGAGCATTCAAGACCAGTTGAAGGGCGTAGACGGCCATCGCCACGGCCGCGCCACTGAAGCCGGCCTCTCGCCAGACCAGCCAGCCGGAAACGGCTATCATCAGATAGAGAATCGTCCACACCGGAGCGAATAGCCGGTTTGGCGGCCGCCACGACGGCTTCTTCAGGCGCTCGTACCATTCACCCGGCCGGAAGAAGGCGCCCGTCATGGCCGCGACAAAACACGCGGCGACGAATCCAAGCAGCACAAACAGAGAGGACACTTCCATCGACTGCATACCCATCTCGAACTGGCGCCAACGACTGCAGGCCCGATGACCGCCACGCGTCGCGCCGGATATCGTATCAGGCGCGGACGCAATAAAGTAAGGCAATGCAGTTCCGAGGAGGCGTCTGGTCTGGTCTGTTGACAGCCCGACCCTTGCTCCCAATATCGCACACGGAAATCTAAAATGACCGATCCTATTGAACCGATTCACGTCACTACTCCAAACGGCAAAGCCGTAATCGCGGGAGAGTGTTGTGCCGCCTTCAATGCGCTCCGCGACGCCTTCGTCGAGAATTTCGCGCAGCGTGGCGAGATAGGTTCGGCAGTTGCCGTCTATCGTAGGGGCGTAAAAGCGGTAGACCTTTGGGGCGGTTGGCTCGATGCGGAGCGGAGACAGCCCTGGCAGAGCGACACGCTGTGTTCGGTCTACTCTATCTCCAAGTGTCTCTGCGCTCTCTCGGTTCATATCCTGATCGAGCGCGGGATGATCGAGCTTGATGCACCGGTGTCGACCTATTGGCCGCAATTCGCGCAGGCCGGAAAAGACAAGATCACGGTACGGCAGGTCCTGTCGCATGATTGCGGCGTGATCTTCAACGACCGCGCAAAGCCGGGCGACATCTACAATTGGGAAGCGATGGTGAGCGCGATCGCCGCGCAGGAGCCGGCATGGGCTGCAGGGACGAAAGGCGCCTACAACTCGGTCAATTTCGGCTATATCAATGGCGAACTCGTCCGCCGCGTCGATGGTCGAATGATTGATGCGTTCATTGCCGAGGAGGTCTGCGACCCGCTCGGCGTAGATTTTCACTTTGGCGTCAGGCCACTCGATCGTGGCCGGGTGGCCGACATGATCGACAATCCGGCAAACCAGCAATATCGAAATGCGGCCGCTGGTGAGACGAACCTAAGCCGGGCATGGAACGCCATGCCGATGCCGCGCAATGCCGGAATGGTCAACGCGGGCCATCGACAGCATCTCTATCCGTCGGGGGGTGGGTTCACCACGGCAAGTTCAATTGCGCGCCTATATGCCATGCTCGCCCATGACGGTGAGTTGGACGGCGTTCGAATTCTGAGCCCGGCGTCTGTCGATCGGCTTCAAGTCCAGCAATGGGACGAGGACGCGGATGGAATGATGAACATGCATATCCGCATGGCGCTCGGTTTCATGAAGAACTCGCCGCCCGCCATTTCGATGGGACCGGGTTTGGAAACCTTCGGTCACTACGGCTCCAACGGAGCCTTGGCATTTGCCGATCGGAAACGAGGCATTGCCTTTGGCACAACGACCAATTTTCTCACCGCAGGCCCCGGCGTCGGTGATCGGACTGCCGCGCTGGTAGCCGCGGTGTATGACACGGAATGAAGCGGGCCGCCGCCTCATAGCCGAGACGAGCATCCCGGCCGGAGCGCTACGGACCGCCCCGACCGGGAATGCGACTACTGCGTGGTAACGAAATCCGGATTGGCCGCGCGCCACTCGGCAAGCGCTTCCTTAACTTCGCTGGTTTTGTAGTCCATGGCCGCCTCGATGAACGAGCCGTCGATGAAGGTCGCGGGATCATATTGCTGGCTGATCTCGCCGAGCTTCAGAAAAGGCGCCTGGAGATTTGCCCAGACATCCGGCTGCGGTTCGCCACGCAGCCGCGTCCGCTGCAGCAGCAGTTCATAAGCCGACTGCCTAATGATGAAGTTGCCAAGCGAGGGATCGTCCCATTGCTCGGGCACGATCTTTCTAGTGATCCCGGCGGTCGTCGTCAGGTCGAGGACGGCAGCGTTCGAGGCCTTGTTCCAGGCGCGAAGGAATCCGACGACCGACTCGCGCAATTCGTCTTTCCGCGAATTGAGGATAACGAAATTATTGCCCGGGTTCTGCGAGATCTCCGGCGGTGTCAGGTTGAGGATCGGAATGCCGCCGGCGACGATGGCCGGCAATTCATTCGATCCGCCGGCATAGGCGTCGATCGTCTTGTCGCGGAGCGCCTTGACGATGACCGCGCCGGAATCGCCGATGACGACGAGCTTCACATCATCGGTCGTCAGTCCGACGGTGCCGAGCGCGATGAACGCGGTCACCGTGTCGCGATCAGAGGCCATGCCGATTGTCTTGCCCTTCAGATCGGCGATCGCCTTGATCGGCCCGTCGGCCGGAACCGCAAGCCCTTCGGGAGCCGTCTGCATGAACTCGTAAATGACGGATATTTCCTGGCCGGCATTGACCGCCTGCATCACCTGCGCGGGGTCCAGGACGACCAGATCCGCCTGTTGGTTGGTGAGGAAGGCGAGATAGGGCACCGTCGTGTCGGACGGCAGGAAATTCACCTTCAATCCCTCGTCGGCATAGAAGCCGAGTTCTTCCGCCACGAAAACGGGATAGTCGGACGTCGCCCGCTCGCTTGGCACGAGGACGTTGAGCTCCTTGACGTCCTGTGCATGAACGGGCGCCGCTAGGAGCAAAACAGCGAGCGCCGCGGCAGTTTTGAGGTGAAATTTAGCTTCAAGCCGAGATTTCATTCGTTTTCCTTATTCAAGATAGCAAGAACAAAAATTGTCTCCACCCCAAATTCATCGGCAATAACCAAGCAAAGGCCTTCTAAGCCATCGAATGAGTTCTACTGATTTTCTATTGGATTAATTCTATCGCGCTATTCAATGCATACAAAGTCCAAATTATAGACATGGTTTGCTATGAAATATACCAGCGTGCGACGCTATGTCATCGCGAGGGAGGGCAGGACGCCGGTGGTCTCTGGCCGCGACCGCGGGATCGGGGTACCATCGACTGTCGATATCTGCGGCCGGTGCTGCAGGCTTTTCCGGCAGGGCGGCGACAGGCTTCTCCGGCGGCAGCGGCCGGGCGGCGTCCTGCCCGGTGTGCCGGAAGGCCGTTTACGAACGGCGCATTCCCTCCAGTGCGGTCAGAACGATGAACATCACCGCAATTGCCAGAAGCCATAGCCCCGTCGCGAAAAATGCAAAGGCAAGCCCGAACGCGAGGCCGATCGGTACACTGTAGAAGGGCGACAGGAACTGTCCGAAATAGAATGATGTTGTGAGGCCGCCCAGCGCCCGACCTCGTGCCGCTACCGAGGCACTCGAAATAATGGCAAGGTTCACATTGGGCAGGAATACTCCCATCGACATGCCGCCGAACGCCATAGCGACAGCGACGTCGAGATAGGTGTCCGACTCGCCGATCATCAAGTAGCCGAATCCGACCGTGCCAAACATCAGGGCGAAGATCGCGTTGGTGCCGAGACGCCGGTGCAGCCATGGGAACGCCAGCGACGTCACCCCGGCGCTGAAGTTGAAGATGCCGACCGCGATGCCGGCCCGCGTCGGATCTGGAATGCCGATCTCGAGCAGGAAGAACTGCGTTTGCGATGGGATCATGAAAAGCGCGATCATGCAGACGAAGGAAAGGAGATACAGCAGCATGATGATCGTGCGCCCACTATACTCAGCTGGCGGACCGTCGTTTTTCCGGACGAGGCTGACACGCTGCTCGCCGGGCTCGTAAAGGCTCAGAAATATCCCCGGCAGCAGCAGAAACGCATAGGCGAATAAGACGAAGCCAAGGCGCCAGTGGAACTCTGTCGCGGGGAATATTGACGGCCATACGGTTCTGGTCGGCGGCGCCGATTTTGTAATGTCTGGACTTCATACGCCTGGGCCGGCGCCCGACGTCCGGGACGCGGGTTCGGTCCTCGTCGCGCTCGCCGTGGACGGGAAGCTGATGGGCCATCTGGTGATGGCGGATGCGCTGCGGTCAGGGACGTCGGAGCTTCTTGCAGGACTGCGCCGGCTGGGCGTCGGGCGCATCCTGCTCGCGACGGGCGATCGCCGGGCCGTGGCAGACGCCGTGACCGAAGGGCTGGGCCTGGATGCGGTTAAGGCCGATCTGACGCCCGACTAGAAGGTTCTGCTTGTCCTGGCCGAGCGCGAGAATGGTCCGGTAATGATGGTTGGCGACGGCGTCAACGATGCGCCCGCGCTCGCGGCGGCTGACGTCGGCGTGGCGATGGGTGCGCGGGGGGCGGCTGCCTCGGCTGAGGCGGCCGATGTCGTTCTGCTGGTCGACCAACTGGACCGCCTGCTGCCCGGGCTGGAGATCGCCAGGCGGTCGCGCCGGATTGCACTCGAGAGCGTCTTTGCCGGGATCGGCCTCTCGATCGTCGGGATGATTGCCGCGGCGCTGGGGCACCTGACCCCCGTGCAAGGCGCCTTGCTTCAGGAACTGATCGACGTTGCCGTCATCCTGAACGCGCTGAGGGCACTGAGAATCTCGCCGAGAGAAGGAGGGAGGGCCGCCCCTATCCGTGCTGCTGGACACTAACCCCCCGTCACCCCAAGCGGGCGATCACTCGCACTCCGCTGCCATCGCCAGGCCCAAGGCCACGGATGTCACGGGATAGGCGCTTTGATTGCAGCTTCAAGAAACGGAAGAATTTGTTCGGAAGCCTGGGTCAGGTCGCTTGAGCTGAGTTTCCCTCGCGACATGACTTCCAGTCTTCCGCTGGTCATAAGCGCGAAATTATAGGTTCCCATCATGAATGTCAGTCGCCAGAAAAGCACCTCGTCAGGGAGGTGCGGCAACGTCTGCTTGAATGCATCTGCATACTGTCGTGTTGTCTCGTCATAAACCCGGCTCCGGACTTCCTCGGCGATTGATGCCGGTTCGCTATGGAGCCGCGCATAGAGCCGGACATAGGACGCGCCGTCTTCACGAGCATAATCCAGGTAGGGCATCACGAAGCTTCTGATCAGCACCTTGAGCGGAATGGGGCGACGACCGTACTTTGCACGAGCCTCGACTAGATGACGGCTCCGCTCAGAGGTGATCTTGTGGCCTCGGTGTAAAAAGACGGCCAGGTACAATTCGCGCTTGGATTCGAAATAATAGTTAAGCTGGCTCAGTGCGACCGCGGCCTGTGTGGCAATCTCGCGCATCGAAGCGCCATTAAAGCCGTTCTCGGCGAACAAGGTCTCGGCGACGCGAAGAATGCGCTCACGGGCAGACTCTGATTCGGCTGTTTCACGTTTATAGTCTGCGGGCACTATTGCCATCTCCCGGTTTCTATATCGAACGTTCATGCCCGGCGGCATACCTCCGGATGCTACAGCCTACTTTACCGCGCCGCTCTGCCTGAACCCGGCGATCGCTTCCGGCGAGAGGCCGAGGATCCCGCCAAGCACGGCGTCGGTATGCTCGCCGAGCAGCGGCGCCGGGTTGGAGATGGTGCCTTCCATGCCCGACATGCGGATCGGGTTGCCGGGCAGCCGCACCTTGCCGACCTTGGGATGATCATATTCGGTGATCATGCCGCGTTCGGCGACCGGCGGCTCGGCAAAGGCGCGGTCGAGATTGTTGACCGGGGCGGCCGGCACGTCGAATTTCTTGAAGAGCACCATCCAGTCGTCGACGGTCTTCGTCGCCAGGATCGCCTCCAGTTCCGGCACCAGGATGGCGCGGTGCGCCACCCGGCTGGCATTGGTCGTGAAGCGTGCGTCCTCGCCGAGATCGGGACGATCGAGCGCCTGGCAGAGCTTGCGCCAGAAGGCGTCCTGCCGCGTCGCCACGACGACGTAGCCGTCCTTCACCGAAAAGGCCTGCCACGGCACCGTGTATTCATGCGCGGAGCCGACCGGCTGCGGCAACTCGCCATTGGTGAGCCACATCGTGCCCATATAGGTCAGCAAATTGAGCATGCCGTCGAACATCGACAGTTCGATGCGCCGGCCTTCGCCGCTCCGCTCGCGATCGAAGAGGGCGGCCAGGATCGCCTTGCAGGAGAAGATGCCGCCGGAAAGATCGGCGATCGGGATGCCGGTGCGGACCGGCGGCCGGCCGGGCTCGCCGGTGATCGCCATATAGCCGCTGATCGCCTGGATGATGATGTCGACGGCCGGAAAATCCTTGTACTCGCCGGCCTCGCCGAAACCGGTGACGGAGCACTGGATGATGTCGGGCTTCAACGCCTTCAGCGTCTCGTAGTCGATCTTCAGCCGCTCCAGGACGCCCGGCCGGAAATTGTCGATGACGACATCGGCGGTCTTGACCAGATCGTAGAAGATCTGCCGCCCGTCATCGGACTTGAGGTTGATGACGATGCTCTTCTTGTTGCGGTTGAAGGTGAGGAACAGGCCGCTCTCGCCGCGATAGGGCGCGACGGAGGGTATGCGGCCGAGATCGCCCTCCGGCGTCTCGACCTTGATCACCTCGGCGCCGAGATCGGAGAGGACCTGGCTGCCATAGGTGCCGGCGATGATCTGGCCGAGTTCCAGGATGCGGACGCCTTCGAGGGGAAATCCCATGCCCTAGAGCCCGAGGCTGCGCGCGATGATGTTGCGCTGGATCTCGGACGAACCGGCGCCGATGGTGGCCAGGCGCGAGTCGCGGAAGAAGCGCTGCATCGGGAATTCCATCGTGTAGCCGTAGCCGCCGAAGACCTGCAGCGCCATGTCGGCGACCGACTTGTAGGACTCGCTGGTATAGAGCTTGAGCACCGAGGCGTCGTGGCGCGTCGCCTTGCCTTCCGACATCAGCCAGGCGAAGCGGTAGACCAGCATGCGCGACACGTCGAGCATGACCTTCATGTCGGCGAGCTTGTGCGAGATCGCCTGGAACTTGCCGATCGTCTGGCCGAACTGCTTTCGCGTTTTGGCATAGTCGACGGCGAGTTCGAAGGCCGCGGTCGCGGCGCCGGTGCGCGCCGCCGATAGGCAGAGCCGCTCGTACCACAGGCAGGCATCGGCGACCGCCCAGCCCTTGTCGACCTCGCCGAGGAGATCGTCGCCCGGCACCTTGGCGTCGTTGTAGAAGACCTGCGTCGTGCCGATGGCGTGATGGCCGAGCGTCTCGATCTTGGTGACGTCGATGCCCGCCGTCCTGGTGTCGACGAGGAAGGTCGAGATGCCGTCCTGCTTTTTCTCCTTGCGCGCCGTCCGCGTCACGAGCAGGCAGCGGTCGCTGATATCCATGCCCGAGGTGAAGACCTTCTGGCCGGTGATCGAGAAGGAGCCGTCGCCATTGGCGGTCGCCTTGGTGGTCAGCGCCGCGGCGTCGGAGCCGGAATCGGGCTCGGTCAGGGCGAAGCAGACGCTGATGTCGCCGGCCGCGACCCTGGGCAGAAAGCGTTCCTTCTGCTCCGGCGTGCCATAGGCCATGACGGCATAGCCGCCATAGGTCATCGTCCGGAACATCCACATGGCGAGTTCCTCGAAGGAACGGCCGGCCTCCTCGAGCAGGATCGCGACGTCGATCGCCGAGCCGCCGGCCCCGCCATATTCCTCGGGGACGATCAGGCCGAGCCAGCCCTGCTTGCCGACCGCCTCATAGGCCTCGCGCGGCGGCTTGTGCTCGCGGTCGCAGGTCTCGACATAGTCCGGCGTGCAGACCGAGGCGAGAAGGTCGCGCGCGTGGCTGCGGAGATCTTCCTGATCCTGGCTGAAGGAAAAATCCATAAATTTCACTCCATCGCTGACATACCGATTTAGTACGGACGTACGAACCATATGTCGATAGAAAACGAAAAACGCGAACAAATGCGCCGAAGAGACCCCGTTGACGTCGGACGATCGTACGAATATCTGTATGCGGCGACGTCCTGAGTCATTTCGATGCTCAACGGACTCGGGGGACTTTATGGCCAGTGAGAATCAGGCTTATGGCCTGGACATTGATCCGGCGAGCATATCGAGGCCAGATCGATACAAGCTCGTCTGTGGACTGGTGATTCCGCGTCCGATCGCGCTCGTGACGACGCTGAGTAGCTCGGGTGTGATCAACGCTGCGCCATTTTCGTTTTTCAATATTTTCTCTGAAGAGCCGCCGGTGGTTGCTCTTGGCCTGAATTCAAATGCAAATGGCTCGGTCAAAGACACAACGCGCAACATCCGAGACAGCGGGGAGTTCGTCGTTCATCTCGTGTCGGACGAAATTGCCGAACAGATGTGCCTTTGTGCAATCGATTTTCCCGAGGACATCAGTGAAGTCGGCATTGCAAAATTTCGCTTGGTCGCATCTCGGAGCGTAGCGCCGCCGACAATCCTCGACGCCCCCGTCGCGCTTGAATGCAAGCTCCTTTCCATCACAGCTCTTAGCCCCACCCGAGACCTGGCGCTCGGCCAGATTGTTCGCGTCAAATCTCACGCCGGAATAGTCGACACGGAACGGTGGCGTGTGAACATCAGCGCGCACCGGCCCGTGGGACGCCTCATGGGCAATTCATATGTGCGTATGGGTGAGGTCTTCGAGATGAAGCGTTTGACATATCAGGAGTGGAGGGATCGAAACGACCAAGTCGCATAGCCGGTTTCGGATCGCGGCTCGGTTTTTGCGCAGCTAATGAAAATGCCTCGCGACGAGGCTTCAACGCCAAAAGAATCCAAAGGGAGTATCGCCACAATGACATCGCCAATCTTCAAGTACCTAATTGCCACAACGGCAGGGTTCGCTACGCTCGCCGCCGCGTCAATCGCCTCCGCCCAGGACCTGAAGCCGTTCAAGGTGCTGACCGCCAACAACACCGCCTGCTCGATCTTCGCGCAGCATGTGGCGGAGGAGCTCGGCTTCTATAAGGACGAAGGCCTCGACGTCGAGTTGCTGGCGTCCGCGACGACGGTTCCCTACATCGCCTTCCTGCAGAATGGCGATGCCGACATCGTTATGCTCGATTCGGCGCAGGTGCTGCAGATGGCGAATGAGGGGATTGCGGCCTCGGTGGTCTACGAGGCCTATCAGTTCGCGCCGGAAGGCATCGTCGTGGTCAAGGACAGCCCGGTGCGCGGCCTCGGCGAGCTCAAGGGCAAGATCATCGGCCTGGCCAGCGACCGCGACGTGATCACCACGACGATCGCACTCGAAAGCGTCGGCCTCAAGATCGACGACGTGACCACGGTGGTCGTCGGCGATTCTGGCCCGGTCATGGCGAAGGCGCTTCGCGATAAGACCATCGACGCCTTTGCGGGCGGCCAGAGCGACCGCGCCGGCATCGAGGCGGCCGGCATCGAGATCCGCAACATCACGCCGCCCGAAGTCAACGAGAACCCGGCCAACTCCTTCGCCGTGTGGAACGCGACGAAGGAAGAGAAGCGGCCGCAGATCGAAGGCTTCCTGCGCGCCTGGGCGAAGGCGCAGCTTGCGGCGGTGGTCAACACCAAGATCGTCAAGTCGGTCTGCCGCAAGGTGGTGCCCGAGCAATGGGAAGACGAGGCCTCGGGCCACAAGCTCCTCGACCAGAGCATCTACATCACGCAATTGTCGCGCACGAAGAATTTCGGCGAGCTGCAGCCGGATGTTTGGAGCCGTATCCAGCCGACGCTGGTGCGTCTGGGCGAGGCTCCCGCCGAAATCGATCCGGCGAAATTCCTCGACGATTCCTTCATTGCCGGGGCAAACGACTTCACCACGGCGGAGGTCAAGGAAGGGCTGATCAAGTGGCGTGACGCCAACCAGGCGGCAATGCTGCCTTAGACCAGCAACGTAATGCCCGGTCCTCAGCGGGCCGGGCATTTCACCGGGGGTGGCCGCCGGTCTCTTGCAAAGTCGCGCGCCATAGATTGCCAACCTAGCGAAAGAGAAACGAGACAATGAAGGAAACCGGCGTCGCCGTCATCGGGGCAGGGGGTATCGGAACCCTCCGGGCGCATTCCTGCCATCAGATTCCGCAGGTGAACTTTCTCGCCGTCTGCGACATCGTTCCCGACAAGCTCGACAAGCTGGCGAAGTCGTCCAAGGCCGACCTCGCCACCTCCGATTTCCGCAAGGCGATCTCGGACGATCGCGTCGGCGCGGTCATCGTCTCGACCGACGAGGAGAACCATCACGCCGCCGCCGCGCTCGCCGCCGAACTCGGCAAGCCGGTCCTGATCGAGAAGCCCTTCGTGCTTACGCTCGACGAGGCCGACGACATCATCGCCAAGGCGGGCGGCAACGGCGCCGGCGTCTTCATCGGTTATACGCAGCGCTACCGGAAGCGCTTCCTCCAGGCCAAGCACGCTGCCGTCACCGGCCAGCTCGGCGACATCGTCATGGCGCTGGGCAAGATCTACGTGACGCGCGCCGTGGGCGAGGCCGTCGCCAGCCGCTCGCCCAACACGACGCCGTCGATCAACACCGGCACCTACATGGTCGACCTGATCCTCTGGTACATGGAGGGCAAGAAGCCGGTCGAGGTCTACGCCAAGGCGACGCGCAAGGTCTTCGCGCCCTACAATCGCGACGACAGCCAGTGGATGATCGTGACCTTCGACGACGGCAGCGTCGCCACGATCGGCACGAGCTGGCTGCAGCCGCGTCATTGGCCGGCCTATACGGCGACGATGGAGATCGACCTCCAGGGCACAACCGGCTCGCTCAACATCGACGACGCGCACCGCGATGTCGTGCTGGTTCCCGGCGATCCGATCCCGTGCCCCTACACGCCGCAATACAATGTCGACGTCGCCTTCCTCGGCTCGGCCATGCCCGGCGATTTCCTGCTCGGCGAATTCTTCGGTCCGATGAAGGAAGAGACCGATGCCTTCATCCGCCATGCCCTCGGCATGGGCGGCGTCGGCCTCTGCACCGGCGAGCAGGCCCGCACCGTGCTGGCGCTGACCATGGCCGCCGACAAATCGGCCAAGATCGGCAAGCCGGTCGCGCTCTAGAGCAATGTCAGGAAAAGTGGAAACCGGTTTTCCGTCCGACATTGCGGAAATCCAAGGAATCTAGAGCGTGATCCGATTCAATTGAAACGGATCATGCTCTAGCCTTCCGCTGCCTCTTCCCATCGAGGACAGAGGCAGCGGTTTACTGGTATTGCCGGGGCTTGCCTCTATGGCCCCTTTAGCGAAATCTGCGAGGCGTGGACATTGAGAGCGCGGTAGAGTGAGCGCCGGGATGGCTGGTCCGCGTGCGGGCTTCGCCTGTGCGTATTCAGAGCTCTATCAGCCCTATGGGCTGGCCTTCTTAAGCCGCCTTCACCGCCGCCGTTGGCGCGATGAACTTGATGCCAGCTGCCTCGAGTGCGCGCCGAACAAATTCGAGCGTAGCCCGACGAGGCTCAGTCCGAGAGCGTGAGCGAGAAACGGCTGGTCGCGTGGAGATTTACGCGGGATGCACTTGCGCGGCTTCAGGCCGAGGCACCGCAGGCGGCGCTGGAGTTTCATCGCAGCATTGCCGCGATACTGGCACGCCGCCTCAGCCGGACAAATCAACTGGTCCGCATACTCGCCGATTGAACACGGAGAGCACCGCTAGTTGGAAACGGCCCTGACGCGCTTGAAGACGCGACGCTTGTCGAACTCGCAGGTGAAGGGCTGCATCTTCATCTGCCTGGCGGGATAGCGGCCGCGGACGACATAGTCTCCATTGTCCCTGCGGTCGGCAGATTGCGTGACGATGTTCTGCGGCCGCACCTTGAATTTTGCGGCCGCCTCGCCGCGGCAAAAACGCGGCATCTCGCTGACCTTGACCGACTGGGCGCCGCCGCCACCGCCACCCGGAAAGCCGATGCCGGGAAACTGCAGCGGCGGCCCGCGGAAGGCGAAGGTCGGATAGCGGCCGTCGGAGGGGCCGCACACATAGGTCATCGCGTACCAGGCGAAGGGGCCGGGCAGCGCGTCGCTGATGAGGCCGCCGGCATGGCTTTCGCTGTCGATGACGCGGTAGGAGCCGCCGCAAAGCCGGGCGGCTTCCGAGGTGCACAGCGTGCTGTCCTGGCGGCATTTGGCGCTGCGCACCGGTCCGGCGACCGGCGGGCGCACCGGCGGCGGATAGGTGATCGGCGGATAACCGGGGCCGGGTGGCGGATAACCGGCCGAAGGCGGGCCGCCGAAGCCCGGGGGCGCAAGCGCCTTGCGAAGATAGCGGCCGGCAACCCAGCCTTTCGGGCTGCTCCAGTCCGGCGCCTGGACCTGGCACCATTGCTGGCCGCCCGCCATCGCGCAGCCGAGATCGCGAAGGATCTGGCCCGGATAGAATTTCAGGAGAACCATGCTCTGGGTGGACGGCTGTTCGCGAAGATTGAGCGTGTCGCCGGGCGTGAGGCCCGCCACTTCCCAGAAGCCGGCGCCGTCCGGCCGCGGCGGCGGACCGGCGACGGGCGGTGGCGGCGGCGCGCGTCCATAGACTGCGAGGGTGAGGTAGTAATTCGAGGTCTCGTCCCGGCGCGCCGCATTACGCATCAGGTAGACGGTGACGACGTAGTCGCCGCTCGACGGCACCATCGCATCGAAGCGGTTGCCGGTCGTCGCGCCGATGAAGATGGCGTCCTGCATGCCCGGCGCCGTGACGTTGAAATAGGCGCTCGGATTGTCGGTCTGGAAATCCAGCACCATGCGCTGGCCTGCGGAGGCGCCGAGAAAATAGCTGACGGTCTCATAGCCGCGAACGGCGCCGCGCACCGTCGTATCGCTGGCGCCGCGGGCGAACTGGACGCGCTCGGATCGCGTCTGCGCCTCTGCGGCGGGGAGGCCGGCCATCAACAGGCAGAGCGCAATGAAAATCGACCCGAATCGCATGGGGCGCATCTCCCGCTGGATGCGACGCGTCATGAAACTGACGCCCGCTGTGGCGACTCTACTACAGTCGGCGTCCGTCTGCCGATAGGGAGCGGCGGAATCGCGACGTGAAGGCGCAGAAGCGTAAAATTTCCGTTGGGGGAGCGCCGGCGGGGTGCTTCATCTGATGTTGCGCCCGTCTTCGAAGGACGACGTCATTCGGCACAAATGCCTCGGCCTCGGCGTCACTTGCCGAGGCGGAGCGCGGTCATCATCCAGTTGCGGGAGCGCGTCGTCCGCATGGTCGGGCGCTGCATGGAGAGAAACAACATGCTACGGGCGGTGTCGAGCGTCATGGTCTTTCCTTTCGTTTCGTCCATATGAACCTAGCGGAGGCTCCTTCGCCTCGCAGTGATCGGCGTCACAGCGAGGATACGGGGCGCGCACAGTGGAGGCGGATGGATGCGGGACGAGTTCGCATGACGAAGCGGTTGCGGCGTTTCGGTCTGGTGTTCGCTTGGCTTGCCGTATCGTTGCCGGCGGTTGCCCAGACGAGCGGCGGTGCGTCGCCGGGAACCGATGCCGCAACGAGCGAGGCGACGGAGGGGGGCGCGGGCGCCGCGGCAGGCGAGAAATCGCCAACGGTCTGCGAACTGATCGACCAGGCGGCGCGGACGCATGGCATCCCGGTCGATTTCTTCACGCGGCTGGTATGGTAGGAGAGCCGGTTTCGCTCGCATGCGATCAGCCCCAAGGGCGCGCAGGGCATCGCGCAGTTCATGCCGGGGACAGCCGCCTTGCGCGGGCTTGCCGACCCGTTCGATCCGCAGCAAGCGCTTCCGGCTTCCGCCGAATATCTTGCCGAGCTCTCCAGGCGTTTCGGCAATCAGGGATTTGCGGCGATTGCCTATAATGCCGGCGAGCAGCGTCTCGCAGACTGGCTTGCCGGCGCGCGCGGGCTGCCGGGAGAGACCCGCGCCTATGTCATGATCGTCACCGGCCGTGCCGCAGAGGAGTGGACGATCTTCGATCCCAACCGCTATCCACGGGGGATCCTGCCCGGCCCTGCGGTCGACAGAGACTGCCTCGAACTGGCGGCGCTTCTTGCCGAGCCGGGCGCCGGCTCCGAGCGGCTGGAGGCGATCGCGCAGGCGGACTGGGCGCCGTGGGGGGCGCAGGTGGCAGGCAACTTCTCGCTGGACAAGGCGCTCGGCAACTACAGGGATCTCGAAGGGCGGCACCCGAAGGTCATCGGCGGCAAAAAGCCGATGGTCGTGCGCCAGGTCAATCGCAGCCGGGGGCCGGCGCCGCTGTTCCTGGTTCGCATTCCGGCTGAGAGCCGCGACCAGGCGACGGCATTCTGCAAGGAGCTGCGCGCCGCATCGGCGCCGTGCGTCGTCTTCAAGAACTGAACGGATCGCGTGCGTCGGCCGTGTCGCAGCCGAGACGGAGGAGCGCCGAGGGCGCCCCTCCGATTTCTGTCGGCTAGTTGATCAACTTGTCCGGGTGATCCGCCTTCCACTTATTGATGCCTTCCTTGACATATTCCGTGGTGATCTCACGGATGCCCTTCTGGAAAGACGTGTCGAGGAAGGTCGAGGGATCGACTTCGGCCGTGATCACGCCCGCCTTGATGTAGGCCGGCTGGATCGAGGACCAGACATCGGGCTGCAGGTCGCCGGCGTTGAAGGTGCGGCGGAGCTGCGTGGTGTAGGCCGAGTAGCTGATCATCTTGATGCCCATATCGATATTCTCGAACTGCTCCGGAATGTATTCGCGGCAAGCAGCGGCAACCGCCTTGATGTCGAGCGGGCCGGCAGCCTGCGCGGCAGCCCAGGCGCGGACCATGGCCTGGATCATCGGACGCTTCTCTTCCAGGGTCGGGCCCCAGACGACGAGCGAGTTGCCCGGGTTACGCGAGATCGCGTCCGGCGTGATGTTGCGGAACACAACACCCTGGGCTTCGATCGCGGCGCGGTCGGACGAACCGCCGGCGAAGGCATCGATCGTCTTGTCGCGCAACGCGGCGGCCATGACCGGGCCCTTGTTGCCGACGACGAAGGTGGTGACGTCGGCGAGCGTGAGGCCGACCGTATCGAGTGCGATCTGGGTGGTGATCTCGTCGGGCTGCTCGGCGAGGCCGACCGTCTTGCCTTTCAGCTCTTTCAGATCCTTGATCGGGCTGTCGGCGAGAACGACGATGCCTTCCGGCGCGAACTGGTGTGTCTCGTAGACGACCTTGACGTCCTGGCCCTGAGCGCGGGCGGTCAGGGTTTCGCTGGCGTCAAGCATCGAGACATCGGCATCGCCATTCGAGAGAAAGGCGACATAGGGGACGGACGTGTCCGAGGAGAGCAGCGTCAGCTTGTAGCCTTCCTTCTCGAGATATCCGAAGGCTTGCATGGCGAACTGCGGATAGACCGAGCACGAGCCGTCATTCGACGACAGGAATTTAATCTCTTTGAGTTCTTGTGCCTGCGCCGTGGCGCCGAAAGCCAGCGCGGCGGACATAATGCTCGCCAAATGTAACGACAGTTTCATTGTGTTCCTCCCAAGTAACCCGGCCCATTCGGCCGGTCTTCTTATCTATTCACAGGAGAAAGTTGGCGGCAAGGCAATTGCTGGGGCAGCATTTGTCGGACACTTATATAAGTCTGACAAATACGATTGTATACTTCGCTGCAACACAAAATTGCGTTGCTTGGCTCTGCATTTACTTTTTCTGTCACCTTGCCCGCGAAGGGCTGATTTTCGCCGGGCCGCGTTCGGGCCTATGATTGCATCGTCCCCGTCGGAAGCGTGGCCGCCAATAGAGCCCGCACGAGGGACGCTTGGGGGGAACGATGAAGGTCAAGGCCGCCAACGGACTCGTGCGCGCGCTCCGCAAGGAGGGCGTCTCCTGGGTCTCCTGCTATCCGACCAACCACGTCAACAATGCGCTCGGCGAAGAGGGCATGCCCATGATCATGGTGGGCGAGGAGCGCCACGCCGTGGCGATCGCCGATGCGACCTCGCGCGTCACTTCGGGTCGCCAGATCGGCGTCTGCACGGTCATGGCCAACCTCAACGCGGCCGGCATCCAGATGGCCTTCGGCGCAATCGCCCAGGCCTGGGAGGATTCCTCGCCGGTGCTGATCATCACCGAGGGCGTCGGCCAGGGCGGCAGCCGCCACACCCATTTCGACATGGCGGAGGCGCTGCGGCCGGTCACTAAATGGGTCGGCAAGATCGATCGCGCCGAGCTTGTGCCGGACTATGTCCGCCGCGCCTATACGCTGATGCGCACCGGCCGGCCCGGGCCGGTGCTCCTGATCCTGCCGCGCGACCTCGGCGAGTATGACGAGGACGAGCATCCCTACCGGCCGGTGAAGGGCTGGCGTTCCGGTCCCGATCCCGACGACGTCAAGGCTGCGGTGAAGGCGCTGCTCGCCGCCAAGCGGCCGCTGATCTATGCGGGCGAGGGCGTGCATTATGCGCGGGCGACGGCGGAGCTCGTCCGCTTCGCCGAGGCGACGCAGGTGCCGGTCCTGACCTCGCTGAAAGCCAAGAGCGCGATTCCGGACAGCCATCCGCTGTCGCTGGGGGCGCGAGGCTCGCTCGCCAACCAGCGGCTGATCGATTGCGACCTCGTCTTCGGCATCGGCACGAGCCTCTTCCCGAACCGCTTCAGCCACGCCATCCCCGACGCGCACAAGAAGACGATCGTCCAGTGCAACATCGATGCGCTCGACATCAACCGCAGCTTCGAGACGCATCATGCCGTCATCGGCGATGCCAAGCTGACGCTTGCTGCGCTGATCGCCGAGGTCGCCGCGCAGACCGGCGGTGTGCCGAAGAACCAGTCTCTTCTCGACGAACTCGCCGCCGGACGCGGCGCGTTCTGGGACAAATACTGGCCGTGGCTGGAATCGGACGAGAAGCCGATCAATCCCTATCGGGTCTTCGGCGAATTGCAGAAAGTGCTCGATCCGCAGAACTCGTTCGTGACGGCCGACTCCGGCACGACCCGCGACCAGACGAGCACGGTCTACCAGGCCGAAATCCCGCGCGGCTACATGGGCTGGGGCAACGTTTCGACGCTGGGCTTCAGCCTGCCCGCCGCCATCGCCGCGAAGCTCGCCTTTCCCGACCGCCAATGCGTCAACGTCACCGGCGATGCCGGCGTCGGCTACATGATGGGCACCTTTGAATCGGTGTCGCGCTACAAGATCGGCGTCACCACGATCCATATCGCCAATGGCGGCTATGCCGGCTACGGGCCGGGCTTCTGGGGCGCCGGGCACGACCCCTACACCTATGTCGTCTCCGCCTATCCGGATGTGTCGACGGCGGCGATGGCAAAGGCGATGGGCTGGCACAGCGAGACGGTGACGGAGCCGTCCGAAGTGATGCCGGCGCTGAAGCGGGCACTCGCCGAGAATGAAAGGAAGCGTCCGGCATTCCTCGAATTCATCGCCTCGCAGCATCCGGTGCATGGCGGCTGGGTCGGACGGTAGGGAGACGTGCGCCACGCGGCGGCAGATATGCAGCGTTCCAACATATTCAGTCGTCATCGGCGGGCTTGACCCGCCGATGACGGCAAAGAGTGTGGGGCGGCAGTCGATAAACCGGCCCGGTGGTGCTAGCCTCCCGGCCAGCTGACGGGAGGTTTTTCGCCATGTCGTCGACCCCTGCTGCGCGCGAGCCGGCCCCGATACGCCGGCTGCCCACTGCGCTGCCCGTCGCTCCGGAGAATCCCGGCATCCCCTTCGATCCGGAGCCGGTCGAGCGCGTCCGCGTCAATCTCGCCGCGGTCGAGCGCCGCGCCGCGACACTGCCCGGCCGGCGCACGGTGAAGAAGCAGTGGCAGGCGGCGTGGCTCGTCAAGGCGCTGCAATGCATCGACCTCACGACACTCTCGGGCGACGATACGGACGGCCGCGTCGAACGGCTTTGCGCCAAGGCGCGCAATCCGCTCGGCGACGAATTGCAGGCGGCGCTCGGCCTGGCCGACCGACGGATCACGGTGGGCGCGGTCTGCGTCTATCACCGCTTCGTCGCAACGGCGAAGCGGGCGTTGGAGGGCACCGGCATTCCGGTCGCCGCCGTGTCGACCGGCTTTCCGGCCGGCCTCTCGCCGCTGGCGACGCGGATCGCCGAGATCGAAGCCTCGGTTGCGGCCGGCGCCGACGAGATCGACATCGTCATCACCCGCGAGCATGCGCTGCGCGGCGACTGGACGGCGCTCTATGACGAGATCCGCTCGTTCAAGGCAGCCTGCGGGCCGGCGCATATGAAGACGATCCTCGGTACCGGCGACCTGAAGACGCTCCGTAATGTCGGGCGCGCCTCGTGGGTGGCGATGATGGCCGGCGCCGACTTCATCAAGACCTCGACCGGCAAGGAGGGCGTCAACGCGACGATTCCGGTGGCGCTCACCATGACGCGGGCGATCCGCGCCTATCGCGAGACGACCGGCCATTTCGTCGGCTTCAAGCCGGCCGGCGGCATCTCGACCGCCAAGGACGTCCTCAATTTCCAGTTCGTCATGAAGGAAGAGCTCGGCAATGCCTGGCTGGAGCCCGGCCTCTTTCGCATCGGCGCGTCGTCGCTGCTGGCCGATATCGAGCGGCAGCTCGCGCATTTCACGACCGGCCGCTACGCCTCTTTCGATCATCACGCGTTGGGATAAGAGATGTCGATTGCCGAGATCCTCGACCATCCCGACTATGGTCCGTCGCCGGAGAGCGACAAGGAAGCGCGCCAATGGCTGGCGCGGCACGATGCGGGCTTCGCCCTCTTCATCGATGGCGGCTGGCGGAAGCCGGAGAGCGGCAAATGGTTCGAGACCATCGAGCCCGGCACCGGCGGCTTCCTGGCGCGTGTGGCGGAGGCAGGCGAGGCCGATGTCGATGCGGCGGTGAAGGCGGCGCGCAAGGCCTTCCCGTCCTGGTCGCGTCTCCCGGGCCACGGGCGGGCCCGTTATCTCTACGCCATCGCCCGCCTGATCCAGCGCCACAGCCGACTCTTCGCGGTGCTGGAATCGCTCGACAACGGCAAGACGATCCGCGAGACGCGCGACATCGACGTGGCGCTGGTGGCACGGCATTTCTATCACCACGCCGGCTGGGCGGAGCTCTTCGCAGGCGAATTCCCCGGCCGCGTGCCGGTCGGCGTCTGCGGCCAGATCATCCCCTGGAATTTCCCGCTGCTGATGCTCGCCTGGAAGATCGCGCCGGCGATTGCGCTCGGCAATACGGTGGTACTGAAGCCGGCGGAATATACCTCGCTGACGGCGCTCCTCTTCGCCGAAATTTGCGAGATGGCCGGGCTGCCGAAGGGCGTCGTCAATATCGTCACCGGGGATGGCGCCACCGGCGAACTGATCGTGCGCCATCGCGACATCGACAAGATCGCTTTCACCGGCTCGACGGACGTCGGCCGCAAGATCCGCGAGGCGACGGCCGGTTCGGGCAAGGCGCTGACGCTGGAACTTGGCGGCAAGTCGCCCTTCATCGTCTTCGACGACGCCGATCTCGACAGTGCGGTCGAAGGCGTCGTCGACGCGATCTGGTTCAACCAGGGCCAGGTCTGCTGCGCCGGGTCGCGGCTCCTCGTTCAGGAGTCGATCGAGGCGCGCTTCATCGACAAGCTGCGCATACGCCTTAACACGCTGCGCACCGGGCATCCGCTCGACAAGTCGATGGATATCGGGGCAATCGTGGCGCCGGTGCAGCTCGAGCGCATCCGGATGCTGGTCGCCAAAGGCGTCGAGGAGGGAGCGCATATCTTCCAGCCGAAGACAGCGCTACCGGAACGGGGGCTCTACTACCCGCCGACGCTCCTCACCAATGTCCAGGCGGCGTCGACCTGCGCCCGCGTCGAGATTTTCGGCCCCGTGCTGGTGGCGATGAGCTTCCGCACGCCCGACGAGGCGGTGGCGCTTGCCAACAACACCGAATACGGACTTGCCGCGAGCGTCTGGTCGGAATCGATCAATCTGGCGCTCGACATCGCGCCGAAGCTGCGCTGCGGCGTCGTGTGGATCAACGCGACCAACCTGTTCGACGCGTCCTCCGGCTTCGGCGGCTATAAAGAATCCGGCTATGGCCGCGAGGGCGGGCGCGAAGGGCTTCTCGCCTACAGCAGGCCCGCCTGGATGAAAGCGGCGCGGCCGATCGTCGAGAAGCCGATGGTGAAGGCCGAGATCGGCTTCGAACTGACCGGCGGCGGCATCGACCGCACGGCCAAGCTCTATATCGGCGGCAAGCAGGCACGGCCGGACAGCGGCTATTCGCGACCTGTCGCCGGACCGAACGGCAAGCTCGTCGGGGAGATCGGCGAGGGCAACCGCAAGGACATCCGCAATGCCGTCGAGGCGGCGCGGAAGGCTGGCGGCTGGGCGGCGGCCAGCGAGCATAACCGCGCGCAGATCCTCTATTACATCGCCGAGAATCTCGACATCCGCGCCAGCGAATTCGCCGACCGGCTGCGCATGCTGCGCGGCGTCAAGAAAGCCAAGACGCGTCTCGAGGTCGATGCGGCGGTCGAGCGGCTCTTCGCCTTCGCCGCTTTTGCCGACAAGTTCGACGGCGCCGTGCACCGGCCGCCGCTCCGCGGCCTGGCGCTTGCCATGAACGAGCCGGTCGGAGTCGTCGGCATCGTCTGTCCGGAAGAGCCGGGGCTGCTCGCCTTCGTGTCGCTCGCCGCCGCCGCCATTGCCATGGGCAATACGGTGGTCGTCATCCCGTCGGAGCGCCAGGCGCTGATCGCGACCGACTTCTACCAGGTGCTCGAGACCTCGGACCTGCCGGCCGGCGTCCTCAATATCGTCACCGGCGAGCGCAAGACGCTCGGTATCGAACTGGCGCGGCACGATGCGGTCGACGCGATCTGGTATTTCGGCGAGGCGGCGACGGCAGCGGCGATCGAGAAGGCGTCGACCGGCAATCTCAAGCAGGTCTGGACCGAAACAATCGGCCGCGACTGGCATGATCCGGCCGCGAGCGGCGGGCGCGACCTCCTGCATCGCGCCACCCAGGTGAAGAATATCTGGATTCCCTGCGGCGAATGACGAAGGCGGCCGGTAGCGAATTGTTTACCCTGATGCCCGTCTGACCTTCGGCCGCAGACGAACCCGGCTGCACGTAGCGGCTTTCTTTACTTTGCCGGTGTGACGCTGGTCCGTTGCGCGGATGCCGGGTGAAGCGGTCCTCGCGGCTGGGGGAACGGATGTCATCCTGGACGGGGCTGGACGGTGTCGACGGGCGGAGCCATGATGCTTGGCGCTCGCTCGCTTGGCAGGTGATGCTTGTCGGCGGCGTCTATTTCCTGGCCGCTGCCGCCGGCATCCTCCTGTCGCGCCAGCCTCAAGGGATCTCGAGCATCTGGCTTGCCAATGCCTTGGCGCTGGGCTGGTTCCTGCGTCGCGGAACGGGTGCCTGGCCGCTGCATTTTGTGGCGATCTTTGCCAGCGGCCTCGCCGCCAATATCCTTTTCGGCCATCCGCCCACGATCAGCGTCGTGTTGACCGCGGCCAACCTGTTCGAGCTCGGCCTGGCGCTCGGCCTGCTGCGGCTTTGGACCGGGCCGCTCGGGCCGGACACGCTGACCGTCGCCAGTTACCTGAAGCTTCAGGCGGTCGCGGCGGCGATTGCGCCGGCCGTCGCGGGCGTTGCCGCCGCCGTCATCGTGAACGTGATCAATGGCTGGGCCATCTCGGATCTCTGGTGGCTGTGGTGGAGCGGATCGGCGATCGGTGCCGTCACGATCCTGCCGATCGTGATGACTGCCGACCGCCGCGCGCTCCAGGGCATCGCCGGCGGAAAGAGCGCCGCAGCCTTCATCGGCTTCGCCCTGCTGTCGGTAGGCTTTGCCTATGCCGCGCTGACGATGATCGCGCATCCCTTCGTCGTCGTCGGCATGCCGCTGGTTCTGGCGGCCCTATGGACGACGCCCTTCGCCACGGCGCTCAATCTTCTTGCCTGCATGGCGGTGGTGACCGTCGCGGCTCATCTCGGGCAGCTGGTCGGCGTCAGCGGCACGCAGACCATCCACAGCATCTCGATCAATTTCTTCGCCGCGCTCACGATCTTTCCGGCCTTCTGCATCAGCCTGATCGTCGCGGAGCTCCGCCGGGAGCAGGTGCGTATCGGCGCCAGCGAACTTCGCTTCCGCCAGGCCATGGAGCATTCGGCGATCGGCATGGCATTGATCGGCCTGGACGGAAGCTGGCAGCGCATCAATCGCGCCCTCTCCGACATGCTCGGCTACATGCCGGAGGAACTGGGCAGACTCACCTTCCAGGACATCACGCATCCGGCCGATCTGGCGGCCGATCTCCATCTTCTCGAGAAGACGATTGCCGGTTAGATCGACAACTACCGGATAGAGAAGCGCTACATCCACAAGAATCAAAGCCTGGTCTGGGCCCTGCTGGTGGTATCGCTGGTCCGCGACGAGACCTCCGGAGAGCCGCTCCACTTCATCTCTCAGGTCGAGGACATCACGGCGCGGAAGAAGGCCGAGGCGGCGATCGAGGCAAGCGAGAGCCGCTGGAACTTCGCGCTCGAAAGCGCCGGTCATGGCGTCTGGGATCATGATCTGCGCAACAACATCGCTTTCTATTCCTCCGTGTGGACCGCCATGTTCGGCTACACGCGCCAGGAATTCGGCGATCGCGGCGATGCCTGGGAGAGGCTGGTCCATCCCGCCGATCTCGACCGGGTGATGAAGGCCAATAGCGACCACATCGACGGCCTGACGCCGGTCTTCGAATGCGAATTCCGGATGCGCCACCGTGACGGCCGCTATCTTTGGATCCTCGACCGCGGCAAGGTAATCGAACGCGACGCCGCGGGCAGGGCTCTGCGCATGATCGGCGTCCACACCGACATCACCAGGCAGAAACAGACGGAAGCGGCGCTCGCGGCAAGCGAAAGCCGCTGGCAGTTCGCCTTCGAAAGCGCCCGCCAAGGCGTCTGGGATTTCGACGCGACGACCGGCAAGACCTTCTATTCGTCGGTCTGGAAGGCGATCCTCGGCTACGAGCATGAGCAGGTCGACGACAATAGCGAGGCGTGGTGGGACTTCGTCCATCCCGACGACGTGGTGGTGGCACGCGCCGCGGGCCATGATCATGTCGCCAACAACACGCCCAATTTCGAATGCGAATTCCGCATGCGGCACAAGGACGGCCACTGGGTCTGGATCCTCGACCGCGGCAAGGTCATCGAGCGCGACGAGGAGGGAAGGCCGCGCCGGATGATCGGCACGCATACCGACATCACGGCGCGCAAGGAGACCGAGGAGCGGCTGAAGCGCCTCTCCGGACGCGTCCAGCTCGCCGTGCGGGCGGGCGGCGTCGGGCTTTGGGAGCTGCAGCCCGATACGGAGGAGGTCTGGTGGGACGAGCGCATGTGCGCGATCTACGGGATCGAACCACAGGCCTTCGAGCGGAGCCATAGCGCCTGGACTGCCTGCCTGCATCCGGACGATCGCGAGCGCGCCGTCGCCGAGGTCTGGGATGCGGTCTCCGATCGTCGTCCCTACGATACCGAGTTCCGGGTGATCCTGCCCTCGGGCGAGGTCCGCCATGTCCGATCGATCGCCAACCTCGTCAAGCGACCTGACGGCGCGCCGTCGCTGCTCATCGGCACCAATTGGGACATCACCGAGAACCGGCAGCTGACCGATGCGCTCTCGCGGGAGAAGGAGCTGCTCCGCGTCACGCTCGAATCGATCGGCGATGCCGTGATCGCTACCGATATCGAGGCGCGCATCACCTTCATGAATGCCGTTGCCGAGGAACTGACCGGCTGGACCATTGCCGAGGCGTTGGGGCGACCCGTCGACGACGTCATCCGCATCGTCGATGAGGCGACCTCGGTGCGCGTCCAGGCGCAGCTGGTTGACTCGATGAAGCTCGTCCAGCCGCTGTCACGAAACGAGACCGTCGTCCTGGTCGGGCGCGGCGGCGACCGGCGCGACATCCGCGAATCCGCGGCTCCGGTGCGGACGGCATCCGGCGAGGTGGTCGGCGCCGTGCTGGTCTTCCAGGACATGACGCGGTCGCGGCAGCTGCAGCGCCAGCTTGCCCATTCGGCGACGCACGACGCGCTGACCGGCCTTCCCAACCGCACGGCCTTCGACGCCGAGCTTGCGGCCGCCTGCGCCAGCGCTGTCGGCGAGCGCCGCCAGCACGCGCTCTGCTTCATCGACCTCGACCGCTTCAAGATCGTCAACGACACCGTCGGCCATGCGGCGGGCGATGCGCTGCTGCGCGAGATCGGCCGCGTCATCCGGCGAACGGTGCGGGCCAGCGACATGACGGCGCGCCTCGGCGGCGACGAATTCGCGCTCATCCTGCGGGATTGCCCGATGGAGCGGGCCGAGCTCATCGCGGGCAATGTTGTGGAGGCGGTCCGCTCCATCCCCTTCGCCTGGGGCGGCAGGCTCTATGACGTCGGCGCCAGCATCGGCATGACGGTGATCTCGGCGGAGTCGCTGTCCGCGTCGGAACTGCTCAGTCAGGCCGATGTCGCTTGCTACGCCGCGAAAGCCGACGGGCGCAATCGCGTCGCCGTCTATCATGCCGGCGAAAGCGAGGCGCATCGCCATCACCTCGATCTCCAGGCCGCCGCCAATATCCGCGGCGCGATCGAGGAGAACCGATTCAGGTTGTTCGCGCAGGAAATCCGCAGCCTCAATCCGGCCGATCGGGGCAAGCGCAAGATCGAGTTGCTGCTGCGGCTCGAGGATGGCGGCAAGCTGCTCGACCCGGCCTTGTTCATCCCGGCGGCCGAGCGCTACGATCTCATGTCGAAGATGGATCGCTGGGTCGTGCGGGCGGCGGCTCCGCCGCTATGGCGAGCAGATATGCGGCGAGGCCGACCTGTCGATCTCGATCAACCTGTCGGCAAATTCGCTGAACGATGCCGGCTTCTGGCCTTTCCTGCGGGACGAGCTGGCGCAGACGCGCTTCCGCCCGGAGCGGTTGCATTTCGAGATCACCGAGACGGCGCTGATCCAGAACCTGACCGCCGCCCACGCGCTGGTGACGGCGGCGCGGGAAGCGGGCTGCGCCATCATGCTCGACGATTTCGGCACCGGCCTCAGCTCCTTCGACTATCTGAAGCGCTTCCCCGTCGACTTCGTGAAGATCGACGGCACCTTCATGCAGAACCTCAAGGGGAGCAGCGTCGACCGCGCCATCGTCGAGTCGATCAACGACATCGCCCACAAGCTCGGGGCGCAGACCGTGGCGGAATGTGTCGAGGACGTCGAGACGATCGATATCCTGAAAGGGATCGGCGTCGATGCGGTCCAGGGCTTCGCCATCGCCCGTCCGCAGCCGCTGGAGAAATTCCTGCTGCCCGAGCCGGTCGCGGCGAGCGCGGCGTAGCGCCGCTCGGTCCGCCATCGCCGCCACGGGAGCACCGGTCGGAGCGGCCTGCTTGTTGTAGCGCAGCATCAGGAGGAGCGGCGCGGCGGCAAGCGTGATCCACATCATCAGCTTGAAATCGTCGAGATAGGCGATCATCGCCGACTGCGCATTGATCAGGCCGTCGAGCTGGGCCGCGGTCCGGAGGCCGGCGGCGCTGGTGAAGGTGGTCGGATCCATGCCGGCAGCGACGAGATTGTCGTTGAAGGGCGTGACATGGGCGGCGAGCGAGGCGTGGTTGATCTGGATATTGCGCGTCAGCATCGCGGCCATGATCGAGATGCCGATGCTGGAGCCAAGATTGCGGACGAGGTTGAAGAGGCTGGTCGCGTCGGTGCGCAGGCGCGGGTGCAGCGTCGTGAAGGCGATGGTCGACAGCGGGATGAAGACGAAGCCGAGGCCGAAGCCCTGGACGACGCCGGAGACGATGACCGGCCATTCGTCCATCTCGAGCGAGAACCACGTCATCTGCCAGAGCGAGAAGGCGGTCAGCGACAGGCCGAACGCCACGAGGTAGCGCGGGTCGATCTGGCGGACGAGGCGGCCGACGACGAACATCGAGATCATCGTGCCGATGCCGCGCGGCGCGAGCACCAGGCCGACGGTGACGACGGGATAGCCGAAAAGATTCTGCAGCATCGGCGGCAGCAGCGCCATCGTGGCGAGCAGGATGATGCCGATGACGAAGATGAACATCAGCGCGGCGGCAAAATTCCGGTCGCGGAAGAGGTCGCGATCCAGGAACGGCTCGCGATTGGTCGCGGTGTGGATGGCGAACATCCACAGGGCCGCCGCGAACAGTCCGATCTCCATGAGGATCTCTGACGACTGGAACCAGTCGAGCTGCTCGCCGCGGTCGAGCATCAATTGCAGCGAGCCGACGGCCAGCGATAGGAGGCCGAAGCCAAAGAAATCGAAGCGGCTGTAAGCGCCGGAGGAATAATCCCTCAGTGAAGCGGCCGGATTGTCTGGCTGCGGCGGAGCAAAAGTCCGTCAGCTGATAGCTCTCTACGTCGGTTCGGCGGAGGGCGGGGGATGAAGGGCGTGGAGCTATATGGACGGGTGCGTC